>JAISVY010000081.1 GCA_031271325.1 Oscillospiraceae bacterium
GCCCGATCCTGATGACGGCGCTGACCACAATCGTCGCGATGAGCATGATGATGTTCGCCGTCGGGCAGGGTACCGAAATGATGCAGCCGATGGCGATCACCTCGGTCGGCGGTCTGCTCAACGCCACGCTGATGACCCTGTTCGTCGTCCCCGCCAGGTACGACCTGTTCCACAAAAACAAAGACTTCCGCCCGGAAGAAAATTTGGAGGATAAAGACGACGATGCTTCGTGACCGACAGCAATCGTCCGCCTTTCAGGCGAACACGCAATTTTCAACACTTCTTGTATAGTTTGAGACTGAACCGGCGGGGACAATCCCGCCGGTTCTTTGTTTTCGGCAAAATCCGCCGTTCAGACGAAGGGCGCTCGGGCGTATGATATAGGAGAAGCTCTAAAAACCTCATGTTCGCCGCTAGGCGAACGAGCGAAGCGCTTGCGAACAGGCGCCTGTGGCGCGGCATCGCACGCCGGAGCGGGAGGTTTTTAGAGTGACCCCATGGAGAAGTCACGCGCGATGCGGAACGCGAATAAATAAAAACGGGGGTTACGAGAGTGGAGAAGTCGTTGAGCGCGGAGGAATGGGGAAACATTTACAACCAGGAGCAATTGAACATACTTCTTCACGATGTGCAGACCCCCGAAGCGCAGAGCGAATGGACGCGGGAGATGCTCAACCTCACAAAACCCGGCGACAGGGTACTGGAGATCGGTTCGGGGAGCGGTCAGACCTCTCTGTGCCTGGCGAAGGCGGGGCGCGCGGTGACGGCGCTGGATTTCTCGGAGAGCGCGCTGCGTTTGGCGTCCGCCGTGGCGGAAACGCTGTCCATTGAGCTGCGCACCGTGCTTCACGACGCGCATATCGCGCTGCCCTTTGAGGAGCGCGAATTTGACTGTGTCTTTCATGCCGGGCTGCTGGAGCACTTTGATGTTGCGGAGCGCATCCGGTTGCTGCGTTTGTGGAAACCGTACGGCAGAAAGATGGTTTCGATGGTGCCGAACGCCGCGTCCCTCTGTTACCGGCTGGGGAAAGAGTTTTTAGAAAACCACGGAATCTGGAAGTGGAGGAAGGAAGAACCTTCCTATACGCAGACCGGGGAGTTCCTCAACGCGGGGTACACCGTCGAGCGGGAATACACGATTGATATAGATTCCTCTCTGTATTTCATGGAGGGCGGCGCGCTGAAAGAAACCCTGTCTCGGCTTTGGGCAGAGCGCCGGAGACAGGGCTTGACGGACTTGCTTCATCAGGGGTATCTGCTGGTGACAATCGGGGTTTAATACAAATTGTATAATCGTGTTGAAAATTGCGTGTTCGCCTGTGGCAATGGACAGTTGACAATGGACAATTAGGACGCGTAGGGCGCGACGACCCCGGCGCGCCGCCGGTTTCAACGTCCTGTGTAGGGGAGGCGTTTTGCCTCCCGCGATACCCGCGGGCGGGATGACCCCGCCCCTACAATGTGGCAATTGTCACGTTCCCTTCGCCTCATGGCAACAGACAATGGACAGTTGACAATGGACAATTAGGACGCGTAGGGCGCGACGACCCTGGCGCGCCGCCGGTTTCAACATCCTGTGTAGGGGAGGCGTTTTGCCGTCATTCGTTTGCCATGGACGTAAAGTGATCCCCGAAGAATTGGATATGCCACGGGTTTACGTGTACGCGCGAGAGCACGTCCATTCCCATCGCGCCGTATTGCTTGACCAGCCCCGCGAAGTTTGCGTACAGATCGCCGCCCAAGCCGTACCGCTGTCCGCCGATCGCGTGGTACACCACGGAGCGGTACAGAATCTTCGGGAACCAATTCGCGCGGGTTCCGTAATAGTAATGATAGCTCACCAACAGGCTGTCGTCTTCAAACGCCTGAAACGCCGGCAGAAAACGGGTGTCGTATCCGCCCACCGCCTTGAGGACTTCCGCCCTGTGGACGCACGGATGCACCAGCCCGCGCCCGATCCGGTCGCCTCTGTACGGCGCGAGGTAGTCTTCGATACCGTCCGGGTAGCGCTCTATGATCTCGGCGTCGGTGACAATCGCGCAGCAGATCATCGGTTCCTCCGCGTTGTCGCGCAGGTATTCGCAAAGCGGAGTATCCCACCGTGCCGCGAAAATCATGTCCGTGTGCAGTTCGCTGATGTATTCCGCGTCGGGCAGCTGCCCGAATATATACCGGAAACAGCCCTGCCGCCCCGCCACGATACCGACGTTCACCGCGCTGCCGATGACGACGCTGTTGAGACGGAATTGTTGCAGATATTCGGTCAGCTCAACGTTTGTGAAATACCCCTGATTGTACACCACCACGGTGGTGTGCTCGCTTTTTTCGAGGGACCGCAAGCAGCGTTCGGCCAGTTGCAAGTCTTGCTCCCTTGTGTTCTCGCGCACCATAAACAGCAAGGTATGAACCAGTTTCATTCGCTGACCCTCCCTTTTAGCACGCTCCTGTTCAGCTCGATCGCGGGAGAGTCCGGCTTATACCGCGCCGCAGCCTCATTGAGCCTGTATGACTGGTGATAATCGCCCAGCTCGAAGCTGCACACGCAGCCTTCTATATTCGGGATGTACCCGTAATAGTCTACAAGGACAAACCCGTTTGTTTTCGGCTGTTCTAAAGATGCCGCGATCTTAAACCAATCCAGCGCGGCGGCGAAGTCTTTCGCGTTCTTGTAATAGTAGCCGATCTCGCAGCATATCTCGGCGCGCGGCGGCGCGTACTCAAAGCTCCTGAGCAAAATGGGCACGATCTTCTTATAGTCGCCCAACGCTTTGTACAGCCCGGCGAGGCTGAAGCAGGCCGCGATGTTGTCCTCCGCCCATCCTTGGTTTCCGTCTAAAAACTTTTCGAAGTAATACGCCGCTTTGATCCACATGCCGTGGTCCCGCAGTTCTCGGGCGTAGTAATACAGCGAACGCGGGTCAAACGGCTTTCCGCTTTTTTCGAGCGCTTCATAGATTCTGAGGTTGCGGCCCTGCTGGTCTTGATGGACTTCGATTTTTTTATGGTGCAGTTCGACGTCGCAGTGTATCACCTTCCCGATCAGCGGAATGCACTCGTGTACGGGACCCAGCCAGACATATCCCTTCTCGCGCCGTATCAGACGCTCGCGCGTGGAATAGTGAACCGGGTTGCCGTTTTCGTCGAAGTGGGTGATATAGCGCATGGTGACAATATCGACGGTGGGGTCAAGGTGTTTCTTGAGTTCCGCCAGTTTTTGCGCCCCTCCTTCGGGCAGGATGTCGTCCGCGTCCATCCACATCTGGTAATCCATCGTCGCTTTCGAAAAAGAGAAGTTACGGGCTTCCGAAAAATCGTCTACCCACTCGAAATCGTAGATTTTGTCGGTATACCGGCTTGCGATGGCTTTCGTCGCGTCGGCAGATCCCGTA
Source organism: Oscillospiraceae bacterium (assembly GCA_031271325.1). Taxonomy (GTDB): domain Bacteria; phylum Bacillota; class Clostridia; order Oscillospirales; family UBA929; genus UBA929. The sequence goes on from JAISVY010000081.1 coordinate 3,390, forward strand.
TCGACGATGATGATCTCGTCTACGGCGTCTTTGACGCTGTCCAGGCAGCGCGCCAAAACTTTTTCCTCATCTTTTACGATCATGCAGAGACTGACCGTGTTCATAACCTTTCCCTCCGTTGCGGCAAACTCCCGATGACCCTCCGGGCGCTCTTGGGCAACCACTTGATAGGCTGCTATCTCTTTATAATACTCGGTTAGTTTGTCTGCCGTGATGTCCCAGTCAAACTGTTCGGCGGTTTTCAAGCCGTTTTCGCTGAGGCGTTTCCTCAAGTCCGCGTCGCGGATCAGGCGTTCCAGCGCGGAAACAATCTCCCCCGGCTCTTTTACGACCAGCGCGTTTTCCCCGTCCCGCACATAATCCCCGATGCCGCCGCAGTCGGTCGTGACGATTGCCGCGCCGCAGGTCATCGCTTCGAGCACCGGCAAGCAAAACGACTCGTACATCGAAGCGCAGACGTAGATGTCGGTACGCCGCAGGCATTCGCCGATCGAGTGCTGCGTGGGGTTCACCAGCGCCGCTTCCGTAACCCCGGCTGCGGGGTTGCCGGGGGTAATCCAGATAAACTCAAAGTCAATCCCTTTTTCCCGGAGCCGGCGAACAGCCGAGAGAATTTCCGGCAGGCGCTTGAAATGTATGTAATCGGGACCGATTGTGGTGACCACCGGCTTTTTGTTGCCGGAACGGGCGGCAGGATCATAATTGAACACCGTCCGGTCAACCGCGTTGGGAATCACGCCGGCGCTTACGTTGAAACACTCGGAGAGTTTCTCCGCCGCGAAGCGCGACACGGTATAGACAAACGGCGCGACTTCCATCTGCTTACGCACGTGCGCCATGATTCCCGCGTCCCACGCGCCGGGTTCGAACAGATGCGTATCGCCCTGCTCGAAATACACCACGGGAGCGATGTTCTGCTCCACGCACTCATAAATTTCTTTCCAATAGGTCGCGACGATTACGTCGCACGCGGGGATGCGCTCGCACAGCACCTCTTCGTACGCGGGCTGTATAAATTCCACGCGCGGGTCGAGGGCAAACCAATCCGGTCTAGGTAAGTGACAGAGTACGGTCACCTGATGCCCCCTTTGCGAAAGCCGGTTGCAGTGCTCGAAGACCACTTTGCTGCCGCCGCATATGCCCGTCCATGTCATGACATACACGATACGGAGGAACTCTTTACCCGGTTTCCCTTTCTGAAGCGTCATCGGCTTTCTGTCTTGCAGCCGTTTATCCCGCCTCTCATACTCCCGGTTCCGAAATTCGTTGTAGTCCATCATAAGCAGCCCCTCTTACAAATGAAATGCTGAAAATTCGCAAAAAAACCCCGCCCTTAATACCTATTCTATGCGGAAATAGGCAGGCGGTTAATTATGAAGTTGTTGGGACACCCAATACATATTTGCGGGGGAGCGCTTGCCCGTCTGACTGTTATCTGTTATCTGTAAACTGCCCGCACACCAGCACCGTCGCGCCCCCCGACAGCGTCAGCTCGCCGGAACCGGCGGGGATATAGACGCTGTCGCCTTTTGTTATCCGCAGCGTTTCGCCGCCGCATCCGGCGGTACAATCCCCTTCGCAGCACAGGACGGAGCGGAACCCCGGCGCGGTCTGCGTGTATGTTCCCGACAGGGCGACCCGGTCAACGGTGAAATATTCGCAGCCGGCTAAACGCTCCTCGCGGAAATCCGCAGAGACGCGCGCCTCGCCGCGCCCCGGCGCGGTCAGGGGCGACGGTTTCAGGAGCGCCACGTCCAACGCCTGCTCGATATGCAGCGGGCGCGGGTTGCCGTCGGCGTCCAAACGCCCGAAATCGTAGAGGCGGTATGTGACATTGGAATTCTGCTGGATTTCGGCAAGCACAATCCCCGCGCCGATCGCGTGGACGGTTCCGGCGGGGATGAAGACCGCGTCGCCCCGCCGCACGGGGAGTTTGCGCAAAACTTCGGTCAGCGTGCCGTTGTCCACGCGCGCCCGAACCTCGTCCCGCGTCAGTTCGCGGGTAAACCCGAAGCAGAGGAACGCGCCCGGCTCGCAGTCCAGAATCACCCACATTTCGGTTTTCCCAACGCTGTTCTCATGGGCGCGGGCGTATTCGTCGTCCGGGTGTACCTGCACCGACAGGCTTTCCTTCGCGTCGATCAGTTTGATCAGCACCGGCTCGCCGGTCAGCTCCCAGCTCTCGGCGACCCTCGGCAGGTCGGTTTGCTTGCCGTACTCGGTTTTAAGGCGTGTTCCGCCCCAGATATAATCTTTGAAAATCGGCGTCAATTTCCGCATCGTCCGTTCCCCTTAACATGTAGTAAATCTTCACCTTCGGCTCCGTACCGCTTGGGCGCACGACAATCGTGCCGTTTTCCAGCTCGATCGCCAGCACGTCGGCGGGCGGCAGACCGCCGATTCCCGATAGGTAGTCGGTCACTCGCAGAACCGGGTGTCCCGCAATCGAACGCGGCGGACAGCGCCGCAGTCCGCTGACCAATTCGCCGTCCGCCTCAACCGAACGAAGGCTTGTCGTCCAGCGCCCATAGCGATCATACAGCGCCTCAATCGCGTCAACAAGCGTCAGCCCGCGCCGTTTGCAGTCGGCGGCGGCTTCGCAGACCAGCATGGCGGCGTTGACGCCGTCTTTATCCCTCGCGTGGGTGCCCGAGAGGTATCCGCAGCTCTCCTCAAAGCCGAACAGAAAGCGCTCCTCCTCTCCTGCCTGCTCCAGCAACCCGATCTGTTCCCCGATATACTTAAACCCGGTCAAAACGTTGCGCAGCTCTGCGCCGTACTCCGCGCAAACCGCCTCCGCCATCGGTGTGGTGACGATGGTCTTGACCGCCACCGGCGGTTTCCCGGAGCGGCGTTTTTGCAGCCTCGCGACGGCATCGAGCAATAAAACGCCGACTTCGTTGCCGGTCAGGCGGCGCATCGTGCCGTGATGGTTGACCGACACGCCGACGCGGTCGCAGTCCGGGTCGGTCGCGAGCAGCAGGTCGCAGTTCTCCGCGAGGCACAATTTGCTCCCCAGTTCCAGAGCGCTGTCTTCTTCGGGGTTTGGCTTCGGGCAGGTCGGAAAATTCCCGTCCGGCTCCGCCTGTTCCGCCACCGTGACGAACGCCGCGCCGATTCGGCGCAGGATGGCTTCCACGCATTCCCGCCCCGCGCCGTTGAGCGGCGTATAGGCGACCTTGATGTCGCAGGGCGTATCGGTAATCCGCAATTTTTCCACTTCGGAAAGATATTCCGAAAGTACGCTGTCGGGCACATACCGCACGGTTTTCTCGGCGATAGCCCGCTCGAAATCAACGGTTTTAACAGAACCGCTGAAACGGGAGATGTGCCCGCTGATCGTCTCCGCGTCGGTAAGGGTGATCTGCCCGCCGTCCCGCCCGTAGACCTTATAGCCGTTGTATGACGCCGGGTTGTGGCTCGCGGTGATGCAGACGCCGCATCCGGCGTTCAGGTGCCGGACGGAAAACGAGAGCGCGGGCGTGGGCACAGGCCGGGGAAAGAGCCATACTTGGATGCCGTTCGCGGCCAGCACACAGGCGGTCTGTTCGGCGAACTCGCGCGACATCAGGCGGGTATCGTACGCCACCACGGCGCTTCCGCCGCCCGCCCATTCCGCCACGCCCTGCGTCGCGCGGCTGACGGTGTGCAGATTCATCCGCCCCGCGCCTTCGCCGAGGATACCGCGCAAACCGCCGGTACCGAACACCAGATCAAAGTCTGTCAATGTCATTCGTCTCCTCTATAATTTCTCCGTTTTGCCGGTATACGCGCGGCACACGCCTGCCGATCGAGCAAAGCACATCCCAAGGGATCGTACCCAGTAAGCGGGCGTGATCGGCGGCGGTAATCCCGTCGCCCAGAAGCGTCACGGGGTCGCCCGGCGCGGTTTGCGGCAGGCCGGTTACGTCCAGAATGCAAAAATCCATGCAAATCCGCCCGACAATCGGAGCGGGAACGCCCCGTACCAGCAAAAACGCGCCCTCCTGTCCGCTCAGGCTCCAAGACAACCCGTCGGCGTACCCCACCGGCACGGTGGCGACGACGCTGTCACGCGCCGCCGTCCACGCCCGCCCGTAACTGACCGTGGTACCCGCCGGAACGGCATGGCACTGCATCACGGCGGAATGCAGAGACAGCACCGGTTTGAGGGCTTCCCCCGCGCCGGGAATCGGGGAGTAGCCATAGAGCGCCAGCCCCGGACGGGCGTAATCCAGATGGGTTTCGGGGAGGGAAAGCAGGGCGGCGCTGTTCGCGCTGTGCAGCACGGGGTTTCCGAAACGCAGCCCGCCGCTTACAGACAGGAAACGGGAAAGCTGCTCCGTTGTAAAGCCCCCGTCGTCGTCGGCGGCGGCGAAGTGCGTGAACAGCCCGGTGACGTTCAGGATGCCCGCGATTTCGGTTGCGGCGGAAACGGCGGAGGGATAAGGGATGCCCAAACGCGTCATCCCGGTGTCGATTTTTATGTGGGCGCTGACCGGATAACCGCGGAGCGCGTCTTTATACGCCCGCGCCGTTCGGATGTCGGGGACGCACAGCGTCACGCCTTCCCGCGCAAGCTCCGGGATGTGCGACAGCGGCGCCGCGCCCAGCAGCAGCAGCGCGCAGTCGATGCCGTGGCGGCGCAGCTGCAAGGCCTCCTCCGGCGTGGCGACGGCGAAAAAGTCTGCCCCCGCGCGGCGCAGGGCAAGCGCCGTCCGCACCGCGCCGTGCCCGTAAGCGTCGGCTTTGACGACCGGCATGAGCTTTCCGTTTCGCAGCGTCTTCGCCGCCAGCGTATAGTTATGCACAAGGCGGTCGAGGTCGATCTCCGCCCAGACGCGGTGCTTGTTTTGTAGAGGGGTCATCGGATCACCTGCCTGCAAAAAATCAAGCCTCGTCCCGCGTCAGGAACGGCGCGGCGAAGTTGCGCATCAGCTTGCGGGTGCCGCTTTCCTCAAACGCGATTTCAAGCATCGCGTCGTCGCCCATCGGGGTGACATTGAGTACCAAACCGCGTCCGAAGCGCTTATGGGCGACGGTGTCGCCTTTACTGAGGGATATGGGTTTTGCCGCGGCGGCAGGTGTGCGGAACTCGCTTATATGGGCGCGCCGCGGCGACGGCGCAGGGGCGGCTGTTCCGGCCGCCCGCTTCACCGGGGCATAAGCGGCGGGGGCGCGGGAGGGCGGCTCCAGCCCCATTTCGCCGACAAAGCGGGACATCGGGTTGTGGTTCGTCTGACCGTACAGCAGGCGTTCCTCGGCGCAGAGGACATAGAGGCGGCGCTTCGCGCGGGTGACGGCGACATAGCACAGCCGCCGCTCCTCTTCAATCGCGGCGGGGTCGAGCTGGCTGCGGCTGCCGGGAAAGATGCCCTCCTCCATACCGGTCAGGAAGACCGAGGGAAACTCCAGCCCCTTTGCGGCATGCACCGTCATCAGCGTCACCGCGTTGTCCGCGTCCTCGTATTTGTCCAAATCGGTAAACAGCGCCGTCTCATCCAGAAAACCGCCGAGCGACGGCTCTTCCGCGCTCTCCTGATACCCGGCGATATTGCTCTTCAGCTCCATTACGTTTTCCAAACGCCCGCGGCTCTCGTCGTCGTCCCTGTCGCGCAGCATTTGCGGATAGCCGGAGCGGTCCAGCACGGCGTCATATAAATCAGGCAGCGGAACCAGCAGGGCAAGCTTCCCCAGCGCCGTTATTTCCCGCGTAAAATCCGTCAGCGTTTTCGCGAGCCGCGCCAGTTCGGGGTAGGTATCGGACTGCTCGGCTACGGTAAAACAGCTCACCCCATCCCGCGCGGCAAGCGCTTGAAGCACGGAGATGCCTTTGGCTCCCACGCCGCGCGGCGGGTTGTTGACGATCCGCGTCAGGCGCAGGTCGTCGTGGGGGTTGTGGATGATTTGCAGATACGCCATCATGTCTTTCACCTCGGCGCGGTCAAAGAAGCGCATCCCGCCGACGACCTTATACGGGATCCCGGACATGCGGAGCTGGGTTTCCACCCGCCCCGACTGTGCGTTCATACGGTACAGCACACAGAAATCGCGGAAGGACGCGCCCTGCGCCGCTTCGGTCAGCACCGTTTCGGAGATAAAGCGGGCTTCGTCGTTTTCGCTGTGCGTGATCACCAGCTTGACCGGGTCGCCCGGTCCGTTGCCCGTCCAGAGCGTCTTGCCCTTGCGCCCGGAGTTTTTGGCAATCACCCGGTTGGCCGCGTCGAGAATCGCCCCGGTCGAGCGGTAGTTCTGCTCCAGACGCACCACTTTCGCTTCGGGGTACTGCTTCTCGAACGACAGGATATTTTCAATCGTCGCGCCCCGGAACCCGTAGATGCTCTGGTCGTCGTCGCCCACCACGCAGAGGTTCCGGTGCGCCGCCGCGAGCATTGAGACAAGACTGTACTGCAGCCGGTTGGTATCTTGATACTCGTCAATCAATATGTAGGAAAAGCGGCGCTGATAATAGGCGAGCACTTCTTTTTCCTGCCGGAACAGGCGCACCGTCAGCGCGAGGATGTCGTCAAAATCCAGCGCGTTCGCGTCGAACAGACGTTTTTGATACAGTGCGTAACACTCGGAGACGATGCGGGTAAAATAGTCGTCCGGCGCGGAAGCGGCCAGCGCTTTCGGGTCCTGCTCGCTGTCCTTTGCCCTGCCGATCAGCGAGAGCACCGCTTGCGGGTTGACGCGCTTTTCATCGTAGTCTAAGGATTTCAGCACGTCTTTCATGACGCGTTTTTGGTCGTCCGTGTCGTAGACGGTAAAACTGCGGTTGTAGCCCAGCGCGCCGATCTCCCGCCGCAGAATACGCACGCAGGCGGCGTGGAAGGTCATCGCCCAGACCTCGCCGCCTTCCTCCCCCAAGATGCCGATCAGGCGCTCTTTGATCTCTTTGGCCGCTTTGTTGGTGAAGGTGATGGCGAGCACCGCCCACGGCGGCGTTCCCTCCCGGATAATGCGCGCGCAGCGTTGGGTCAGCACCGCCGTTTTGCCGCTGCCCGCGCCGGCCAGCACCAGCAGCGGACCTTCGGTGCACTCCACCGCCTCCCGCTGCCGTTCGTTCAGATGTGAGATGTCAGACATGAAGGGGTCCTCTCTTATAGCAGACTGAGTATCTTCCTGTAAAGATACAGGCGGGCGCGGCTGAGATAAACCTGTTGGCGCTTTTCCAGCACTTCCGCGTGTATCCGCAGCGCTTCGCTCTCTTCCCGCGTCAGCGGAGCCGTACCGTAACAGGTCTTGCCGTAAGCGTCGGCGGCGCGGCGCGAGCTGTGTTCTGCGGTCGGCCACGCGGCTTCGGTGCGTTCGGCGAACTCCCAGATCGTTTCGCTGGGTTTGGGCGCAAGCCGGGCGTGTTTCTCGAGCCATACGATATGCAGGTAAACGCGATGCGCCTGTTTTGCCGTATACGGGACAGCGCGCATCATCGCGACGAAACGGCGGCGGCGGCGGCGGAGCAGCCACCAGCAGAAGACAAGCGGAAACGGCGCGGACAGAATCAGGAACAGCGCCCCCCACGGGAACGGCTGTCCTTGGTCTGCGACCGGAACTGCCGGGGATATGCTGGGGATATTTTCGGAAGGCATCGTGAGCGACGGTATCGGAGCCGAAGGGCGCGTGACCGCCGGTTCGGGGAACCAAACCGGTTCTTCCCGCAGGTTATAGCCGGGCGTCGGCTCAAACAGCATCCAGCCGAGTTCTTCGCCGAGATACACCTCGCACCACGCGTGCGCCACTGCGTCGGTATAGAGGAAATGCCCTGCCTCGTCGGTTAATTCGGTGGGCGCGAAACCTTCCACATAACGCGCGGGAATGCCCGCCGCCCGGCAAAGCACGGTCATCGCGGTGGCAAAGTAGACGCAGTGCCCTTCCCCCTGCTCATTGAGGAAGTAATCGACAAAGTCTTCCCCCGCGGGGGTCGGGAGCATGTCGGGGTTGTAGGTGAAGTAACGGATCAGGTGGCGCTCGATCGCGAGCGCGTTGTAGTAGTCGTCTTCGTACACGGTGAGGCGGCGGGCGAGATTCCTGACCCGCTGCGGCAGATTCGCCGGAAGCTGGGTATAGGCTTCCCACGGTTCGGGAGGGAGGTAGGCGTTGCGTTCCGGCGGGTTATCGGCGGTAACGATTCTGTATTCATAGCCTGCCGGGGGGGATTCATTCAGGGTATAGACGTCGCCGGGTCCCCAGCCGAAGGGCCTGTCGGCCGCAACCGCGAGCAGATTGGCCGGCATATAAAGTTTCCTGCCGCGGTAGTTCATCTGCCGGATCCGGTATCCGTTCCAATCCCGCTGAGAGAGCAGAGGATCAATCGCGGTCGTCGATAAGATGTCTTGCGCGGTGAAATCCGTGTCTTCCGCACCGCCGCCCGACTGCCAGCGCCTGCCGTCATAGGTCAGCCCCGCGCCGCCGCGCAGATAAGGCGCGTCCCCCGACGCGAGCAGCGATATGCTCATGGTTTGATCGGGAGACACAGAAAAATTACCGTCGGTATCGGTGCTTCCCGGTTGTATGGAGACGGGAATACGCTGGTCGCCTAAAATCAAATACGCTTTTTTGCCGCCTTCCGTTATAACAACGGTAGTTTCATCTTCGGCAGCGCCGCCGGTTGCGCCGTAAGACACTTCCAACCTGCCGCCGCCAGCGGCGTCCCAATTCTCGGGGGCTGTTTGGGCGCGGTAGTCCGGGACGCGTACGCTCGCGCCGAACGTTAACATAAGCATCACTTCGCCGGTAGGACGGAACGGTCCGCCCAGTTCCGAGCCTATGTTGGTGGCGTCGGTGGCGTAACCCGCGCCCGAGCCGAATACGCCGATGCTGCCGCTGTTCCAGCCCTGAACCCAACCGTGCCCGAGATCTCTCAGAAACCGCAGCGGATCCGCCCCGCTTCCCGCAAACGCGCCCGCCGCCCAGACGATGAGTATGCAGAACGGCAGCACCGTCAGCGTCCGCGCGCCCGTAAAAGACCCCTGCCCGGATTCGCTTTTCGGCTCCGTGTAAAGCGTCATCTGGAGCAGTACGCAAAGCATAAACAGCCAAAACAGACCGCCCGGGTACTGGTATCCGGCGTTTTCTAACGCAAAAAACAGGATACCGCCCGTAAACAGCAGGATCGGCGTAGGGGAGTGACAGCGGATGATGATAAACACGGGCAGCGTCACGGCGAGCGTCACCAAAAATGTCGTGAATAACTCAAAGCGAAAATGCGGAACGGTGTTCCACATCCAAGCGGAATACTCGCTGTAGACCGCATAGCACCACCGGTAAAACCCGGTCGGATACAACGCCGCGAGAAAAAAGAGGATAAACGGCAGCGCGAACAGCAAACGCTTGCGAAACCGGACAATTGCCGCCAGCGCGGCGGTTAACACAGCGATCGAAAGCAGCGTGACAACCGGGGAGAGCGGGATCACGAGCATACAATACACGCTGCGCGTCAGGACGAAACTGGTGGCGGCAATCAACAGCAGCGGCCACGGATTGTTTTTCTTCATGGCTGCAGCACCGTAACGCGCAGCAGCTGCTGCGCCGTGCCGCCGGTTTCGCCGTCGAAGCCGCGAATGACGGCGATGTCCACAGGTCTGTCCTGCGGCAATTCGGAGAGGTCTTGCGGCATATCGACGCTGAACAGGTAAAACATATGCGCTTCCGGGATCAGCAGCTCGGGAAGGGTGAGGCGGGAATTAAACTGCGCCGCCGCCATCTCATAGCACAAATCGTCAAAAAAACGGAGGTCACGGCCGGTAAAGCGGCGAAGCTCTCCGTTCTGCCCGTATACCAGCGTGGTGTCGATCTGACGCTCTAAAGCGTAGTGCACCACCGAGAGGCAGGATTCGATCAGAGCGTCTTCGCAATCGGCGCGCGCTTCCGCTTCAAAGGGCTGAAGATCCAGCACCACCAGCAGGCGGCGGGTCTCTAAACTCTCATACTGACGCACCATCAGCTCCCGCTGGCGCGCGGTTAATTTCCAGTGAATCCGGCGCGGCGAGTCGCCGTAACGGTACAAACGGGAATCGACCGCCGGTTCGTCGCTGCTCTGGGCGAACAAGCCGCCCGTTCCCTGCGGCGAGAGCCGTTCCTTCCAACTGTCGGGAATGGGAACGCGTTTGGGAAGCACCGTCAGCGTCAGCGTATCGGGGGAAGCGCCGCGTGAGCGGGTCACCGTTTTTGTGACCAGACAGAAAGGGTCGGTGACGCGGAAGCCGGAAACCGTCAGGAGATACACCCCCCTGTGCGGCGGGGAAAAGGTCACGTCCCATTGGAACGATTGAAAGGGACCGAACGGCATCTCAAACGCGTCGGGTTTATCGGGCAGTTCGTGGGTGGCGTTCACCTCAAAGCGCGTCCAAGCGGCCGGTATCAAGCCCTTGTTGCGTACGGAAAACGTATAGCGTACTTCGGTGCTGCGCGGGCAGACGTCACGGTCCAGTTTATGCCGCGCCAGCAACTGACGCCCCGGTATCCATGCCAGCAGCAGCGCCAGAGGGAACACCAGAATCAGCGCCGTAAGCGCCCCGTAGGGTACTTTTCCGCCCAAAAATAACGCGAGCACAAACGTGCTCACGCACATCAGGATGTAAAACAGGCGGGCGCTGGACTGCTTCCGTCTCATGTCCCTTGTTTTCCCAGCGGAACGGGGAGCTTGTCCAGGATCCCGTTCAAGATGTCGGCGGCGCTCACGCGGCGCAGTTTCGCTTCCGGGCGCAGAATCATGCGGTGCGCCAACACCGGTTGGGTCAGCGGCTTGATGTCGTCCGGCGTGACATAGTCGCGCCCGAGATATAGCGCGCGCGCCTGTGCCGTGTGGAAGAGCGCGAGGCTGCCGCGCGGCGAAACGCCCAGCGTGACCTCGGGATGACGGCGCGTTTCGGCGACGATTTTGACGATATAGTCGTAGAGGCTGTCGTCTACGTGCACTTTCCGAACGGCTTGCTGCAGCGCAACGATCTCCTCCGCGCGCGCCACCGGCTGGATGTCGGGATCTTCTTCCTTAAAGCGGCGCAGGATGTTCCGTTCCTCGGCAGAATCGGGATAGCCGATCGATATGCGCATCAGGAAACGGTCCATCTGCGCTTCGGGCAGGGGATAGGTGCCGACGAAATCGGCCGGGTTTTGGGTTGCCATAACCATAAAGGGTTTCGCCATTTTATATGTATTGCCGTCTACGGTGACTTGGTTTTCTTCCATTGCTTCCAGCAGGCTTGCCTGCGTTTTCGGGGAGGCGCGGTTGATCTCGTCGGCCAGAATCAGCGAGGAGAAAATCAGCCCCTGACGGTATTCGAATTCGCCCGTTTTTTGGTTGTAGAGAGAGAAACCCGTGATGTCCGAAGGCATAATATCCGGTGTAAACTGGATGCGCCGGAAGGAACACCGAATACTGCGGGACATCGCCGACGCGAGTGATGTTTTTCCGACACCGGGTACGTCCTCGACGAGGATATGCCCCCCGCAGAGCATCGTCAGCAGCGCCAACTCCACCGCTTCCCGCTTTCCGACGATAACACGCCCTACATTCTTCACGATCCCTTGCAGATATTCCTGGATTTCGCTCAGTTCTTGAGACATTATGATCCCCCCCATTCTGTCCCCTCTATTGTACAGGCGGCAGGGAGATATGTCAAATGAAAATATTCTTGCGGGATGATGCCGAAAACTTTACGCAGAAGTTTTTGGAGCCTGTACCGTATATGACCGTAAAGCGAACAATCGCTTTATATTGCTTGATTTATCGTTGACAATTTGGCAACCCGCGCTTGCTGCGCTTCGGCCGAAAAAGAGTTGTTCAGCATTTCCCCGATACCGGCTGTCTTGCCGGAATCATGCCCGGCGTTATAAAACCCATCTGTATCAGCGCCTCTTATCCGCACATAGGATACATTAACGAAGTGTTGAAAACTGCCCGCTCCGGCATTACCGCTTCGCGGCTGTCAAGCGAGCAAGCTCGCTCTTCGCCGCAGGCGCTTTTGCGATGCCGCACCCTACATAGGACGTTGAAACCGGCGGCGCGCCGGGGTCGTCGCGCCCTACGCGTCCTAATTGTCCATTGTCAACTGTCAACTGTCCATTGTCAAGCGAACACGCAATTTTCAACACTTCGATACAATAAAACCGGAAAAGAGGAATAAAAACATGGATGGTTATCTAAAAATTGCCGCGTTTAACCAAAATATCGCAAAACCGCTGGGCGGAGCGCGGGTTCAGATCACATCGAGCGAAGCGCCGGACAAGGTTCTCGACGAGCTGTACACGGACGATTCGGGACAGACGCTGGATGTACGCCTGACCGCGCCGCCGATTGACTACTCCATGCAGCCCGGTCAGCCGCAGCCTTACAGTCTGTACGACGTGCGGATTCAAGCGGACGGCTTTGAGGAAGTCAGCGTAAAAGGCGTGCAGATATTGCCCGACGAGGAGACATATCAGGATGTCGCGCTGTTCCCCAGAACGTCGGGTCAGCCCTCGGAGATCACAATTCCGCCGAGCACCCTTTACGGCACATACCCGGAGAAAATCCCCGAGGACGAAGTCAAAGAGCTTCCCCAGTCCACAGGACTTGCCGTGCTTCCCGAACCGGTGATTCCCGAGTTTGTTATCGTGCATACCGGGGTGCCGGAAGACGCGTCCGCGCCGAACTATTGGGTGCCGTTCCGGGACTACATCAAAAACTCCGCGTCGTGCGAAATTTACGCGACATGGCCAATCGAGACACTTCGCGCGAACATACTGGCGATCATCTCCCTGACGCTGAACCGCGTCTATACGGTCATGCGTTGATTGAGAAGGTAAATCAACACGAGCCGACGAACTTGTAAAAAATACGAATATTCTGCGTTTTGTTGCCGTCAGACCTCTCGCCAATTTCTATTCGCTCAATCAGGCACTCAAGCAGTTCCCGATCCACCTCAGAGATGGAGGATTTCTCTCTTATCAGCTCTATCCAACGATCTATATCGCCGAATACCTTTTCAATATGTCGTGCGGTTTGTGTCAACATGGAAAGCCTGTCCTCGGTTTCAAGCCGCCGCTTCTCGGTCGTCGCCATCATGGCGGAAAATGTATCTGTTGTGATAATGCCGGTAACCTTATCCTCGTATAGTTTTTCCAACTGCAAATCCAGCGCGTGAAGCCGCTGCTCCAGTTCCCGTTTCTCCTTAGCAAGATCGATCATTTTAGAATGCTGTACGCCGACCAACCTTTGCCGCAATTCATGGAGCATTCCGCCTTCGTCAAGTGTAATACTCTCCGCCATACTTTTTATATGATCCAGCACTAAAGCTTTCAGCGTCTTCTCGGAGATTCTGTGCCATGAGCAAACCGCCCCGCCGCTTCTGCTGTGTGTTCGGCAGATGTAACCGCCGTATTTAATTTCCCTACCGTCTTTGCGTTTAACCGTACTTACGGTATGCGCCATGTGTGAATGACAATCGGCACAAACAACTATCCCAGAAAAAAGGCTTGGTTCGTGAGTGACGGAAGGCCGGTCTTTTACTGCATCGTTCATCCTCTGAACATTTTGCCATAATGTTTCGTCAATGATAGGCGTATGAGTGTTTTTAACCCGTATCCAATCGACCTCGTCGCGGGTTACGGTACGCTTATCCCGGTATGAACGACACGCACGCTTAAAAGCCACAGTATGACCGAGATAAATCTCATTGCGTAAAAGCAGCTTTACCGTCCTAATAGACCAAATCTCCGAGCAAACGGCTTTCGTCTCACGGCTTCGCTTTCTGAAATAATACAACCGGGGCGGCAAGATACTTTCCCTGTTTAGAATCCTTGCAATTGAAGTGTATCCAATGCCATCAGCCCTTAGATTAAAGATTCGTTTGACTACTTCCGCGGCATACTCATCCACAACCAATCTTGTGTTTTTCTCCGGGTCGCGGTCGTATCCGTAGGGAGCGGCGCCGGACAGCTTTTGCCCGTCCTTTGCCTTTGCCGTTATAACAGACTTGATTCGGTCGCTGATGTTTCTCAGATAAAAATCATTTATAGCGTTCAAAAACGGCATCACGTCGTTTTCTCCCGTATCTGTGTCTATGCCATCCGCTATCGCTACAAAGCGGCAGCCCAGCGCGGGGAGTTCCTCCTCTAAATACCGTCCCGCCTCAAGATAGTTTCTGCCAAATCTCGAAAGATCCTTAACCAGTATAAGGTTGATAGTTCCCCGTCGTGCGTCCTCCATCATTTCCTGAAAACCCTGCCGGTTGAAATGGGCACCGCTTGCGCCGTCATCAATGTAGACCCGCTTCTCAACCCAGCCCGGCATCATGGAAATAACCTTAGACAAAATGGCACGTTGATTCTCAATGCTTAGTGATTCATCATCCCTGTATTTGACGCTCTCACGGGATAGGCGGATGTACATACCAACGTTATATAGCTTCCCGCTCACAATCGGCCACCGCCTCTCCTTCTGTACCACTTAACCAATTGATGTCGCCGACATAGTTGTAGAATATCTGGATGTCGCAAACGCGTTTACCGCCGATGATCTGTGCCTCATGAACTATGATTCTGTCGATCAACAGCAACAGGGTTTCCGTGTCTAGCGTTTCCAACTTCGAATAAGGCTTTATCATTGCTGCCCAAGCGACTGCCTGAGTTGAAGCGTTGTCCGCGTTTCGCAGAAGTTTTCCCATTCGTTGCTCCAATGCTTTCACCGAAGCCAAACGGTCAGCCCTGTCCCTCTCATATTTCTGCACCTGACGTTTGAACATACTCTCCGGCACAAGCCCTGTCACTCTGTCTTCATAAAGGCTCTCTATCAGCAAATCCAGCTTGGCGATCTGCTTTTTATGAGCCTCCGTCTCTTTTGTAAACGCGGAGCGGTAGGACATAGAGTCTTTGCCCTGCGCGAACAGAATTTCTTCAATGATACGCGCCTCATCGCAATCAACCATTTGCGCGTGTGTCCGAATATGGGTGATGACCAATTCCGTTAAAGCCTTTTCGCTTATTCCGTGGATGGTGCAGGCGTCTTTGCCACTGTGGGCGTATGTACCGCACATATAGGATACGCTCTTACGTTCGCTCCCGTCTTTACGCTTTCGGCGCTCTATTTGACCACGCAACTTAAAGCCGCAATCAGAACAGTATAACAGACCCGTGAACAGATTCGCTTCGCCGTCATTCCTCAACCGGGGCTTGTATTGCCTTTGAGAAAGGGACTGAACCCTATCCCATAACCCGCGGTTAATAAGGGGTTCATGTGTCGCTTCCGCCCGAATCCACTCTTCCTCCGGCTTGCCGACCTGCTTATGGTTTTTATAGGATATCGTACCCGCCTTACCTTGAACGGTGTTCCCTATATAAACCTCATTCTTCATAATGTCTTTAACGGATGTCTCGCTCCATAAGCCGTTGGTTTTACAAGGGTTCTGACGGTCTTTTCCTTGATAGTAATACTCTCGCGGGGAAACGATGCCTTCATTGTTGAGTTCAATTGCTATCGCTCGATAGCTTTTCCCTGCTGCCCGCGACTCGAATATTCTGCTGATAATCGGAGCCGTCGCATCATCAATCACAAGCCTGTGACGGTTGGCCGGGTCTTTTCTGTATCCGTAGGGCGCGTAAGTGCCGAGAAATTTGCCGTTTTCTGCGCAAATCCGTCTCGCTGCTCTTACTTTGCTGCTGGTCGTTTTGCTGTGCTGTTCGTTGAACCAATTCCGAAAAACCATCATATCGTCGAGCTTCTCATTGAGAGAAATCAACTCACAGCCATGCTCCGGCAGAAACACCTCGGCAAGGTTGCCTACTTCAAGGTAGTTACGTCCAAGACGGGAAAGGTCTTTAATTAGAATCGCGTTAATAAAACCTTGTTTTACATCGGCGATCATACGCTGGAACGCCGGGCGGTTTTGATTGGTCCCGGAAAAACCGTCGTCTTGGTATATCTCCTTTAACTCCCACCCCATCTCTTTCACATGCTTTACAAGCATTAGCTTTTGGTTTTCGATGGACACCGATTCTCCGGCGCGTGAGTCTTCCTTACTAAGCCGGACATAGACACCGACTTCTTTTTGTTTTGCCACTACCTTTACCTCCTTTTGTGGCAAAACACAGGGCACTATGATTTACGTTCCCATTATAACGTAAATACGCACATATTGCAGCCCTTTTGCTGTCCACAAAGACATTGTTTTCTTTCCGTTAACAATTTATATTCACACCATTATTCGTACCGCGTGCCGAACAACTCGTCACGCAGGATTCTTTTGACGATCAAATCTTCAAGCGCTTTCCTAAGCTCAATCCGTCCCATATATACGCTTCTGACCCGGTATGTCGTTTTGCCGATGGTCTTTTCATGATATGTCTCGATAGGTTCCGGCATACTCTTGTCCTCACAATCCATATTGATTCCCCCTCGGGTTATTTGTATTCAGTGTAAAAGTCAATCATACCCGGCCGGTTTTCACCGCTCTTCTGAAAAGTAACAGGGTGATATTACGCGCCGGTAAAACCCTCTCACATCACATTTTTCCGAAGTCACCCCGCAGGGTGGCAGCGCCTCCAGCACAACATCGCGGTAGACACTGCTCGCCCGGCAGTCGAGGATAGCCACACATCCCGTGTCAGTCTCAACGCGGAGCAATCTCCCAAACCCCTGACGCAGCTTCACAAGCATATCCGGCACAAGGCATCGCTCTTTGTAACCCTCCATACTGCCGCAGACAGACCGCTCATACTCCCCGATGGGGTCGGGAGGCGCAAACGGCAGCTTGACGATGATCAGCATCGACAGCGTATCGCCGGGGATGTCGATCCCCTCCCATAACGAACCAGACGCCAGCAAAATCCCGTTGCTGCTCTTTTTGAACTGTTCAATCGCGTGAACGCCGCCGCGCTCCAGCCGGAACAGAGGAAATGTCAGTTTTCTTCGTTTCAGGATGGCGTGAACCTGTCCCATCACTTTGTACGAGGTGAACAGCACCGCCGCGTGACCGTGCGAAGCGAGTACCAACCGCTCTATCTCCTCCGCGACAGCGGCAATGTATCCCTTATCCTCCGCGTCAGGGAACGGCGTGTTTTGGCTGAGGTACAGCAGGCAGTTCCTACGGAAATCAAACGGGGACAGCAGACTGATGCTGAACAGCTTGGTTTCCGGCAAAGGATTCAACCCCAGCGTTTCGCGGATTCGTGAAAAATCCCCCGATGCCGATAACGTGCCGGACGTGAGGACAACAGGGATACCGCCGCTCCAAAGGTCACGGTAAAGCCGTTCGTTCAAATCCTTCGGGATGGAGCAAAGCGCAGGGGGTTCTTTCTCAAGCCAATGGATGTTGCTATGCTGCCGGATTGCCTCAATGCGTTCCCTGATCAACGCTAACTTCCGCAATGCTTTGGATTGGCGATCACGGTAGAGTTTATGGACGCGGCTGTCGGCAACCGCTTCGGATAGATCGGCGGTGATACCAAGCAGCTTCTTCATGTACCGGGAAACCTCGCCATCCATAACAGCGGGATAGCGTTCCGCTTCGTCGTCTGTAGCCGGGATGTTACTCCTCAACTTTTGAAACAGCTTCCCGTTTTGCTCCTCCATCTGCTTCGCGATACGGTGTACATTCACGCCGCCGTTGGATTTCCCGATCGTGAAGCTGTGGATTGATTGAGCCAGCGCCGGCAGTTCGTCGCAGACTAGTTCCACGCCGTACATCGAACGCGCCGCGGCGAGGAACTTGTGCGCTTCGTCTATGACAACAAGCTGGTAATGCGGCAGCAGCGGCTTCCTGCCGCTTGCCCGGTGAAGGGTATCGGCGAGGAAGTAATTGTGGTTTGTGATTTGGAAGTCAATCGTCGGATCGTTTATCCGTTTCATATGGATTGCGTAGCGGCACTTATGGGACTGCGCGCAATCGCGGGATACGCAGATGTTGCGCTTCATGACGGGCGACAAACTGTCCGCGCCTGTGAGGTCAAAGGGAGCGTCTACGCCAATACACGGATCCAACAGTGCCTGTGTCTGTTTATCCGAGTTACAGTAATAACGCAGTAATCGTTTTTCGCAGATGTAATGCTCTTTCCCCTTACGAATCACCGCCGTCAATGGCGTGTTGATGATATCGTGCCGGATGAGAATCCGCGACAATTCGGGGATGTAGTCCTTCATAAGGGCGTTCTGCAGAGCGATGCTCGATGTAGAGATGACGATGGGCATATGCGCCGATTCCGCCCAGCCTTGCTTTGGATAATGGCAGCGCAGGTGGAAGTCATTGATCCGGCTCCGTTTTGCGAGGATGGCTGCGGTCAGGTAGGCGATGGTTTTCCCGGTGCCAACCTCGGATTCGGCCAGTGTGATTCCGCGGTGGCTGATTACATGTAGGATGTGCTCCGCCAGTTCAAGCTGCTTCTCCCGGAAGGTGAAGCCGTATTGGGGTAGGATGTCGGTGAAGATTTGCATAAGGGTTTCGGTTAGCGCCGGGAGAGGTATGCTCTCATCCGGCTTTCTGTCGATGGTCAAGATAATCCCTCCATTCCTCGACGGACGATGAAGCTCTTCTGATGGCAAGCTTCATGCGCGTCCGCCGGACAGGAATCTTTCGCTTTCCGGCTTTCGCGCCGGTCGCCCTTGCGGGCGCGTGCGCCGCGAAACGCCTTCAAGCTCCAAGCTTCCTTGGCGTCCGATGAAGCTCTTCTTTATTCCCACCGGATCGCGATGTTGCAACCGCGCATGAAACCCGGCCGTATTCTATTTCAAACACGGCGGGCGTTCCCCCGCTTTCTCCTACTTCGCGGGCCCTTTACCGGTCAGGTTCAGGGAAGTATCATAATCGCTCGGCGCTTTTTGTCTGCCGGACTCCCGATCCCGACACCCGCCGCCCGGTTAAGGGGCGGCGGTGCCGGTCCGAAAGCGCGGGCGCTCCCGTGCCAGCGGCTAGCTGTACGATCCTCGCGCGCGGCGCCGGGCGGCAACGTACCCGGTGGGTCGTTATGACCGCCCAATCGGACGGTGTTTGTCAAGGTGCCGGGGTGAAGGGATTCACTACCCCCTCACTGTCCCTCCCGTTCTCACGATTGTTTGAGTACCATTTTTCTGAGTTTTTCCAGAATCTTTTGCTTACGCTTGTTGACGCCCTTTTGCGATAATCCGATTGACGCGGCATAATCTCGCTCAGACAGCCCATCCATGACCACCGCTTGAATCAACCGGCGCTCGTCCGCCTCCAGCGAATCCAAAGCCGTAATTGATTCTTCCGTAAATAGCCGCCGGATCGCCGCGTCTTCCGCTGATTCAGCATGTTCGCTGGATAGATAGGTAAGAAGAACATCGTCTTCATCCATTTGATCCAGCGAGAGTAGACGACCCGCTTCGCGCTCTGTTTGATAACGCTCACGGCGATCCGCTTGTGAGTAGGCTGTAAAGACCTCCTCACTGACTTCGACATCTTTGCCATTCACTATGATTATGTAGGTTATCGAGCCGTCGCTGTTTCCGATTTTCCTGTAGTTCCTGACCCTCTGCCAGTTTTGCATGTGCTTTCCCTCCTGTGAAATTTCAAATTCTGAAATCCGCAGGAGGCCGTTTTCAATCCGCAAGGTAAATGAAAGACGACAGAGCGATACCCGAAGTGGGTATCCGCACTGTCGTCTTGCGCTCTCGCGGATTTCGGTATGTGGCTATACTGTTGGCTTGATCCGTTCTTGGGTAATGTTCAATGTGCCGTCTTTGTTAGCGGTGATTCGGGTAACGCAGTCTTTACGACGGATGATGATAACCGTGCCGTCCGCGCTGATGTCGCAGACGCGCTTCTTATCGAGATTCTGGATTTCTTTCACGGGCTTGTCCTCCTCTGAGATTAACATCTATAGGCCTATATAAGGTTGATTGATCACGGGCTCGTCCATTTCTCAAGCAGATACTACCGAATCTTTCGCACCGTCTCAAATCATGGCATGTCAAAGAAAACCACCTGATTGCTAGGCAACCGGGGATCGCAAATAAACTGCGGGCAGAAGAAAAGCCCGAACCCAGCGCAGTTACTGGGTTCGGGCTTCTACTGATTTTGACATGGCATGTCAAAAAACTTTTGATAATTGAGGTTGTTCTTCTCTTTTACATAATATGCCTATGCGTCGTCTTTCAGCGGCGGCTTTTCGTCTACATCAAGATAAGCGAAAGCCTCGTTGAAGTCGGTAACTGTTTTAACATCAGCTTTATTCAATATGTGCTGATAAGCAAAATGACGCCGCGTGTTTTTCCAAGACAGCCCGGCAAGGTTGATAAGCTCATCCCTTATTTTAGGCGGCAATTGAAGTCCTATGCAGATGCTCAGAACGGTTTCAAGATCGGGGTTTTCTGTCTCTCCACGCTTAATCCTATAGTAATGGTTTTGCTCCAGTTTTGTACGTTCGGAGAATTTACGCGCGTCCCAGCCTTTGAGTTTCATTATATCAGCTACTCTCTGAGAAAACGTCTTATTGAACTCCGCCATCATGGCGAACTCTTCATCGAACCTCTTTCTGAAAGCTATGGCGTTGGATACGACCGAAGCATTTTTGTCCGTATCATAGCCGGCCATTCTCTCGTAGCTATTTCTATTGGCGCGATGGAAAGTGTCTAGGTGAAACTGTCCGTGAATGAGCATATCGACGCGCCGGTATGTAAAATGCAAAGCGCACTCGCCGAGGTTGTCCTTTGCGTAATCGGTCAGAGAATAACTGCCTTCAGCATCCTCGGCAATAAAACGCTCGTCATCGATAACGTAGCTGCCATCAACATACCGAAAAAGACCGGCGTTTAGGATGTCGCGGAATTCCTTATTATCGCAGTATTCATAAAACGCGTCGCGTTCACTGATTTCCGCGAAGTAGGGGAGGAAGTCCTCATAATTATAGACGCTGTCCGCTTCTTTGTAGCCGAGGTCAACCATGCGGATTTTTGCCGACTGCTTTGATACCTTATAGAAATCCGCGAGTTCGTCGACCACACACTCTAAAACCATTGTGCGGTTTGTTTCGTTTTCGTGGTAACCGTACTTGGCATAGAGCTCTTCGATCTTTTGCCCAACGGTTTGAACCGGCATAAGGATACGGGGAGCGACGTGGCTCGCTTGCCACTCCATGCGTTCCTCATCCGTCCACGGCGTTTTGCCTTCTTCGCTGCGATATGATTTCGCCGATTTGGTTAAGCATCGGGTCGCTATGAAATTCTCCCCGCGCAGGATGCTTTTTACGGATGCGTATACGCGGTGCCGATGCCAGTGGAAAGCTTCATGCGCGATCGTATTGTTTACGCAGCCGAGGTTTCGCTCCCAATAGGTCATTGCGTCGATCAGGATTGTCCCCCTGCCGACTTCGATTTCTTTTTCTTCTTCGATAAAAACGTCATATACGTTAACCTTGCCTGTGGAAAAACAGATTTGCCCGAATATATGGAAGTCGTCTGTCAGGCGCACGCCTTTAATCAGAGTGAGCCGCAGCTTATCACACTTGATTATCTCCTCAATCGGAACCGGCATTGGCGCTGTTAAGGCTTCGGGGTAATACTCCTCAAGGAAACGGGTTGCTTCCGCGTCAAGGTCTTTGAGGTATATGATAGGGACGAGGTTACGGTCTGCGGCGCCATTGCGTTTTGGCTGCCGTAATCTTGAATAAAGTTTTATTTGGTGGACAGTGAAATCCCTTATCCTTTCCTCAACGACGACCGAGCAGTGTAACCTAAACCATTGGCCGACGGTGTCGCTTTGCCTGTCGTAGTATGTATCCTCTTCCACATCGATCTCACAGCTTACGATCGCGTCAAAAGAGATTGTGTCGCCGACAATGGACACGTCTGTTGTGAACTCCAGAAACATGTCGGAAAGCGAAGCGGTATCGGGGTATTTTATCTGGGAATACTTCAGCTCAAGCGAAGCGGGATGAGTGCCGATCCATTCCGAAAGAGGTTTGTACATATCATTATAGCATTTTTGATAAACAAGCCGGTCTAGTTCGCTTTTGTTGGGTTGCATTAAGTCGATCCTCCATTGCCGATAGGTTAAATATGTAATTCAAACTTGCGGCGGCCTCTTCGTTATGAGATTACCGCTTAAGAAAGAACCAATGGGAGAATCATTGCGACAATTCCCACTGGCTCATGTTATTTGAGGAATTCTGAACGCTATCTCTCTATTTCGTTAGATGCTATGATTGGACCTCCACAAGATGGACATCTCCGATTGAAGTTTGGATCGACCTGTCTTCCGCAATTTGCACATCGCCATATCGTTGCTAGTCTTCCTAGGGATGCTCTGACTATCTTTATAGCATTTTTCATTTATTATCACCTCCTCGTATAATAATGTTCGTATTCTGGTTGCCACCTCCGTGGCAGTTGGGGTACAATGCAAGCAACGGATAGAGGTTGGAGTTCACCTTGACTCCACCAGTCTTGGCTTGCCGGCGAAGGATTTGCCGGCGGCTTAGCAGGGGGAACAGGGGGCTTCGGCGGTTCGGGAGGCTTATACCCTTTTTGGTTTGTTGGGTCGCCGCGGATTGCCGCGGCTTGAGCCGCAAGTTCTTCATATCCGGGCGAACTTGTTGTTCCGCCATTTGCCCAATATTTTTCATCGAGAGCCTCAAGCTGAGCGATCGCTTCGGGGGAAAGGTTTTCATAGTCTTCTGGTCTCATATTCCCGGACGGATCGATATACTTCAGCTGGTTGTTCGTAACATAATGAACCGTTTTTGAAGAGAGTCTAAGCACAACTACTCATGAAATTTAAGGGAGAAACCACTAACCCAGCTCGCTGAATACTCACGTCTACACCTCATTTATCAAATATATAAAGCCGCAGTAAAACCTCCCTTAAAACACCATCGGAAAAATTAAAGCGAAGTCCATCGGGGTAATCATTCTCACTTTCTGGATTTAAATCATAATATATATAATATTTATCCCCTTTAGGACTTATATCAAGATCATATGTAACATGGTATTGTGGCGCACCAAGTAGCATAACCACTTCATCAAAGCTATCTCCTAATTGGACACCACTGTAGGTGAAACCATCTTCTTTTAAACTATACTCATTGTATGAAACATAACCGCCAGTATAACCTGGCATTGTTGACAGTCCAAATGAAAGGAAGTTATCATCCGCTATAAATTCCTTCTCATCTAGAGTCTGTTCACACAATTATTGACACATGAGTTGAACCGTGATATAGTATGCATATGGAAATTACTACAATGCAATTTAATAAAATCGCCCCATATCTGCCGCGCCAGCGCGGGAATG
>JAISVY010000017.1 GCA_031271325.1 Oscillospiraceae bacterium
GAAGCGTTATCGTTGAAGGAAGCCGCTTGTATCGGCAGCGGCTTCCCAACGGCTTTTGCCAAATTTGTTAGGAGCGTGGCTGCCGCTGCGCGTGTTATTTCCCCGGACGGGTTAAACAACGTGCCCTCGGCATTCGTGCCGCCGACAACGCCTATATACGCCATCTTTTCTATGTTTTCGTCGTTGGTATCTTCAAACGACTTCCTGCCCTCAATTGTAAAGCGCACTTTCTCAAAGAGCGCGACAGCCAACGCGCAAAATTCGGCACGAGTTGTCGGTTGCGTATATCGACCTTGAAAAGATTCCGGGATTATTCCCTCATCAATCGCCCGATTTACACGTTCCGCAGCCCACGTCGCAGGCTGATCGTCCGGTATATGACTGTCTGGCGGTGAATTATCTGTTGGTTGTTCGCCTTCCGTAGGAACGTCCTCAGATTGACCATCTGAGGCATTTGAAGCATCACTTAATGGCGATAGATATGCTTTCATAGATATAAGGATCACATCATAACTTGAGTAAGTGGTGATAACCTCGCTATCACTCAGTTTATAGTTCGGAGGCATTGGAAGAGATATAATTGAATATTTAACTCCCGCCTCAACGTTTGAACCAAATGCATATATGGGAGCAAATTCATCTGTTTTAAGGAAAAAATCTTGTCCTCGTGATTCCCTAATGGGGTCTTCACTTTGCCAATGAAGATAGTTTGCAGATTTATAATTACCCGTTGATAGATCTTCCCCTACATATTCCCTAATGACCATACTCGTTATCTCGCCGGATTCGCTTTGTAATGTGATATCGATATCACCTATTGACTTCAAAAAGTCTAATATTGCGTTTGATGTTGTAAATTGTTCATTCCCCGGGAGAGATTCGTCAGGAGAATAATTAATCTTTAGACTTATCATAGTCATATCTTCAACGCCAGCAACAGCAACACCCCCGCCAACAACAGCAAAACAAATCACAAACGCGAGAATCACAGACAGGATTTTCCGAAACATTTTCATAGGGCACACTCCTCATTTATTTGTACAATTATAGGGGTTGCTGAACAGTGAAGCTGTCACGCTTCACAACTCTTTTCGACCGGCAAATCCAGAATTCTTCACTTTGATTTCTTCGAAACAAAGCTCCAAAATTCTGAATTTGACAACTCGCGCCTGCGGCGCTTCGGGTCGAAAAACAGTTGTTCAGCAGCTCCTGTATGAGAGGTTAATTGCCGCTGGCGTGGGGGCAGGCGTCCTGACATATGTCGCAGCCGTAGTAGCCTTCCCGGTCCGGCGGCAGCCCATCCTTTTGGCGGCGGTGGGATAAACACAGCTCGCGGGCGAACCGGCGGTTTCCGCTTTGATATGTAAGGGCTCCGGTGGGGCAGTTTTGTGCGCACAGGGCGCAGCCCTCGCAGTATCCGCCCGCCTCGCTCTCGGGCAGCGGCAGATCGGTCAGCGCCGCCGCGATGGTTACGGACGAACCCACTCCAGGCACGTTGAGAAGCCCGTTCAGCCCGATCCATCCAAGCCCCGCCAGACGCGCCGCCTGCACTGCGGGGAGCGGGTAAGCGTTTGCCGACACATAAAAACGGTGCCCCGGATGCAGTGCCGTCAATTCCTCACACGCGGGGCGCAGACGCGCCTCGTTTTCGCTGTAATCCCCTCCCCGCGCCCCGATCTGCGGTCTTCCGGCGAAGAGAACGAGCATCGCGTGGGTGGGGGCAAACGGAAGGCGCGAAAATCGGTCTTTCATCCGCTCGGTCGCGTATGACATGGCGGCGTCGCACCGTACCGGCGCGGCGCGTATCGCGCCGCGCGACAGGAAAATCCCTTTGATCCGTTCTATACCGGTTCCCTCCCTCTTTTTCTGGCGGCGGGCGCTACGATATAATCAGCTGCCCGTTGTCCATTGTCAGCTGTACATTCTCGGCGGTCAATTGCTTCGCCAGCATCTTTTCGGCCAGCTTGTCCTCAATCTCGGCTTGGATGGCTCTCCGCAGCGGGCGCGCGCCCATCACGGGGTCATACCCCTTTTCCGAGAGCCAGTCTAAGACCTCCGGCTGCACCGTCAGCGTGATTCCCAGCCCTTTGACGCGTTCCGTCAGCGGCGCGAGCATCTTTTCGGCAATCGAGCGGATTTCTTCTTTGGTCAGCTTCTGGAACACGATGATCTCATCCAAACGGTTGATGAATTCCGGGCGGAACGCCTGCTTCAGCTCTTTGGTCACGGCTTCGCGGATGTCTTCGTTCGTGAGTACGCGTTCGGCGTGCGTAAAGCCCATCGTCTTGCCCGGCTCGGTGATATTGCGCGCGCCGAGGTTGGAGGTCATCACGACGATTGCGTCGCGGAACGAGACGCGCCGCCCGTGGCTGTCGGTCAATACGCCGTCCTCAAGGATTTGCAGCAGCAGGTTGAACACGTCGGGGTGCGCCTTTTCGATCTCGTCAAACAGCACCACCGAATAGGGTTTGCGGCGCACCTTCTCGGTCAGCCCGCCCGCTTCGTCGTAACCGACATACCCCGGCGGGGAGCCGATCAGTTTCGATACGGTGTGCTTCTCCATAAACTCGGACATATCGATGCGGATCATCGCGTTTTCGTCGCCGAACAACGCTTCGGCCAGCGCCTTGCACAGCTCCGTTTTCCCAACGCCGGTCGGACCGAGGAAGATAAAGCTCCCCGCCGGGCGTTTCGGGTCTTTCAACCCCACCCGCCCCCGGCGGATGGCGCGCGCCACCGCGCCGACCGCTTCTTCCTGACCCACCACGCGCCGGTGCAGGATCTCTTCCATCCGCAGCAGCCGCCCGCTCTCGTCTTCGGTCAGGCGGGTGACCGGAATGCCCGTCCAAAGGGACACGACGGCAGCCACATCCTCTTCGCCAACCTCGCCGCCGCTCCGCTTTTTCCATTCGCCGCGCCGCGATTCCAGCTCTTCGGAGAGCGTACGCTCTTCGTCGCGCAGGCGGGCGGCTTCCTCAAAGCGCTGGGCGGTGACAGCCGCGTCTTTCTCGGTTTGCAGAGCCGTCAGGCGCTCCTCCAGTTCCCGCAGATCGGGCGGCGCGGTCTGGGCGTTCATACGCAGGCGGGATGCCGCTTCGTCGATCAGGTCAATCGCCTTGTCCGGCAGAAACCGGTCGGCGATGTATCGCACGGACAGGGTGACCGCCGCTTTCAGCGCCTCGTCGGTAAGCTTTACCTTGTGGTGCGCCTCGTATTTGTCCCGCAGACCGTGCAGGATCTCCACCGCTTCCTCCGGCGTGGGTTCCCCGACTGTCACCGGCTCAAAACGGCGCTCCAGGGCTTTGTCTTTTTCCACGTATTTGCGGTACTCTTCCATCGTCGTCGCGCCGATGACCTGTATCTCGCCGCGGGCGAGCGCGGGTTTTAAGATGTTGGCCGCGTCGATTGCGCCTTCGGCGGCGCCCGCGCCGACAAGGGTGTGCAGTTCGTCGATAAACAGAATCACGTTGCCGGCGTTCTTCACTTCCTCCATCGCGGCTTTGAGCCTCTCTTCAAACTCTCCCCTGTATTTGGTTCCGGCGACCATCGCCGACAAGTCCAGCGAGAGCAGTCTGCTGCCGCGCAGATGCTCCGGCGTGTCGCCGTCGGCGATACGCTGCGCCAAACCCTCGGCGACGGCGGTCTTGCCCACGCCCGGCTCCCCGATCAGCACGGGATTGTTCTTGGTGCGGCGCGACAAGATTTGGATGACGCGGGATATGTCTTTTTCCCGCCCGATAACCGGGTCGAGCCGTCCTTCCCGCGCCGTTTCGGTCAGGTTCTTTGAAAACTGCGACAGCACGCGCAGATCGCCGCCGCGTTTGGACTGCGAAGGTTCTTTGCCTTGCGGCGCGCCGATTGTCTGCAACAGTTCGTTATACAGCTTTCGCGCGTCAACGCCGAGCGAAGCCAGCATCCGCGAGGCAATCGAGTCGCTCTCGTGCAGCACGCCCATCAGCAGGTGTTCGGTGCCGATGAAGTGGTGCCCCAGCCGCGCCGCTTCGCTGCCCGCGATGTCCACCACCCTCTTGGCGCGGGGGGTCAGCCCTTGCAGCGGTTTCTGCCCCTGCTCGCCCCGCCCGACGATCTCTACGGCTTTTTGCGTCAGCGCGTCGTCGCGTACGCCCGCGCCGCTCAGCGCGTGGGACGCCACGCCCTCTTTTTCCCGGCACAGACCCAGCAGTACGTGTTCGGTACCGACATATCCGTGCCCCAGTTCCGCCGCCGCCTCATGGGCGAGACGCAGAACCGCGTTGGCTTTTTGTGTAAAACGGTTATTCATTTCATCCACCTCCGTCGGGATATATCTTCAGCTATTGGGTCACTCTAAAAACCTCCCGCTCCGGCTTGCGATGCCGCGGCACAGCCGCCTGTTCGCAAGCGCTCCGCTCGTTCGCCTAACGGCGAACACGAGGTTTTTAGAGCTTCTCTATTGAATGCTTTTCAGTGTTTCGCGTAATGTATCGGCTCGCGCTTCGTCACGGGACGCTTTGTCGCCGAACGGACCCTTGGCTTCGGTCAGACAGCCCGGCCATATCTCCAGCGCGTCGATGTCGCCCGGCGTAATCCCGGAAACGATCCCCAGCAAAACCCCGCTTCGCAGGGTAGACAGGTGCTCCATCGCCTCCTGTGTGGAGATGCGGCGGGCATGGGTCAGCGTGCCGGCAGCCCGCCAAACCCGGTCGGCGGCCCGCACTGGGTCGTTGTCGTAAATTGCTTGCCGCGCCTGACTTTCGCGTTCGTCGATCTTGTCGGTGACTTCGCGCAGCACGCCGGTGATCTCCTGTTCGGTCAAACCCAGCGTCACGGCGTTGGAGATTTGGTAATACCCCCATGCCGCCTGCGTACCCTCTCCGTAGATCCCCCGCACCGCGAGACCGGACGCGCCGGCTTGCTGGATCAGGCGGCGCATCGACTGCGTCTCGGTCAGGGCGGGCAGATGCATCAGCGCGGAGGCGCGAAGCCCGGTGCCGAGATTGGTCGGGCAGGCGGTCAGGTAGCCGAGCGATTCGTCGTAGGCGAGGGGGAAGGTCTCGTCGATCAGCGCCTCTATGTCCTGCGCCGCCGTCAAACAGGCGGAGAGATCGGAACCGAACGTTTGAATCCGCAGATGGTCTTCTTCGCAGAGCATCACCGATACCGACCTGTCGCCCGACAGCAGAACGCCGTGCGGCGCGTCTTCCGCGGCGAATTCCGGGCTGATCAGGTGGCGTTCGGCCAGCGCCCGCCCCCGGTTGCTTTGGTCAAGCGGCAGATAGGTAAACACCTGCCCTCCGGCGGAAGCCGTCACCGCGTCCGCGACGTTGCGTATCAGCTCGCTGCGCCGCAGGTTATCCATGCGGTTGGGGAACGGAATGCCGCGAAGATTGCGCGCGAGGCGCGCGCGGTAGGAAACGATACTGCCGTTCATACGTCCTCCGTTTCCGCGTTTGTGCCGAGAGCCGCGATTTCGTCTCTCAGCTTCGCGCATTGCTCAAATTCCTGACGCTCGATTGCGGCGTTCAGCTGTTCGCGCAGCTCGGCGAGGCGGCGCTTCTTAGCGATATGCGCCCCCGCGCTGCGGGGAATGCGTCCGGTGTGCGCCGCCGGACCGTGTACACGGCGGATATACGGCGTCAGGCGCTCGGAAAAGTAGGTGTAGCAATCGGGGCAGCCCGCCCGCCCGGCCTGCGAAATCTCGGCGAGCGTGATGCCGCAAGTGGGGCAGGGTTTCGGCTCGGTCTGCGGAATCGTACGGATAAAATACATCTTTCTTCACTCCCTAAATCACATGCAGCAGGCATTGCTTCAGCACCGACGCGCGTACGCGGTCGCGGGACGGCGGCTCCAGCGAACGCAGCGCCCGGTCGGAGCAAGCCGCGCCGATGATGTCGGTAAACGGCGCTCCCAGCACATCCCGCAGGTTTTCTAACAGCGCGGCGGCGGTCGCCGCGTCAAGGCTTTCGCCGGCTGTGTTGACGGTGTGCATGATCAGCGTTTGCGGCGACAGGCGGACGCGCGTGATGCGGATATATCCGCCGCCGCCCCGCTTGGTTTCGATGATATAGCCGTGTTCGGGCGTGAAACGCGTCGTCAGCACATAGTTGATCTGGCTCGGTACGCAGCCGAAGCGCTCCGCGAGGTTCCCGCGCGACAGCTCAATCGCTCCGTCGGAGCTCTCCAGCCCCGATAAAATAAATTGCGCGATAACGTCGGATAAACCCATAGAGGACACCTCCTGAAAGCCGCTGTGCTTTTTGATTTGACCTTCACTGACCATATGATACATCAGGATTGGTCAGATCGCAATGGTGAAATTTGACCTGTTCTGACCTTTATGGCGCGGGAGACTGTGTCAGCTCCCGTTTTCTTTGTTTTTCAAATCCACAGTCTGTTTTTCTGCCGTTTTCACGTTTTGCGCGTTCTGCGTCTGCTGAATCGGTTTCGCGAAGCGGTTGCGGTGGGCATAGCTGCCCGGCGTCTCGTCTGTGTCCGGGCGCAGTTCCCACGCCGCTTCCATATCGGAATGAAATCGGTGCCGGTTCACGGCAATCACCTCCCTATAAACGAAGTATTCGCCGTTCAGACGCCGCTCATACAAAAAAATGTACCGCTTGTTTCAGCGGTACATTTTTTGTGTTTCACACGGAAATTTTCGCTCGTGTTGCCGTTCTCAAAGTGCCTGAAACTGCGGTTCGCCGCAGGGTGAACGGGCGGAGCGATAGCGAGCAGGCACCTCTGGTGCTTCCGCCTATGGGAACAGGCTCTTAGTTAACCGCCGTGCCGTCGTCCTCGGGGTCGGGCACCAAGGCGCAGACTTCGGGAAGTTCGAGGGTTTCTGGCTCTTTGCGAGGGTCAATGGGCGCGCTGTTTGCTGCCGGTGCCGCCGCAAAGACCGCGCCTTTCGTACCGGCCGCGGAGGCACTTAACGTTGGCGAGTATAGACCGATGTAGTCGATTTGATAAACAAATTCAGCCGTATTTACCATTCCTAAGGCAATTTTTAGCTCTCCTGTCAGGTCTTTTTTTGCACCTGTGAGTATACTGGCGCTAATCGGTATTTGCCATTCTGTCCAGTCAGACGTACTGAATCCGCCGGTGGCTATAGTACCGAATACTGTATTGGAGCCAATCGCATTAAACGATGTGTTCCCATCGCTGAGAATTTCTGTTTGAAACGTTTTGTATGTAAGATCACCGTCAACCCCTTTAACCCTAATATACAAGTGCGTGTAATCTGAAAGTTTTGTGCTGCCTAAATCGAATGTTAATACGATCATGGGACTGCTATAAGAGGTTGTTTTTTTGACCTCTAAAACGCCGTCTTCAACGTCCGTTTTCCGTGTCGCCGTTAACCCCGTTACTGTGCTGTATTCAATCACCGCATCCTCGTCGAAGTCATACCATGTCTTTGTCGTCGCCGGCGGCGTCGAGCTGTCTGTTACGTTGACCTCGAAGGTTTTGCTATTCCCTTGATTGAAGATAAAGGTAAGGGTTGTTTTCCCGACCGCGAGCGCCGCGAGATAACTGCTGTTCAGCGTCACTCCGTCGCCGGTTACCGTATAATCGCTTCCGGCGCTTAGCGCCGCGCCGCCGTTTTGGACGCCTGTGAGCGTGTTGCCGTTCAGCGTCACTGTGACGGGGATGTCCGCCGGAGCGGCTTTATCAAACGTTCCCGATGTCGGGCTGATGACGGAATCCACGATCACCGGAGCGTTGCTGTCTTTGACGGTAACCGTGAGGTTTCTGCTGACACCCGCGCTGAAGACGAAGGTTAGGGTCGCCGTGCCGACAGGCAGTGTTTCGAGATATTCTTTTTTTACTGTCACGCTTTCGCCGCTGACGGTGTAGTGCGTATCGGGGGTAAGCGCCGCGCCGCCGTTTTTGATCTGCGCGAGGGTATTGCCGTTCAGCGTCATTGTCACGGGGATGTCCGCCGGAGCGGCTTTATCGAATGTTCCCGATGCCGGGCTGATGACGGAGCTTGGAACCGTGGGACCTTGCTGCGGATATAAACCGATGGAGTCGATCTGTATGGCATAGGCATTTGCCGGAAGCCCGATCGCGATTCTCAGCTCACCTGTTAAGCTCTTTGAGATACCCGCTTCAATGGGAAGCTCCAATGTTTTCCAATCTGTGGAAAGACCGCTATTGCCGACTGTCGCGAATGTGGTCGTGTATGCCGTAAGTTCACCGAAGGGCGGCTGTACTTCGCTGCCCACCAAAGCCGCGCGGAATGTTTTGTTTGTGAAGTCTCCGCTTACACCGCGCAGTTTTATATGCAGGTGTGTGTACGGCTCAAGGGTCTCGTTGCCCAGATTGAACGTAAACAGCACCATCGAGCTGCTATACGAAGTTGTTTTCGTGATCTCCAAGACCCCGTTTTCGATGTCCGTTCTGCGCGTCGCTGAGATTCCGCCGCCGCCGTAAGCGAGTTCCGTGTCTTCGTCGAATTCGAACCATGTCACCGCGACCGAGCTGTCTTTGACGCTGACCGAGATTGTTCTGTCCAACCCGCCGCTGAAATCGAATGTCAGCTTGAGCGTGTCGAGCGGCTGCGCGTTTAGGTAAGAGGCTTTCAGCGTAAGTGTGGAACCGTCAAACGTAAAGTCTGTGTCGGGTGTAAGTTGGGCTGCGCCGTTCGTGACGCTGTCGAGGGTATTGCCGTTCAGGGTGACGGTAAATGGAATGTCCGCCGGGTGGTTCTTGTCAAAGGTTGCGGTTCCCGGGGTGACGCGGGAGTTTTTAACCGCGCCGCTGCCCGGCGAGGTGGAGAAGTATGCCTTGTAGTTGCCGCTGCAATGCAGCATTCCCATCATATACAGGCATCCGTCGTAGTAACGGTATGTCCCCGTGGTCGTGCTGGTGTTCCATAGCTCTTCTAAGAATTCCCACGCCACGACCTCTGTCGCCGCAAAGCTGACGACCGCGTTCATCGCCACCAAACCCGGCGAATGGTCGGCGTTGTTGTTATAGACCTTGCTGCCGTCCAGTTCCCACAAAACCGGATACGTGAAGCGCCCCCATGTTGCCCTTCCGCCGGGATTGACCCGCTCTTGGGAGAAGAATGCCTGAATCCTGTTCGCGAATGTCTTCTGCCACGGGTCTTCCGCCCACCACGCGTAGTCGACGGCGATGTTCATCCCGGTGCGGAACGCGTCATAACGGAATTGCGGCTGGCTTCCGGTAGGCGCACCTTCAAAGGTCGAGTAGT
Source organism: Oscillospiraceae bacterium (assembly GCA_031271325.1). Lineage (GTDB taxonomy): Bacteria > Bacillota > Clostridia > Oscillospirales > UBA929 > UBA929. The sequence goes on from JAISVY010000017.1 coordinate 9,194, forward strand.
CGGGGTTCAGCCCTGTTTGCGGGTGGGTGGCTTTCACGAAGAATTCGCGGCTGGCATCGGCGGCTTTTCTCCAGAATTCCACGTCTTTCATCGCTTCGTTCTCGTTTGACCAGATGGTGTCCCAGTATTGCGATCCAAACTCGATTTCTTCCGCCCAGATTTCGTAGAACGCCGGGAGGTGGTAAGAGGGGTCGGTATGTTCGGCGACACTGCCGACCGTACCGAATCTTGTCATGTAGTATTCGGGGTGGAACATAGCCGGCGCGTCTGTTTTATCCAAGCCGCCCAGATCGCGGTGCAGCATATCGTACAGAATTTGTCTTGCCTCAAAGCCGTAGTCGTAGATCCCCGCGCCGTTACCCCAGCGGTTGGCGGCGAACAGTAGCGCGGTGATGAAGTACGCCTCTCCGTCCGGCGCGACTCCAACGTCTTTTTTCGAGCCGTCGGTATTGCATTGCCAAGCGAAGAACCCTCTGCCGTTCTTTGTGTCTTCCCTCTGGGTTCTGTCGTTATACATATAGGTTCTTGCCCAGTTCCACAGGCGGTTGAACTTTTCTTGATCGTTCATTTGCAGGCAGATCATCATGCCGTAGGACATACCTTCGGAGCGCACGTCGTTTGTATCCGCCGTGTAGATATACGCCATATCGCTGCCGACCGGGTAGTAGATGCGCGTATTGTCGTCGGTGCTGTTGAAGAGCTGATCATACGCGGCTTGCACCTTCGCGTTGATCTCCGCGTCGGATTTTCCCAGCTCTTTAAACAGGTTGCGGTAATCGCCGGTTTCCGCCGCGCCCTGATCGGGCGGGTTGGGCGCCAACTCAACCGTCGTCCGCACGGCGAGGCTCGCGCTCGGCTGACCCGAGCGGTAACCGCTCCCGGCTTTCGAGCGGGCGAAGACGTAATATTGCGTATCGACAAACAAACCGCCGAATGTCAGTCCGTCCTGCCAGACGGAAGGCGCGCTGCCGGTTGTGCTGATGCCGTATTCGACGCTCTGCCCGTTGCCGGGAGGCGTCACGGCCTGCACCGTGATGTTCCGGGCGCTGACGCTTTCCAGCGTGGGCGCGTCCACCAACGCGCCCGCGTCGCCGGGCAGTGCCGCAAGCGTGAAGGCGATATCGTCGAGCAGGAAGTCCCTTGCCGCGTCGGAATGAATCCCGATCGCGAGATAGACCGTGCCCGTCAAATCTTTGATCGCCGCGCCGGGCGTGCCAATCGGTATCTCAAACTCGTGCCAGCCGCCGCTGAAATCGGAAGCTGTAAACTGCGCCGTTTCTCCCAGGAGATAATCGGCAAAGTCGTATTGCGCGTCGGTTCCGTTACCGAAACCGTACTTAATAAACACTGAGGGGCTGTCCGCCGCGTACAGCATAATTTTGTCGGTGAAGTCCGCGCCCGCGAGGCGGAACCGGAAGGTGACCTTTTCATACGTCTCCAGCGCGTACTCGAGCCGGATCGGGATGATCGCCGCTTGGTTGTGACCGTTGCCTGTGACCTGCAGCGATTTTTCTGAAGAAGCCGCCGGGTCTGCCGCCACCTTTACCGTCGGCGCGGTATTGCCTTCGGTGTACCCGTACGTTTTTCCTGCGGCGTCGGCTTCAAAGTCCACCACTACGGACAACGGCTCTTCCCAATCGGGAGCTTGGTCTGTGGTAATCCCCGCGCTGACACTCGCCTCGCCCGCTTCGTAATTGGCGTTGGACGCGGTGCGCGCGTAAACATAGTATGTTGTCTCCGGTTCCAGCCCGGTAAAGACGCTGCCCGCTTGCCAGCCATTTTCCGGCGCGGCGGTGTTTTGCTCGCTGATGGCGTATTCCACCGTCTGCACATTACCGGCCACGCTCAGGGGGCTGATCTCGATTTTGTTGTGGCTCTTGGACAGCATAACGGGCGTACCGGCAGCCATGCCGGGTGCTTTGGTGATCGCGAATGTGTTGGCTGTGTCGAGCGTCAGCGAGTAGTTGCTCCCGGCGTCGAGGTTGCCGAGGGTAAAGGCGTATGTTCCCGCATTGTCACCGGTAACGCGGCTCAACGCCCCGCTGAACGCGTCGCCGCCGACGAGCGCGGTGTTTGTATAGCTAAAAGCCGGGTCTGCAGCGCCGTAAACCTTGCTCTGCCCGGCGTCCGGCGTGACGGTGATCGGCTTCGGGGTGATCTCGAACGTGACGCTCCCGCCGAGGGTCAGCGAATAGTTGCTCCCGGCGGAGAGGGTGCCGAGGGAAAAGGCGTATGTGCCGACGTTCGTGCCGGTGTAGCTCAACGCTCCGCTGAACGTGTCGCCGCCGACGAGCGCGGTGTTTGTATAGCTAAAAGCCGGGTCTGCAGCGCCGTAAACCTTGCTCTGGTTGGGTGTGGGATAAATCGTGATTGGCTTGGGGGTAATCTCGAACGTGACGCTCCCGCCGAGGGTCAGCGAATAGTTGCTCCCGGCGGAGAGGGTGCCGAGGGAAAAGGCGTATGTGCCGGCGTTCGTGCCTGTGTAGCTCAACGCTCCGCTGAACGTGTCGCTGCCGACGAGCGCGGTGTTTGTGTATTCAAATACCGGGTCAGCATCGCCGTAAACCTTACTCTGCCCGGCGTCCGGCGTGACGGTGATCGGTTTCGGGGTGATCGCGAACGTGACGTTCCCGCCGAGGGTCAGCGAATAGTTGCTCCCGGCGTCGAGGTTGCCGAGGGTAAAGGCGTATGTTCCCACATTGTCACCGGCAACGCGGCTCAACGCTCCGCTGAACGTGTCGCTGCCGACGAGCGCGGTGTTTGTGTAGCTAAAAGCCGGGTCGGTGTCGCCATATACCTTGCTTTGCCCGGTTGTGGGATAAATCGTGATTGGCTTGGGGTTAACGGTTAACGGGCCTGTGTCGTCAGAGAGACTGCCGTATGAAACCGTGACCGGCTGACCGTTGTGCGTTGTGCGATTCAGCGCCGTGACCGGGCTTGTCGTGATACCGTATTCTGCGAAGTCGGCAGCCGTCACAGTCTCCGACGTGGTATCGCTGTAGGTCAGATTGACGGTGAGCCCCGCCAGGTCCGGTGTGTCGCCGTGTATGTAAGTGAGCTTATCCGGTTGGGTTGCAATCGTAATGCCGGTGACCGCCTTCGCAAGCGTCGCCGGGAAGGTATATGACAGCGTAACCGTATCGCCGGTATTCGCGCCGGCGGTTGCCGTGTTCGCGTTGACGGTCGCCGAGCTGAGACCCTCAAAGGTATAGTTGGCCGCCGCCGTCAGCGTAACGCTGGCCGTGTATGCGGTAGACGGCGCAAAGGGGTTGTCCGCCGGGGTCCATGTCACGCCCGAACAGGTATAGTTCGCTCCGTTCGCCGGTGCGGTCGTAACCGGAACCGCGCCGGCAATCGGGACGGTGACGGTAACCGCCGCGCTCCCGATCGGTACCGGGTTCACGGTAAAGCGGACAGTAAAGCTCTTCTCGATGATGTTTTCGCCGCCGCGAATGATGACGCTGGTCTCATATACACCCACAGACAGCCCGGTGTTCGGAACGACGGTGAAACTGTCGCTCCCTTCCGGCGCGATACTGCCGACGGTTTGTTTCGATAGGGTAAAACTGCCTTCGTCCGCGCCGGATAGGGACACGGTGAGGTCACCTGTTTCTTGGTTACCCGTGTTGCCGACCGTCACGCCGAATGCGGTTTGCGCGGCGTAGCCGTACATGGCAGCGGGGAAGGTATGGTTTTCAAAGGGGGTGAGCGATATGCCGTATGTCGGCTCCGGAGGTTGGCTCGGGGACGGTTCCGGAGGCTGGCTTGGCGAGGGTTCGGGCGGTTGGCTCGGCGAGGGTTCCGGCGACGGGTCGGGTGAAGGGCTCGGGGACGGCTCCGGCGACGGGTCGGGTGAAGGGCTCGGAGACGGCTCCGGCGACGGGTTCGGTGAGGGATTCGGCGAGGGATTTGGAGAGGGGTTCGGAACGATCGGGGACGGGTATACCGGAGAAGGGTTGGGATAATACGGGCTGGGTTCGGGGTAATACGGATAGCCCGCGCTGGGCGACGGCACGTTCGGAGACGGCGTGTGCGCCGGAGGACTGGGTTCGGGGTCTTTCTCCGCCGTTCCGATTACGTTGCCGTCGTCGTCGGTGACAATCGCAACATCGCTGTTACAGGTGACATCCGAGGGATCCATGTCCAGCCCGCTGTCGATCATGATGTCCGGCGCGTTCGCTTCGATAGAGCCAACCGCGCCCGTCCCGCCGATGTGCGCGGGAACGTCGGCGATGATGACATCCGCCGCCGCGCCTTCGGAAACCGTGACGGCCGGAATATCGTTATCCGACAGTTGAAATACGGTGCTGACGCCGCTGCCGACGAGCGCTTCGAGCGCTCCGTCAACCACGATTTGCCGAACCGTTCCGAAGGATACAACGATGGAGTTCCGATCCATAAGGAAACGCACCGGCTGCGACCCCGCGGCGGAAGGCTTGTCCACCGTAACGCCGCCGACGCTCACGTTACGGAGATGAATGGTGTTTTCGCCGCCGCCGGTCACCAGCAAACGTCCGCTGACGGAGATATTCTCCAGCCAAACGTCGCCGTTGCCTACGCCTTCGGTAATGAACAGGTCGCCGTTGATGACAGCGTTTTTCAGCGTGACACCCGACTTGCGAACGGTAACGTTTTGATATGACATTCCGTCTGCGTCAAAGGTTCGGTCGGCGAGAAGACCGAGCGCGTTGAGAAGCAGCTGCGCCGTTTCCCCGCGTGTCAGTTCTTTCTTCGGCGAGAATTTTCCGTCGTAGCCGACGATATAGCCGCCCGCTTCCAACGCCAGTATCGCGTTCTGCGCTTCCGGCGACGCATCGGCAATGTCCGTAAACCCGTCAGCAGTGTTGATCGGGGGATTTTGCGCGTCGAGTCTCAACGCTTTGCTCAACATTACCGCCGCCCGCTCGCGGGTGATGATTCCGCTCAGGGAATCGCCGGCATCCAGAAAACCGAGCGCAAGCGCGATTTTGACGTGATTTGTGTACCACATGTCAGGCGGCACGTTCGTGTAACCGGACGGTACGGGGAGCGTATCATAGCCGAATGTCTTGTTGATGATGGCGGTATACTCGGCCAGCGTCATTTTACGGGTCGGCGCAAAATAACCGTTAGCGTCGCCCTCCACGATGCCGTACGAGTGCATCGTCTCGATGGCGGGAGCGCCCCAATAGCCCTCCAAGTCAATCGCCCAAGGCTCCGCCGCCATGAGCGCCGCCGGAGACAGCAGAGACAAAAGCAGTATAGCGGTGAGCGTGACAGACAACAGACGTTTTGTGGTGAAACGTTTCACAAGAATCCTCTCCTTCATGAGCGCGTGAAAGTTGTAAATTTCCGCTTTTTCGCTGTGTGCAATAAGGGAAACATTATAAGCGGCATTGTTAATAGTATACACCCGCTCGGGCGAAAATGCAAGATTATTTGTGAAAAATGTAGAAGTTGGTCGCCAACGGTTATTAACCCCAAATACTCTGAAACGTGGTATAAAAAGTCATAAAAACAGTCATTAATATCAAATATAAGTGATGCTATTGATTGTTAAATACTTAAATATGCTGCCCTGTTTTTTGCAGTGTCTTATAGCGGTGTCGGATAGCGGCAAAATATAGAAATAGTGACGAATCATGCAAAAAAAGACCCTCCCGTTGGGTAAAACGCTGCGGGGAACCCTTTTCTTTTGAGCCGGAGACGCCTCGCAGGTTCTATGCAATTGACAATGTATAATGTACAATCGTCCAATGTACAGTTGCCCCCTTCGATTCGAAGGGGGCAAGGGGGGATGTTCACGGCGCGCCGGGGTCGTCGCGCTCTGCATGAGGACGGCGCTTTCTGTGCGTTTTGTCCGCCCATGCGTTTGCCGTGTGTCAGACACCGCCGCGGTGATGTGTGGAGCGGGCGTTAAGCCGGCGAGGGCGGTCGCTTGTGGAGGATGAGAATATTAACCCTTTATAATTTTTTGAATCACCTCAATAATATCATTTACAGCGTCGGCAGGATTTTCATACTCTTTGTCGAGCAGATAATCTGCGTATTGCCGTACCCGAACCTGAGCAGGTGCAAGCTCACTTTTGTCCCTGATCTGAATCAGAGGGAGTCTTCGCAGACCTTCTTTTGTTTGCGGCGCGTTGAATTCATCACGCAGTGTTTTTATCCTTCCGAGCAGATCCTGTTCAGAACAGATTTTTATCATTTCAAGTCCGAAGTCGATTTCGATTATATTTTGCTCATTGTTTTCGCCGATTGCGATAAATCTCAGGTAGGAATTGATTTCATCGGAGGTCGGATCTTTGTCAAGCTGAGCGAGTACATTCTCCCTGCTTTCACGTATGTGCGGAAGTTTTTTCGCAAGCGCGGCGGCTTTTTCTTTCTCGCCTGACTTCATGTAAATGAAGCACAGGGCGGCACGCGTGGTATGGAAAACCTTTTCATTATGCCCGTTCGACAGCACATGTTCGCACAGCTTAACTGACTTGGCGAGATCATCCGAATCTTCGCTTTGGGCAAGTGCCATCGCCAATTCCGACATGATACCCTCGTCGTTTGGGTAGGTTTTTAGCCCCTCGGAAAAAATATGTATTGCTTTGGCAATTTCACCGCTTCGCCAATAATTATGTGCAGAGGCAAATATACCGTTTCTGGTCTGCCGGTCATTGATTTTGTCCATTCCAATCAGCGTGTCAACGCTGATCTTGTAGAGATTCGCAAGCGCTGGCAGTAGCGTAATGTCGGGATATGTATCGCCGCGTTCCCATTTACTGACACTCTGCGGCGACAGTCCGAGGAACTCGGCGACTTCCTCTTGCGTCAGGTCTTTTCCTTTACGCATGGCTTTTAAGTTTTCGGCAATATACATTCTTTTTGCTCCTTCGGTAAAGTATTGGCGCGCCTGAGATTATTGTAACTCGAAACGCACCGATACACAATATCCCGTTAGGTGATAAAATCTCAACTGTCAGGCGAAACACGGGAATTGTTTCTCTACCGAAGACCAACCTAAAAAATAAATGCGAACACCTCTCCGACTAGACGCAACTTGGATAGTTTATTTTAGCGATATTGGGTTCTCGCCACATAGCAAAACGGACAAATCCGAATGACCCGCTCCCGCTGTTATAACCCGTTATTCTTTATCCCAAATGAAAACAATAAACTTTTTATTATTCGCAGTGTATAATAATCGGCATTGTTAAACATACTCGCTTGGATACATAAGCCGATCATGCCAGCTTGAGCCACCGGATTCATGCGGAATTTTGTCAAATGGGCTATCTGTTGGTTTTTTTGATTCAGCCAACTTGAATTCTTTCCAACGATTGGTTTCCGTCCTATAATCATAATCATATATTACAGTGGCGTTTGGTACAAGACTTTGTAACATTTCGTGACATACATCACACGGAGAAAGTTCCACAT
>JAISVY010000035.1 GCA_031271325.1 Oscillospiraceae bacterium
GATTTTTTGGGGAAATCAAGAAGTAGCAACCCCTTGACGGGAAGTCAGGGCAATGTATACTATCTCCACGGCTGACGCATGAAAAGGCTCTAAAGGCTGCGGTATCCGGAGAAGAGGACATTGCAAAGGTAATCATCATCATAAGCGCAGCGATGCCGCCGAGCCTTAATACTCATTTTAGTGTTGTCCTCTTTCAGGAGATTCAACGCGATATGCCTGCGTATATGTACCAAGCTGATCAATGCTGACATATGGAGCGTTAAAATCAATGGAAATTTTCATGCTTGGATATCCTACTGTTCTTTTGTAGAAAAGGCTACATCCCATTGATTTTCGCTTTCTATTTCAGGAAGTGGACAAACGTGACGCTTTAAGGGGAAGTGGACAATCGAACGCCTAGAGAAAATCCAGCACAGAGAAGGGGAGATCGCGGGAGGTTGAGTTCCTCCCCTGCCTAAACTTTGTTTTTGCCGCGCGGATCGGGCAAGCCTCCACCACGGCGGGCGACGGCGTGGAGATGGACGCGATCGCCTCCTGCTTTATCGGCGGCGCGGCGGCTTATGGCGGCACGGGTACGGTTGCCGGCACCATCATCGGCGCGGTCTTTATGGGCGTTCTGAATATGGGAATGTCGATTCTCGGCGTTGATCCCAATGTCCAGCGCGTCGTAAAAGGTCTGGTACTGTTGAGCGCCGTCACCTTCGACGTGCTGTCGAAAAACCAGAAGCAAATGCCGTAACGCAAAACACCGTTGCCAAAACCGCTGACTGTATGGTATACTGAATGTACAACATACAGAAAGGGGTACTCCCGTGAAATACCAATATTTAGAGAAACATGCCAAGGTTCAGGACGCGATCAAAGAATACGCCGAGAAGAAGATCGGCAAGCTGGAACGCTTATTCAAGAAAGAGAGCGACGCGCAAATCACCTTCACCGGCGAGGGGCTTCGCCAGACGCTGGAAGTCACCGTCAGCAACGACGGGATGTTCTACCGCGCCAGCGAAACCGGAAACGACCTGTTCGGCGCGATCGACAAAGCGGTCGCCGCCATAGAGCGCCAGATCCGCAAAAACAAAACCCGCCTCGAAAAACGCCTCCGTCAAGGCGCGTTCGAGCGGGAGGTTGAGATACCGCACACGGCATTTGAAGAGGAACAGGAATTTCAGATTATACGCACAAAGCGCTTCGCGCTCAAGCCGATGACGCCGGAGGAAGCCATCCTGCAAATGAACCTTCTCGGTCATGAATTTTTCGTTTTCCGCAATTTCTTAAACGGCGGCAGTTTCGCCGTGGTCTACCGCCGCGGCGACGGCGGTTACGGGCTGATAGAAGAAGGCTGAACACTCCTCGAAAAACTGAGATTTTTAAGGGTATAAACCAATCGTTGCGCAAGCGGAACACATCCGTCTGCGCAACGATTGGTTTTACTATTATAGGGCTTGCCGAACAACACCGCTGTCACGCTTCACAACTCGCGCCTGCGGCGCTTCGGACTGGAAAGGAGTTGTTCTCCCCTATTATAAAATGTTCGCGATGTCTCCCGGCATGACCCAGTCCTGCTGCGCGAGCGAAACCTCGCTGACGGCGGCGCCTTCGGGCATGGCGTTGCGCTTATACTGAGACTGCGCGAAGCGCGTAAGAAAAAGGGTTAACGCGTAATCAAGCGCCGCGTCGGTATACCTGCCTTTAAAGGCACGTTTCGCCGCTATCAGCAGTTTTTCGCGCGTGTACCCGTGCCGGACAAACCAATATAGGTAAAAGTCGTGAACCGCGTAATCGCCCAGTATATCCTCGCTTCGCTGGCGCTGTGTGCCGTCCGATTCGATTGGTAGCAGTTCGGGCGAAACCGGGGTATCGAGAATGTCCAGCAGGACGGTTCGCAGTTCCTCCCCCGAGTCGAGCGCGGCAGTCCGCACGATGTGCCGGATCAGCGTTTTCGGGACGCCCGCGTTAACGCCGAACATACTCAGCTGGTCACCCGCGAAGGTGGTGAACCCCAGCGCCGTTTCGGAGAGGTCGGACGAACCGACGACGATACATCCCTCAATACCCGCCATATCCATCATGATCTGCGCGCGTTCCCGCGCCTGCGCGTTTTCATAGGTCACATCGGGCTGCCCGCCGTGACCGATGTCTTTGATATGCCCCTCCAGCGCGTTGAAAATCGGGACGGTCTTCAGCGGAACGCCAAGCGCTTTGCAAAGCGCCTGGGCGTTTTTTAGGGTGCGCTCGGTCGTACCGGGACCCGGCATCGTCGCGGCCAGCAGTTTCCGCTCTTCCCGGCTTGCCGCCCGTTCGGCGACCAACAGCGCCAGCGCGGAATCAAGCCCGCCCGATACCGACACCGCCGCGCCGGTTCCGGGGAGGCGTTTCAGCCGCGCTTGCAAGGCGCGGACCTGCATCGCCAGCATCTTCCGGCAGTGCGCGGTGAGCGCGTCCCCGCCTTCCGCCGCAAACGGTTCCGGCGAATACCGCCGCTTGAGTTCCGCCGGCGCGCCGCCCCGACGGAACGGAATTGCACGGGCGGAAACTGTCTCACTATCGTTCGATAGATGCCTGCGTTCATACGCCAGCAACCCTAAATCCAGTTCTGTAACCGTTGTTTTGCTTTGTTCCTCAAAACCGCTTGCGTCCAATATAACGCCGTTTTCGGCAATCACGCGGCAGACGGGACCGCACGCGTCCGCAGACGCGCAGACGACCGCGCAGCGCAGCCGTGCCGACTGCACCCGAACTATATCGCGGAGGCGCTCTCCCGCCCATACCGGAACAGCCGACAGATGCCCGACGACCGTCGCGGCGGGCGGCGGGGCGGGGTCTTCCCCCAGTGTAAAGGCGGCGCGGAACCCCCCGCCGCCGTCGAAGAGCAAGTCCGTTCCGAACGGGACAGTCTCGCCGCAGAGCACGACCGTTCCGCCGGAACCCGCGCCGGTTTGGAAGAAGCTATCGCTTGTTAGGGCGCTCTTCGGCACCACACCCAGCAGGTTCCCCTCCGACATCACTGCGGCGCAGTTATATACCCGTTGGTTCACCCGCACCGGTAAACCGACGGCGATCAACGCGGGCACATCGTTCGTCTCCCGCAGCAAAGCCGCCAAAGCGTCTTCGGCGGCGTCAAGAAGCGCATCATGGGTAAACAGACTGCCGCAGGAACAGCCCGTGAGCGCCAGTTCCGGCAGAACAATCAGGTTCGCGCCGGCCGCTGTACGGATGGCGTGAACAACCGCTTCCGCGTTTTGCCGCGGATCGCCGGGAATCATCACCGGCGTAACCGACGCCGCGCGGACAAAATCTGTATGCAAACCCCGATGCCTCCCCAACACGGAATTACTCCAGTTCAATCGGCTCGGTTGAAGCCTCCATAATCAGCGTCGCCGCGTCAATATCCATCGCGTCAAAAATTGGCCCCAAGGCTTTCGCGTTCATCGTCTGGCAAATCTGCGCGGCGATCACCTCATCCATGCCGGCCAGCAGTTCGGCCGCTCTGGCGGGGGACATGGCGGCAAACGTCTTGCCGATCGCGGTTAAGTCGGGCATAATCACGCCGCCGCCCTCCGTGCCGCCAAGCTCTTCCAAAAGATACTCCGCCTCGTCCTCGCGGTCGCTCACGACGCTTTCACGCTCGTCGAGTTCGTCGGAGAAAACATCCAGTTCCGCTTCGTACACATCCAACTCCGCTTCGCGGTCATAGAGTTCGCGCTCCCAATCCAGCAGTTCCGGGACTTTGTCATAATAATAGTCATCCAGCGCCTCTTCTTCCGGGTTGAGGAAGAGCAGCGCCATGTTGCGGATGTCTTTATACTCGGTGGGGTCGTATATGATCAGCAGAATGACCGCGCTGATCAGTACAAGCCAGCAGAGCGACGCCAGCAGAGCGGCTTTGAACGCTCCGCCGGATTTGCCCTGCTCTGCCGGCGGGTCAGTCGCTTTTTCCGCTTTTCCGGCAGGGCTTTTTTGGGGAGCCAGCGCCTCCAGCTCGTTAACGCTGGGCGCTTTCACGCCTCCGTTTTTTGCCTTGGCTGTCGTAGCCGCCGCCATATACAGTCAACTCCTTCTTGGTTCGATCCCTTCCGCCGGAAGGGGGCGCGGATGTCTGGGCAGCTTATGAACCGCCCCTATGCTTGCTCGTTTTCAAAAATACGGTGACCGACAAATTCCGCAATCACGGCATCGTTTTCTTTTCTCTCTTCGGCGCGGTACTCTTCCCATTGCTTTTCGCGCAGAATTTCCAGCATCTTTCGTTCCTGCATCGCGGTAACCAGCGCCTTTTGGATCCTGACCCGCTCACCCTCGGCTTGCTCCAGCACCTTTCGGCGGTAGTCGATACGTTCCCGGATTGCCCGGTGCGCCCACCCCCAGCATTGGAGCCGGAACGGCGTAAGCCCTTGCTGCAGATCTTTCAGGTACTGCGCGTTCTGCGCCCGCTCGTGAGCGAGACACTCTTCCAAAATCGCCTCGCTCTTGCGGATACGGGCGTTGCACTCGGTCAGTTCGCCCATGCGCTGTTTCTCCTGCGCCCGCTTGACGTTCAGCACCGATTGCAGGGTAAAGACAAACTTTTTCATAGCTTCATCAACCGCTCCAGCGTCGTCTCGAAGGGGCTCCCGTCGTCGACATCCTGCTGCAAAAACTCGGTGATCGGCTTATTCAGCTTGATCGACGCGTCAATATCGGGGTTGGAGCCGGACTTATACGCCCCGATGTTGATGATGTCCTGCGCGTCGCGGTAGACGGCCATCATGCTCTTAATCCGCCCCGCCTGTTTATAATGTTCCCGCTTGGTCACGTCGGGCATCAGGCGCGAGATGCTGGCAAGCACGTCAATCGCCGGGTAGTGGTTGCGGTTCGCCATCGCGCGGGAGAGGACGATATGCCCGTCTAAGATACCCCGCGCCGTGTCGGTGATCGGCTCGTTTAAGTCGTCGCCCTCAACCAGCACGGTATAGAGCGCCGTAATCGAGCCGTTCGGCGCGTTACCGGTGCGCTCCAGCAGCTTGGGCATCACCGTGTACACGGAAGGGGTGTACCCGCGTGACACCGGCGGTTCGCCGGCCGCCATCCCCACCTCGCGCTGCGCCATCGCGTAACGCGTCAGGCTGTCCATCATCAGCAGGACATTATACCCCTTGTCGCGGAAATATTCGGCGATTCGCGTCCCGGTCAGCGCCGACTTGGCGCGGATCAGCGCGGGCTGGTCGCTCGAGGCGACGACAACGACCGAACGCTTCAGCCCCTCTTCGCCCAGATCGTGACGCAGAAACCCGTTGACCTCGCGCCCGCGCTCCCCGATCAGGGTGATCACGTTGACGTCGCTCTTGGCGTTGCGGGCGATCATGCCGAGCAAGGTGCTTTTGCCTACGCCGGAACCGGCGAAGATACCGATACGCTGTCCGCGCCCGCAGGTGAGAAGCCCGTCGATCGCGCGGACGCCCATCGGCAGCGGATCCACGATCAGGGGTCTGTCCAGCGGGTTGGGCGGCATATTCTCCGCCGAAACCGTAGCCTCCGGATTGATCGGCGCGCCGCCGTCCATCGGGTTGCCGAGACCGTCCACGACGCGTCCCTTGAGCGCCTCGCTGACGTTGATGCTCAGTGTGCGGTTGGTCGAAACGACGCGCGAACCGGGACCCACCCCGACCAGATCGCCGTACGGCATCAGCAGTACGCGCTTATCACGAAAGCCGACCACTTCGGCCGGCATGAAGCGGTCACCCGCAAGGGTATAAATCCGGCACATCTCGCCGATCTGCACCGCCGGTCCTCCCGCTTCCACCGTCAGCCCCGAGATCGCCTGCACACTGCCGGAGTATTTAAGGGAAGCGCCCTGCCTGACGATGTTTTCGGCGCGGGTAAAGTCGATGCTCATAAGTCGATTCCCAAGTTTTGCGCGATTTGCGCGAATTGCGTCGCGGGCGACGCGTCGGCCATGTTATTCTCCGTTTCAATCAGGCAGCCGCCCGGTTCCACCGACGGATCGACCGTCACGCCCGCGGTGACGACTCCCTTGCCGGTCTTCAGGCGCACGGAGTCCCGGGAGCGGAACGCGCCGATATACTGTTCGGCGTTGACATGCAGCGTCGCGCGCGTTTCGCACTGCATGGTATCGACCGCCGTCCGCACAATCGAGACGAACGCCTCGTTGTTTTGGTCAAGCTCGTAGCCCAGTATCTTTTCCGCGACGGAGAGCGCGAGGCGGTACAGTTCCGGTTCCATGTCCGACATCTGCCGCCCCTGAATCTCGTAGGCTTTTTGCAAGACGGCGTCTACTTCCGCCTGCCCCTGCCGCAGCAGCTCCGCAAGTTCTTCCCCGGCGTGCGCGAACCCTTCGCGGTATCCCTCTTCGGTTCCCGCCCGGTGTCCCTGCTCTCTGGCCGTCTCCCGGATGTTTTCCGCCTCCCCGGCGGCTTCGTCCACCAATGCGCGGGCTTTGTGCCGGGCATCCTCCATCAGCAGGGCTACCTCTTCCTGCGCCGCCGCGACCACCTCGTCATACGCCGCCTGGTAAGCGGCCGCTTCGCGGTGCTCCGCCTCGTCGGACAGGATGTCCTCTTCGTCCGGCAGCCATTCCTGGAACATTTTGCGTTCCTCCGGCGGCAAAAGGCGCGTCGTGCGGGCTTTGATGACGTTAGACAACCAACTCATCCTCCTGCCCGCGAGAGATGATGATCTCGCCGGCATCCTGCAGCTTGCGGATCACGTTGACGATCTTCTGCTGCGCGTCTTCCACGTCGCGTACGCGCACCGGACCCATATATTCCATGTCCTCTTTGATCATGTCGGAGAGGCGCTTGGACATATTCTCGAAGATAAGCCCGCGCAGCTCGTCGGTGGCGTTCTTGAGCGCGACGGTGAGGTCTGCGTTCTCCACCTCTTTGAGTACGCGCTGTATGGCGCGTTTGTCGAGCTTGATGATGTCTTCGAATACGAACATCTTGCGCCGGATTTCGTCGACCAGATCGCCGTTCTCGATTTCCAGCTCTTCCAAGACGCGGCGTTCCGTGGTGCGGTCGGCGGCGTTGAGGATGTCTACGATAGATTGGATACCGCCCACCATTGTGAAGTCGTCCATACCCATGCTGCTCAGCTTGCGGTCGAGGATACGCTCCACCTCGCGCACATATTCGGGGCTGGTGCGGTCCATCGTGGAGATGCGCACGACGACCTGCGTCTGTTTGTCAATCGGCAGCTTGGACAGAATCGCGGCCGACATTTCCGGCTCCAGATACGAGAGCACCAGCGCGATCGTCTGCGGGTGCTCGTTTTGCATAAACGTGAGGATTTGGTTCGGGTCGGCTTTCCGCGCGAAATCGAAGGGGCGCACCTGCAGCGACGACGTGAGGCGGTTGATCAGTTCGTAGGCGCGCTGCGAACCGATCGACGCTTCCAGCAGTTCGCGGGCGTAATCGATACCGCCCTCGGACAGATAGCTCTGGGTCAGGCATTCTTCATAAAACTCTTGGATAATCGCGTCTTTTTGCGCGCCGTCAACCCGCTTGACGTTGGTGATGTCCAGCGTCAGCTGCTCGATCTCTTCGTCTTTTAAGTGCCGGAATATCTTGGAGGAGTATTCTTTGCCGAGCGCGATGAGCAGGATGGCGGCCTTCTCGCGCCCGCTCAGGTGTTCCTGTTGCTGCTGCTGTTTCTGCGCCATACGCTACCAGCCCCTTTCCCCTTCGTCCTGCAGCCATGTGCGGAGCATGCTGGCCACTGCCTCCGGGTTGCTCTCCACAAATTGTTCTACGCGTTCGCGCGACGGCGTTTTGGTGACCTCCAGCTCTTGGTTCGCTTCGGCGGCTTCCAAGAGTTCGCCGTAGTCTTCCATATCGCCCAGCATAAACGGTTCTTCTTCGGGTACTTCCACGGGCTTGGGCTTGAGGAAGGCGAAGGTGCGCCAGATGAGGATGATCACGCACACTCCGATGATCAGATACAGCGCCAGCAGTTTGATCAGTTCAAACAATTCCTGCCGCCGCAGCCACGCCTCGTATTCCGCACGGTCTTGCTCTTCCTGAACAAGACCGCGAAACGGGTGGTATTGCACCGCAATACGGCTCTCCTGTTCTTCCGGCGGGATTCCGGCGGCGGCGCCGATCAGCATCATGATCGCTTCGGTGTTCTGTTCGTCTTCGGTAATTACATTGGAATTGATCGCCGCCGAAAGCATGATGTTCTCCAGCGCACCCATTTCAGGCCGGATCTCCGTGAGGGTTTGGTTGATTTCATAGTTGATCGTTTCCTGCGTCTGGTGATACTCGCTGACCATGTCGTCCACTTCGGCGTAGTCTTCGCCCAGCCCGTCTTCGTCGGTGCCCGGTTCCCCGCCGTAGGGCGCGTTGCCGATCGCGTCTTCCACCAAGGTCTGAACGGAGCGGGCTATCCCGTCTTCATCGACCACGGGAGCGAATTCCGTCTTTTGAATCGTGGTTTCGTCGTAGTTGAATACGGCGTTCGGGGTTATGCTGACATTTTCCGAGCCGAATATCGGATCGAGCAATCTGCTCAGCGAGTACGCCAAATCGCCTTCAAACTGCTTTTTGTAGCTGTCGCGCCGCTGCAGAAGGTCTGACTCGTCGCTGATCGCGAGCTTGTTGAGCTTCCGGCCGGTTTGGTCGGTGATCGTTACGTTCTCCGGCTCAATCCCGGCGGCGGTCGCCACATGGTCAACCATCGCGTCGATTTGCGACCGCTCCAATTCGGTTTCGCTCAGCAGCAGCTGAACCGAGGCGGTACTGATCTCCATCTCGCTGATAAAAATGGCGTTGGTGTTGTTGGCGGTGTTTAGAATCACGGCGGCCGACTCCACGAAATCAAAACGCTCCAGCGTCTGCCGGATCTGATCTTCCTTCATGAGGTTCGCGTACATATTGCGGTCGTCTTCCGTGCCCGACAGACCGCTGCCCATTTGGTAGATTGAATAGTTCGGTTCGTAGGGGAGCCGCCCCGAAAGCGTCAGAACCGATACGGCTTCGGTCTGGTCGTCTTTATGAACCAGCAGTTTTTCGCCGTCCATCCGATAACCGATGGCGTTTTCGTCCAGCACCGACTGCGCCGCGGCAATCGCCTCCGCGTCCATGTTGGTGCTTAGCTCGACATAGCTGCCGCTCCCGAGCATGACAAACGCCGCGATGATCAGCGTCAGCGCGATAACCGAAATAACGAGGAAGCGCATCCTGTCGCGCCTCTCCGTTTTTTCCCATATGCCCGTAATCCAGTTTCTGATGCGGGTAAAAATATTTTTGAGGAAATCCAAAATACCACCTCGTGCGTTTGGTACGGTTTTGTCACGCTCCGTATTCTGATGTTCAATGTAAGTCCCCGGTCAACCGCGAACGCGCGATGCGCGCCTGTTCGCAAGCGCTCGAGCCGTTCGCCTAGCGGCGAACATGCAATTGTGTCACTCTAAAAACCTCCCGCTCCGGCTTGCGATGCCGCGCCAGAGGCGCCTGTTCGCAAGCGCTCGAGCCGTTCGCCTAGCGGCGAACATGTAATTGTGTCACTCTAAAAACCTCCCGCTCCGGCTTGCGATGCCGCGCCAGAGGCGCCTGTTCGCAAGTGCTCCGCTCGTTCGCCTAGCGGCGAACATGAGGTTTTTAGAGCTTCTCCTTTTTAGATCTTCTCTTTTTAGAGCTTCTCGATTATACCTGCATCCTCATGATTTCCTGGTAGCTTTCCACCATCTTGTTGCGAATTTGCACGGTGAGGTTGAGCAGCATCTCGGCTTTCTGCTGGGCGATGGGGATGCTGTGCAAATCCGCTTCGCCGCCCAGAAGCAAGTCTATGCCGAGCAGCTTGGAATCCAGGTCGCTGCTGACCGTATCGCCCATCGCCTGTGTCAGGAGATCGGCGAAGGGGGTCTGCGCCTCTTCGGCGACCGTAGGATACGGATAAGTGTTCGTAACGCGCCCGGTGGTGGTGAGCGAAGGCAGAATCGAGGTATTGTTAAAGAGGCTCAATGCGTCAATCGCCATGTAAATCTACCCTTTCGAAAACTTTTTCTCGGTTTGAAACGAAGCGTGAACCTTTAGCAGTGAACAACAAACAGATAACGGTTTGGAACGTGAGAAACAGCTGAATTATCTCGCGATCTCGAGCGCTTTTGTCGCCATGTTTTTGAAATTGTTCATCGCGGTGACGTTGGCCTCGTAGGCGCGGAGCGCGCCGAGCATATCAACCAACTCCTGTTCGCGGTCTACGTTCGGGTAACGCACATAGCCTTCCGCGTCGGCGTCGGGGTGTTTGGGGTCGTAGACCACCTTGAAGTCGCTTTTGTAGTCCTCCTCCACGCTCACGACGCGTACGCCGGCTCCGGCGCTCCGCCCCGCCTGCTGCGCCGCCGTAAACCAGTTGGCGAACGAATACGGCTCGTTCTTCTCTTGGAACACCACCAAACGGCGGCGGTACGGCGTGCCGTCGGCCGTGCGGGTCGTGTCCTCGTTCGCGAGGTTCTGACTGATCACATCCATGCGGTAACGCTGCGCCGTCATGCCAGACGCGCAAATCTCCATACTGCGAAAGATTCCCATTGATAAACCTCCTGTAACGCTCCGTTTTTGTCTTGCGGCAAACCGATCTTCCGCCGCGCTCACAGGGTAGTAACAGGTTCCAAGTCTCCCTGCGGGGCTGCGGCGCGGCGCATGGTCAGTTTCCTTCCCTTATGACCATACGTAAACGGTTGAATTCGCTGGAAACCTGCGTTTGCATGGCGCTGTACCGGATATAGTTCTCGGCCAGCTCCGACATTTCTTGGTCGATATTCACGTTGCTGCCGTCCATCCGCGCGGTATAATGCATGTCGGTGAGGGTCACCGGCGTCACCTTCAGCGGGTCGGACGGCCCGCCGATCTTGAAGTGTTTGGGGTTGGTCGTGCTGCCCTCCAAGCCGCCTTCGCCGGCCAAAGCGGCCTGCATCATCGACTCGAACGCCACATGCTGGACTTTATATCCCGGCGTGTCTGCGTTGACGATGTTGTTGGTAATGACCTCTTCGCGGGCCCACGCCGCGTCCATGCCGCGCTGCATCAGGTTGACTTGACGGAACATATTGCCAAATATCACGCAACCACTTCCCTTACCGTAATAACCGCCGTGGTTTCAAAAGAACGCTATATAGGGATTGCCGAACAATGCCGCTGTCACGCTTCACAACTCTTTTCGACCGGCAAATTCAGAATTTTTCGCTTTGATTTCTGCGAAACAAAGCTCCAAAATTCAGAATTTGACAACTCGCGCCTGCGGCGCTTCGGGTCGAAAAGGAGTTGTTCGGCAGCTCATTAATCTAGTGTGCATCGTACCGTTTAACACAATACTGTAGCAAAAACGGGAATATGCGTTAAAAAACCGCGTAAAACATGTCGTGTATGTAAAAACCTGCTAGACAGCGTACGGGCTGTCCAGCACGCCCAGCGCCTGCGCCGAGGAAAGGTAATCCTCTATGTTGCCGATATAGCCGCGCGTCTCGGAGGGCAGCAGCGCTCGCTGCATACCGTCGGACAGGTCGGTGATGCCGCGCGAGGTTACGCCGTACGCGCCGCAGTTATACGCCGCCAGCGCCAATAACGCGTCGCCGTCGAATTGGTCGAGCAGCGAGGAGAGCAGCCTCGCGCCGCCGTCCACGTTCTGCTCCGGGTCGAACGGGTCTCTCACGTCCAGCGCTTCGGCGGTATAGGGCATCAGCTGCATCAGCCCCATCGCGCCCGCGCCTGACACGGCGGAGGGGCGGAAGGAGCTTTCGGCGAAACTCAATGCCTTGATTAAAGACGGATTCAACCCGTAACGGGCGGCGACTTCCAAAAACAGGTTATCGTATTCGCTCGCGGGCAGCCGGGAAAACAAGCTGCCGGTGCTGACGACGTTCACGGCGGCTTCGCCCGTTCCGGACGCTTCCTCCGCCGGCACGGTTTCGACGATGTCCGGATCGTCGCCGGTCTCGTCGGGCTCGTCCAAACCGGCGGCATCTACCGCCGCGGCTCCGCCGAGCGACTGCGCGCCCTGCGAACGCGCCAAATACATGGAAAAGGAGAGACCCGTGCGGCTCTCGATCTCCTGCATTCTCGATTCGACGCGCTGCAGAGCGTCATAGATACGTTGAGCCGCTATATTGCCGACCCCGTCCATCAAGCCGCCTCCCGCTTTGTTTCTTCATGGGCATGTTGAAAACCCGCTCCGGCTTTACCGGGCTGTTGAGCGAGCAAGCCCGCTCTTCACCGCAGGCGCTTTTGCGATGCCGCGCCATAGGCGCTCACGTCTGCGATGGCTGTTCGCAAGCGCTGCGCTCGTTCGCCTTTCAGGCGAACACGCAATTTTCAACACTTCCTTCATAGCTTACCACAAACCTACAATATATGTCAAGGTAACCTGAAAAATGGCTTGTAAATTCGATGCCCGTCACCGGCCGAACGGCCGGCGCTGCTGGTTCGCGGCACCCTGCGTAAACGCCATCGGGCGCTTGATAACCTCCACGATACCGGTGGAGGCGTAAGCAACCAGCGTCCGGCTTTCCTGCCCGCCGGTGTCCACCTCTTTGTACGCAAGCCCCAACTGACGCAGTTTGGCTTTGACGTTGGCCAAGTTTTTCTCTCCGATGCGGAAGCAGTCCCCGGGACCTTTGGCGTCGATGCCGCCGTAGAGGCTGATCAGAACCTCTCTCGCGGTGACGCCGTGGTCGCGCTTGATTTCGTTGAGCAAAAACTCCGGGGCGGTGTCGGCAAACCGGCTCGGTTTGTCGCCCGAACCCATCGCGCGGCACTCGGGGAGCTGGATATGCGCCATCGCGAGACAGCGTTTGCGCATACTGTAGTACACCAGCCCGACACAGGTGGAGAGAGCAAAGGTTTTTATAACGTCGTCGGGGCTGCCGGAAACGGCGAACCCCCCGATCCCCACAATGTGCTCCATAACGAGCCTACCTCAATCCCTGGGCGTACTTAACCACCAGTGCGGCTATGCTTTCCAGCGGGGCTTGCCGCGCCACCGCGCCGATTTCAAACGCTTCGCGCGGCATACCGTATACCACGCTGCTCTTTTCGTCCTGCCCGAGGGTGTAAGAGCCGGTCTTGCGCATGGCGAGCAGCCCCTTCGCCCCGTCTACGCCCATCCCCGTCAGCAGAACGCCGACGGCGGCGCTTCCGGGTACGTTCCTCGCAACCGAATGAAACAGTGTGTCAACCGAAGGGCAGTGCCCGTTGACCTTCTCGCCGCGCGTGAGGTGGATGTAAATCTTCTCTCCGCGCTTCTGGATCTCCATATGCGTTTCTCCGCCCGGCGCGATCAGCGCCTTCCCGCGCTCGACCACGTCGCCCTCCCGCGCTTCGGCGACCGTCACGGCGCAGTCACGGTCAAGGCTTTGGGCATACATGCGGGTGAAGTCGGGCGGCATATGCTGCACGATCACGATCCCCGGAAGGTTCGCGGGCAGTTCTTTGAGGATGCGGGCGGTTGCCTGCGTACCGCCGGTCGACGCGCCCAGCGCGATGATCGAGCCGGACGGTTTCGCGCTCTGCGGGCGCTGAAGGGTCTTCGAAACGGCGAAACGGATCCGCTTCGGCAGCTCGGCCAGAAAGTTTTTCACCGAATCGGGGTTTTTGGGGTCGGGCTTTTGGAAAAAATCGGCCGCGCCCGCACGTTTGACCGCGTCGGAGAGGTCGCCCCGGCTGGAGATCACCACCACGGGTATCTTCCATTGCGGCAGCAGAATCTTCAGGAATTCCACCCCGTTCATGTTGGGCATCTCTATATCGAGCGTCATCACGTCCGGTTCAAGCGTAAGTAGACTGTCGCGCGCATCGTAGGGGTCGAACGCCTCGCCGACCACCTCAATATCGGAGACGGATGTCAGGCCTCGCACCAGCATCCCTCGGAAAAAGAGCGAATCATCCACCACGAGTACTCTTATCTTCCCGCCCGGCAAATATGATTCCTCCTTCGTATTTTTTATCTTTGCGGCGTACACGGGGTTTTAGAGCTTCTCGGGCTTATACCCTGCGATAGATCGACGGCTTGACGAACTGGAAGCGCGTCGTGGTTTTATCCACGGTTTCCGAAAGACCGATAAACAGATAGCCGCCCGGTTCCAGCGCGTCGTGGAAACGCTCGATCAGCCCGTCGCGGGTGAATTTGTCAAAGTAGATCATCACGTTGCGGCAGAAGATGACATGGAACGGTTTTTTGAACGGGAAATCCTCCATGAGGTTGAACGAGCGGAAAACCACTTCGCTTTTAATGAAGTCTTTCACGCGGAACTGATCGCCCGGCTCTTTGTTGAAATATTTCTGTTTCCAGGCGGGCGGCAAGTTTTGCAGCCTGTCTTCGGGGTAAACGGCTTCGCCGGCCATCTGCAGCACCTGCGGGGATATGTCGGTCGCGAGAATCTTCGCGTCCCACTGGCTTTTCGACGGCCCGAAAAAGTCGTCGAGCACCATCGCCGTGGTGTACGGCTCTTCGCCGGAAGAACATCCGGCGCTCCAGATGCGAAGGTCCTTGACGCGGAGACGGTCAACAAGCTCGGGCAGAATATCGCCGGTGAGGAACTTATAATGCTGGTCTTCCCGCATGAAATATGTATAGTTGGTGGTCAGGCGGGTGAGCAGGGTCTTGGCTTCGGTGCCGGTCTTGTCGGAGATCACGAAATCGAAATATTCTTTGAGCGAGGAAAACCCCTTTTGACGGATGACGTTCCATAAACGTCCTTCCACCAGCGCCAGTTTCTGCGCCAGATTGATGCCGTAGTTGTCCTTCATATAACGCACCAGCGTCAGGAACTCTTCCTGTGTAACCTTAGACACTTCTATGACCCCGCCTCCCTTCACCCATACTCCTATCCATTATAACGCACCGCCGCGAAAAGTACAAGGAAAAAATCAAAAAAGGGGTTGCATAATTATTCATCGTATGATATACTCTCTCCATTACGGAAAGGGGTGCGCATATGAAGGCATGTAAAAAAGCGGTGCTGGCGTATTCGGGAGGGCTGGATACCTCGGTCATCATCCCGTGGCTCAAGGAAAATTACGGCTGCGAGGTCGTCGCGGTGGCGGCCGACGTCGGTCAGGGCGCGGAACTGGACGGCTTGATCGGCAAGGCGGTCAAAACCGGCGCTTCGAAGTGCTATATCGAAGACTTGCGGCAGGAGTTTGTCAACGATTATATCGTCCCGACCGTCAAAGCCGGGGCGGTGTATGAGGGCGAGTACCTGCTCGGCACATCGTTTGCCCGCCCGGTAATCGCGAAGCGCATCGCCGAAATCGCGCTGAAGGAAGGCGCGGACGCGATTGCGCACGGCTGCACCGGCAAGGGCAACGACCAAGTGCGCTTTGAGCTGGCGATCAAGGCGTTCGCGCCGGACTTGCGTGTCATCGCCCCTTGGCGCGAATGGGAACTCAAAAGCCGCGAAGACGAAATCGCGTACGCCGAGGCGCGGGGCATCCCTCTGCCGATCAACCGCGAGACAAACTACTCCAAGGATAAAAACCTCTGGCACCTCTCCCACGAAGGGCTTGACTTGGAGAACCCCGCCAACGCTCCGAAATACGACACCATTCTCGAGATGGGCGTAACGCCCGAAGCCGCGCCCGACAAGCCGGAGGTGATCTCGCTGGGCTTTGTCAAAGGCGTTCCCGCCTCGCTGAACGGCGCGGAAATGGACGGTGTTTCGCTGATCGGGGCGTTGAATAAGCTGGGCGGCAAACACGGTGTCGGCATCGTGGATATGGTGGAGAACCGCCTGGTCGGGATGAAATCACGCGGTGTATATGAAACGCCGGGCGGCGCGATCCTGTATAAAGCCCACGCCATGCTGGAACAGCTCACGCTCGACCGCGACACCCAGCATATGAAGCAGCAGCTGGCTGTGCGCTTCGCGGAGCTGGTATACTTCGGGCAATGGTTCACCCCGCTGCGCGAGGCGCTGAGCGCCTTCGTCGATAAGACGCAGGAGCGCGTAACCGGCACGGTACGGCTCAAGCTCTACAAGGGCAACCTGATCGGTCAGGGGATGGAAAGCCCCTACTCGCTCTATTCCGAAGAGCTGGCATCGTTCGGCGAGAGCGAATACAACCAAAAAGACTCCGAAGGCTTCATCAATTTATTCGGTCTGCCGGATAAAGTCCGGGCGAAGCTGTGGAATGCATAAACAACCATTTATGCAGCATAAATATTCACTAAAGAGGGAACGCACATGAAACTTTGGGCAGGACGCGCGACCGGGGAGACAGATCCCGCGCTCGAAGCGTTCAACCGCTCGGTCGGGTTTGACAGCCGGCTGGTTTTTGAAGACATCCGCGGCTCGTTAGCCCACGCCGCGATGTTGGGTAAGCAGGGGATCCTGCCGCCGGAGGACGCCGCCGCCATCGCGGCGGGGCTGGAAGGGATCCGAACCGACCTCGAGAACGGAATCCTGCCGGTTGATATGACGGCGGAGGACATCCACACCTTTGTGGAGAGCGAACTGACCCGCCGCGTCGGCGACGCCGGGAAGCGCCTGCACACCGGACGCAGCCGCAACGACCAAGTCGCGCTGGATCTCCGCCTGTATACCAAGACCGCGCTGGGGGCTTTGCAGGGGCAGATCGCGGAGCTGGACCAAACCCTCTCCCGCCGCGCCGGCGAACACAGGCGGACGGTTATGCCGGGTTATACCCACCTCCAGCGGGCGCAGCCGGTTACGCTGGCTTTGCACTTGGGCGCGTGGAGGGAGATGCTCCGCCGCGACGGAAGCCGCCTTTCCGACGCGCTGGCGCGGATGGACGAATGCCCGCTCGGCGCGGGCGCGCTGGCCGGGACGACCTACCCGATTGACCGGCAGGCGACGGCGGCTGCTCTCGGTTTCGCCCGCCCCTGCGCGAACACGATGGACGCGGTCAGTGACCGGGACTTCGTTTTGGAGACGCTTGCCGCGCTCTCGGTGATCATGACGCATCTGTCGCGCATGAGCGAAGAGGTGATTCTGTGGTGCTCCTCCGAGTTCGCTTTCGCGGCGCTGCCCGACGAATTCGCCACCGGCTCCTCGATCATGCCGCAGAAGAAGAACCCCGATCTCTGCGAGCTGATCCGCGGCAAAACCGGGCGCGTCTTCGGCAGCCTGATGGGGACGCTCACGATGATGAAAGGGCTGGCGCTGGCTTATAATAAGGATATGCAGGAGGACAAAGAAAGCCTGTTTGACGCGCTGGACACCGTTTCCGCCTGCCTCGCGGCGTTTACGCCGATGATGGGCGCGATTGTTTTCCGCCCGGAGCGGATGCGGGCGGCGGCGGCCGAGGGATTCCTCAACGCCACCGACTGTGCCGACTACCTTGTGGGGAAGGGACTGCCGTTCCGGGAGGCGTACGCGGTCGCCGGGCAGATCGTCCGCTTCTGCGCCGAAACCGGCGTGACACTGGAGACGCTGCCGCCGGAACGGTACAAAGAGTTTTCTCCGCTGTTCGGGGACGACATATACGAGGCGGTTAACCTGGATACTTGTGTAAAGAGGCGCGGGCTATGATCAAAGTGTTTATTGACGGCAGAGCCGGGACGACCGGTCTGCAAATCGAAGAGAGATTAAACGCGCTCCCCGGCGCGGAACTGATCACCCTCGGGGAAAGCGAACGCAAGAACCCGGAAGCGCGCAAACAGATGCTGAACGAAGCTGACGCCGTCTTTCTCTGCCTCCCCGACGACGCGGCGCGGGAAGCCGTTTCCATGATCACGAACCCCGGCGCCGTCGTCTTCGACGCGTCCACCGCGCACCGCACACACCCCGGCTGGGCATACGGGTTCCCTGAACTGTCCGTTGAGCACAAAGAAGCAATTCTTGCCTCCCGCCGGATTGCGGTACCCGGCTGTCACGCCTCGGGGTTTTGCGCCGTTGTCTATCCGCTGGTCTGGGCGGGGCTGATAGCTTCGGGAGCAGCGCTTTCCTGCTTCTCGCTGACCGGTTACAGCGGCGGCGGCAAGCCGATGATCGCGGAGTACGAGTCCCCCGGCGCGCCCGCCGACGCCCGCCCTTACGCGCTGGGTCTGACGCACAAACACCTGCCGGAGATGCAGAGCGTCTGCGGGTTGGAGAAACCGCCGGTTTTTTTGCCCGTGCTCGCACCGGTGCGGCAAGGGATGCTGGTCAGCATCCCGCTGGACGCGCCCGCGCTCCCGCTCCACGGGCATCTTGCGGCGTGGTATCAAGGAGCGGAGCATGTGCGGGTGATGCCGTTCGGCGGCGAGGGCTGTTTGGAAAACGGGCGGCTTGCGATGCAGGCGCTGAACGGCTCGGACGACATGGAGATATTTGTTTTTGGGCACGAAACGCAAACCGTTGTCACCGCGCGGTTCGATAACTTGGGGAAAGGCGCGGGCGGTTCCGCCGTGCAGTGTTTTAAATTAAAGTTTAAGGAGTTACTGTCATGAAAGAAATACCGGGCGGCTGCTGCGCCGCCAAAGGGTTCTCCGCCTCCGGCGTGTATGCCGGCGTGCGCAAAAACCCCAACAAGAAAGACTTGGCGCTGATCTTCGCCGACTGCGACTGCTCCGTGGCGGCGCTGTACACCACGAACCGGGTCAAAGCGGCTCCCATTTACGTGACGATGCGCAACCTCGAGCGGGGTTCGGCGCGCGCTATCATCGCCAACAGCGGCAACGCCAACGCCTGCGCCCCCAGAGGCGAGGAAAACGCCCTGAAAATCTGCGAGACGCTGGCGCAGGAACTGAACATCAAACCCGATGACATCATCATTAACTCCACCGGCGTAATCGGCTTCCCCTTACCGGTCGAAGCAGTGACGGACGCGATCCCGCAGCTGACGCGCGGGCTGTCGCGCTACGGTTCCGACGATGCGGCGAACGCCATCATGACGACCGATACCGTTTCCAAGCAGGTCGCGGTGGAGATCACCGTCGCCGGCAAGACGGTGAACGTGGGCGGTATCGCCAAGGGCAGCGGCATGATTCACCCCAATATGGCGACAATGCTGGCGTTTATCACCACCGACATCTCGATCACGTCCGAGATGCTGCATACGGCGCTGAGCGAATCGAACCGCATCACCTATAACCGCATCAGCGTAGACGGCGACACTTCGACCAACGATATGGTGGCCATTCTGGCCAGCGGTCTTGCGCAAAACCCGCAGATCGAGTGGAAAGACACCGATTACCGCGTGTTTCTGGAAGCGCTCAACTATGTCAACGCGAAACTCGCGAAGATGATCGCCCGCGACGGCGAAGGCGCGACCAAGCTCGTCTCCTGCCTCGTCAAAGGCGCGGGCAGCGAAGAATGCGCCGAGAAACTCGCGATGAGCGTAGTCTCGTCCAGCTTGGTCAAGGCGGCGATGTACGGCGCGGATGCCAACTGGGGGCGCGAGATATGCGCGATGGGTTACAGCAAAGCTCCGTTTAAGCCGGAACTGGTGGATATTTCGTTCGTCTCCGGCGGCGAATCGATCCGGGTTTGTCAGGA
>JAISVY010000113.1 GCA_031271325.1 Oscillospiraceae bacterium
AATAAAAAATTCCGTATCCAAAAGACACGGAAACAAAACCACAATATGGCTCTGCTCCTCGGCGGGGTTTACGCGTTGAGCCGCTGTCGCGGCTCAACGTTACCCGCTGTCTATGGAACCGGATTATATATACCACATAAAACGTGCTGTGTCAAGTTTTTTTGCTGTTTCACTAAAAATTTCCGAGGGGAAGGGGACAATTGCCGTCGTGTGGGGGGCGGGATGTGAACAACGGACAATTGACAATTGGGTCACTCTAAAAACCTCCCGCTCCAGCTTGCGATGCCGCGGCACAGCCGCCTGTTCGCAAGCGCTCCGCTCGTTCGCCTAACGGCGAACACGAGGTTTTAGAGCTTCTTAATTGTTCAGTCCAAGTTCTTCATATTTCCACGTGATTTCCTGATTGATCATCTCGGTGTATTTCACCATCGCGGTGCGCGGCGATTCGCCCATCAGGATGATCTCGTTGGAGGCGTTGGTGATGTGCCGCCCCAGGAAGTAAGCGCCGGGTACGCCCGGAATCTCACGGATGTTGTTCAGCGATTCAGTCATCGTTTCATAGGCGTTCTTCGTCCATGCCTGTGAGAGCAGGGCGGGGACGGTCGCGGTGTACATCCGCCCGATCGTGCTGAAAATGGCTTCCATCTCCCGGCAATAGCGCGTCTGCGCATCTACCGACATGAACCACTTGACAAATTCCCACGCATCGTCCTGCCGTTCCGGGCGCGAGTTGGTGATGAACCCTGAGGTCGTCAGCCCGATCCCGGATCCGGACACAATCGTGCGGTCAACCGAACCGTCGGGCCGGAGCGTCCCCGGTACGGGGTACATCGCCCAGCTGTCTTTGATCTCCAGCGCGGCGTAGTGGAGGTTTGTGAACAAGGTGTTGTCGGCAATGCCGATTGGCATTTCGCCGGTACGGAAGCGGTCAAAGAAACTGCTCACCAACGGAGCGCCGTGCAGGGTGAAAAAGTCGGTCGCCCTTGTCTGCGCCTCAATCCCCGCCGGCGAGTCGAGGATACAGGCTGTCAGGTCTTCATTGAAATAACTGCCGCCGTTTTGCAGGAGGAAAAAGGCGAGCAGGTCGCCGCCCGGCGAGAACTGGAGGTTGCGTTCGGCAAGCGCCTTGATGACCCTGTTGAAGTCGTCCCACGTTTCGGGCACGCTCAGTCCCAGGTCTGCGAAGATGTCGGTGCGCACATACATCACCGGGAAGACGTGCTGCACCGGAAAACCGTAGGTCTTGCCCCGGAACGAGAGCGGCTCCATCATCGTCGGGGCGAACAGCTTCTCAAACTCTTCGTAGCCCGGCAGTTCCGCGAGATCCACGGCGGCGTTGCGCAGCCCGAAATCGAGCGGGAAACCGCGCAGCACATTGAGACACACGTCGGGTCCGGTTTTGGACGAAATGGCGAAAAACATCTGCTCGTCTCTGTTCAAGACGCTGAAATTGACTTTGATGCCGGTCTGCGGGGTGAATATCTCATCGCAGAGCCGCTTGATTGTCTCGGCATAGTCTTTGCCGTAGGAACCCCATACGTTGATGACGTGTTCTTCGTCTTCTTCGTATACGTCGCCGGCCATGTCGGCCATCGAGGTGAACGAAGCGAAAAACCGCCTGACCGAGAACCACAGAGATTCAAAAAAGCCCGGTTTGATCGGCTCAAATGCGGTGCCGGGCGCGCACGCCGTGACCGAATACAGCGCGAGCGGCATCTCCGATGCCATCAGCACCCAGATCGAGAGGTTGATGACATTGTCTTTGAAGCGCATCATACGCCCCGGAATGCTGTCCGGTTCGCGCACGAAGTCGTGGAGCTGCGAAGCGATAATGGAAACTGACAGCGCGTCGTTGCGCCCGCCGCCGAGTTGCTCAATGTCGAGCACGATGCCGTCGAGCTGCTTGGCGTAACGGTCAAAATCATCCAGTATGTTCGGCAGGCGCTCGTCGATCCGGTAGTCGCGCATGGTGTCCGGGTTGGGACCGGTGATCATGACGATCTGTGTGTAGAGGTCGGAGAGGGCGGTGGTGATCTCGGAGACACGGCGGCACACATCCGCCGTCGGACCCAGCGTGACGTTCAGCGAAAGCTCATGTGTTCCGGCTTCCAGCCAGAAGAGCGCTTCTTCAACGTCTCCCGCGGGGACGGTCAGGCGCTCCCAGTCGGAGGAATAAGGGAAGACCATCGCCCGCGCTTCCTCAAACGGAAATTCGCCGTCAATCTTCAATGCCCGCGTAACGGGCAGAGAGACAACGGCGTCCTGTTTATAGATAAAGTTAATGGTGTAGTAGCCGTCCGACTCCACGTCGAGCAGCCAGGAAATCGATTGTCCCGGAAGGAACCACGCGTCGCCGCCCATGATGTTGTATGTAATGTTTGTCAGGCTGACCGGGTCGAGGTTCGGGTTGGAGCGGTCGGTCGCGGGCAGCAGCGCCTGATCGGAACGGAGATGGGCGTCGGTCGCCCGGACGGTGACCGGCTCCGCCGAAGCGCCCGCGTCGGAAGGGTAACCCGCCGAAACTTCGGCGTATGTCGGGGTAACCGGCGGCGGCGTCAGGCGAAGCCCCGCGATCCCGATCGGTTCGCGGATACTGCGCAGGGTGAGGGTATGCGTACCTTTGGAAAGAAAGAACGCGAACGGGTCGGCGTACAGCCCTTCTTTGTCTTCAAAGTAAGCGCCGCCGACAAAATACTCAACCTCCGCGCTGGTCGGGCGGAGCATATTCCCTTTGTTGTCCTCCCGGCGTTCGGTTTCGGCATACCGCCACATCCGGCGGAAGATGCAGACCCCGGCTTCCCGGAAGGGCAGCTCGCCGTCGATTTCAACGGCTATCTCCATGTTGGACTGATTTGCGGGGATGGTCACATAGTCCATCCACAGGCAGTACCGCCCATCCTGCGGAACTTCGACCGTGTAGGTGACAAAGCCGTCTTCGTCCAGACGCAGGGCGTCCGGTCTTCCGCCCTGCCCCTCGTTCAGCAGCGGCATCCGCTCCGGCTCGGCGAACGCCTCAATGTCGATCACAATCTCTGCTTCCGGCACGTGCTCCGGCGGAATATCCCCCAAAGAGGCGTAGGACACGCCGCGGAAATCGGAAGACGGCAAATCCGCTTCTCCGGCGCTTTCATCGCCGGGAGCGGCGGCGCCGGGAAGGATCAGCAGGGACAAAACCAGGAGAAACAGAACCGGCTTTTTCACTAAAAAACCTCCGTAACCCATAAGCCCATTTGGACACATTGTATCACACTTCTTGATTATATGCAAGCGGTATTTTCTTTGTTTCGCCTTGACAGTTGTACGGCACGGTGATATAATCAAAATGCTGAAAAGTGTGTGTTCGCCGCGAAGCGAACGGGCAAAGCGCCTGCGGTTAAGCGTCTGCGGCGCGGTGCGCGAGCTGGAACGGTACATTTTTCAACATTCCCATAACAGCCGTCATAGAGTACGGTTTGCTTGAGAGGAGAAACACGGCATGGCAAACGATAAGATAACGGTTCTGGACGCGGATACCTTCGACGCGGAGGTGTTGGAGGCGGAGGGCACTGTACTGGTGGACTTTTGGGCGTCGTGGTGCGGTCCCTGCCGTATGATCGCTCCGGTGATCGAAGAACTGGCGGAGGAAACAGACGCAAAAATCTGCAAGCTCGACGTCGATGCGGAGGGCGCTCTCGCGGCGGATTACGGCGTGATGAGCATTCCGACCGTGATCGTGTTCAGGGACGGTAAGGAAACCGCCCGGTTTGTCGGCGTACAGCCGAAGGAGACGCTGTTGGAGGCGTTGTAATGAAAAACAAGTCCTTCCGCAAGAGCATCGTAGGCGGCTTCAATACGCGTGACGTGGTGGATTATCTCGCGCAGATGTCCAAAGAGCGGCGTGAGGAAACCGAAGCGCTGCGAGCCGGCGCGGATAAACTGCGCCGTGAACGCGACGACGCGGTGGCGGCGCACGGCAAACGCGACCCCGCCGGCCGTCAGCACGCCGCGCAAGCGGAAGTCGCCTCGCTGGTTGAGGAACGCGATCAGCTTGTTAAAAAAACAGAAGCGCTGGAAGCCGAACTGGCGGCGCTCCGCTTGGAGAAGGCGATCCCCGAAGAGGGTTCGGCGACCGAAGAGCGGGAGGCGCTGCTGCTTCAGTTTTATGAGATGCGCAAAGAGCGGGATAACCTGCGCAGCGAGCTGGACACCGTGATTGCCGAGCGCGAGGCCGAAAACGACTCGATCAAACGCGCGCGGCAGGAAAAGGCTGTGTTTGAGGGCGAGCGGGATTCCGTGATCGATACCCTCACGCGGAGGGAACAGGAACTGGCCGACATCGTCAACGAACGCGCCGCATGGCTCGGCGAACGCTCCCGTTTGCTCGACGAGCGGCAAAACCTGATTGCCGAGCGGGAGGGTGCCGCGAGACGCATCAGCGCGCTGACCGGAAACGTGCAGACCCTCGCCGAACGCGTCCGTTCGCTGACGGAAGAGATGGAACAGGCAGACCGCAGCAAAGAGACGCTGGAGCGCAATCTCCGCGAAGCCGAAACGGTCAGGTCGGAAACGTCCAAGCTGGTCGCGGAAACGCGCGCCCGCTTTAACGAGATACTGTCGGAGGGGAAAGCGTCTTCACTGGAGATCGTTCTGGAGCTTGACCGCATGCGCGGTTTTTTTGCGCGGTTTTCCGAGCGGTTTGCCGAGACAGAGCAGAAGCTTTCGAGGCTTGAGAGCGATCCGCGCCCGCGTGTGCGGGAATTCGTGCCCGAAGCGTTTGACGAAAGCGGAAAAGGGGACGAAACTCCCGAATAAGATGGTTCCGAGGTGAATCATCATGCGGTTTTTGCTTACAGGCGGGACATTGAATCCGCTAAAAGACGAATACCAAACCGCGCTGGCGCGTTTCGGGCATAGCGGGGTCGTCATGTACCCCGGCGAACCCATGCCGGATATAAACGCGTTTGACGCGCTGCTGCTGCCGGGCGGCGGCGACATTCACCCCTCGCGGTTCGGGAAAATGTTGCTGAACAACAAAAGCGAGACGCCGGACATACCGCGTGACGAGCTGGAGTTCGCCGTTCTGGACGCTTTTTTGCAAGCCGCAAAGCCGGTGTTCGGCATCTGCCGCGGTATGCAGGTGATCAATGTCGCGTTGGGCGGCACGATCTGGCAAGACCTCCCGTCCCAGTGCGGGGTAACCCATGCCGCCCCCGGCGGCGAGCCGCCGCTGACGCACTGGGTCACGGCGGAGAACGGGGAGAGAATGACGGTCAACAGTTACCACCACCAAGCAATAAAAGATCCCGGGCGCGGTCTGCTTATCACCGCCCGGAGCGAAGACGGCGTCGCGGAAGCGCTGCGCGGCGAAACGGGGCAAATCCGCGCGGTGCAGTGGCACCCGGAAAAGCAAATGTTTGGACTGGGGTGGTTGCTGGGAAACCGATGAAGAGCGTATCGCAGCCCTGCTCCAAATCAGACGCTCTAAAAAACACATGTTTTCATTCGGCGAAGCCGAACAGAAACGAGCGCAGTACTCACCGCGCTTCGGGCCAAAAAGGAGCTGTCCGGCAGCTCCCGATTCTCACATTTAGAAAGGTTGCCTGTATGAGACACCTGATTGATTTCACCGACCTGTCGGAGCGGGAATGGCAGCACATATACCGCCGTTTTGAGGAAATCTACGAACACCCGGGAGACTATAGGGACGCCTTACGCGGGCAGACCTTAGCCTCCCTTTTCTATGAGCCGTCCACCCGCACGCGCCTGTCGTTCGAGGCGGCGATGCTGAAACTGGGCGGCGGCGTGTTCGGTTTTTCCGACCCGGCGGCGTCCAGCGTATCCAAAGGAGAGACACTGAAAGACACCGTGATCATGACCTCCGGTTACGCCAACGTGCTGACGCTGCGCCATCCGCGTGAAGGCGCGGCGATGGCGGCGTCGCTGTATTCCTCCGTCCCCGTGATCAACGCGGGGGACGGCGGACACTGCCACCCGACCCAGACCCTGACCGACCTCGTCACCCTCCGCCGCCTGCGCGGGAGTGTCGAAGGCTTGCGCGTCTGCGTCTGCGGCGACTTGAAATACGGGCGCACCGCCCACAGTCTGCTGCGTGCGCTCGCGCGTTTTGAAGGGATTCGCGCGGTGCTGGTGTCCGCGCCGGAACTGTCGCTTCCGGAGTATGTAAAACGTACCTGCGGCGCAATCAAACTGGATGAGCAGCCCGACCTCAGGACGGCAATCGGGGACGTGGACGTTCTGTATATGACGCGGCTGCAGCGGGAGCGGTTTCGCGACCCCGCCGAGTACGAGCGGCTGAAAGGGCGATATACCCTCACGCCGGAAATTCTAAGCGGCGCTCCGTCCGATTTGCTGGTGATGCACCCGCTGCCCCGCGCCGGAGAAATCAGCGAAGCCGTTGACGGCGATCCGCGCGCCGTTTACTTTCAGCAGGCTCGTTACGGCATGTTCGCGCGGATGGCGCTGCTGCTCGAACTGTGCTCGCTGCCGCCGTTCGCGGTCAAAGAGGCGGAACCCCAAGGCGTTCACCGCTGCGATAACGGCAGCTGCATCACAAAGACGGAGCCATACCTCCCGGTGTTTGAGGGTTCCGCATGCCGGTACTGCGAACAGCAAAATAACTGAGAAGCTATAAAGTCTTGTGTGAGCCGGCAGGTGAACATAGGGTGCGCTTGCGCAACTCTTTCAATTTGAAGGGGGTTGCGGTAAAACGTGACAGCGGCGCCAACAAACAGAACCCGACGAGGGGTGCAGTTAAATTTACAATGGGAGACTATTTTGTAAAATTACAAATAAGGTGACGCATGAACGGACAAAACGCACAAAGCGGCATCCTCATGTATGGGCGACCGTCCTCGGCCGCCCGCGGCTGCGGGATTTCCGGGGTTATGGGCGATCGGGAACAGCCGCCCATGCATTTCGTCTGTGCAACATGGACATTCACGCGTGGTTAATTCCCAAAGTAAATGCAACAGCGGATAGCAGTAGCGTTAAGCATGAGAATCCAAGGCGGAACGCGTACTGAGAGGAGTGTGAAAGAGGGCAAAAGAGAAGAAGGATGC
>JAISVY010000155.1 GCA_031271325.1 Oscillospiraceae bacterium
CTGCCGAACGCGTGCTGTACGCATATCGTCATTACAATGAACGCGCGGGAGCTGCGGCACTTTTTTAGGCTCCGCTGCTGCAACCGGGCGCAGTGGGAAATCCGCTCCGTCGCGGAATCAATGCTTGCGCTGGCGCGGGAAAAAGCGCCGCTTCTGTTTATCAAAGCCGGTCCTTCCTGCGTATGGGGAAGCTGCGGCGAGGGGAAAATGAGCTGCGGGCAAGCGAAAGCCATGCGGGAAAAGTATGCTTGATCTGCGAACCGCGCGGGAGAGCGACGACTTGCGCCCGCTGTGGAACACCGCGTTTGAGGCGGATGAGGCGTTTTTCACCCGCGATTACCGCCCGGAGCGGGCGCTGATCTATACCGGCGGCGGCAAGCCCGTTTCGATGCTGCATATGCTGCCTCGCACGGTCATAACCGGCGGACGGCGGCTGCGGGCGGGTTACCTGATGGGGATCGCGACCGACCCGGCGTACCGGAGGCGGGGACTGGCCGGGAATTTGATCACCGCCGCGCTGAAGGCGTTTGAAGAAGACCATTGCGACTGCGCGTTCCTGATCCCGGCGAGCGCGGCGCTTGCCGTTTACTACGGAAAGTTTGGCTTTACCGTGCGGGGGCTGACCGCGCACACAGGCGGCGGGCGCTTCTCCCGCCCCGCCGGAACCGGCGACAGTCCGAGGCTGCGCGAGCTCTACGACGGCGCGTTCCCGGACCGCGCGGAGCGGGACGCGTTTGAGTGGGAAACCATTCTGCTGGAATACGAAGTGTTTTTCGGTGAGGACGGATACGCCGCAGGCGACGGGCGGGGCGTATTGGAGCGCGTTCCCTCCGGGTTTACCGAGAGCGGTTGCGCCGCCTGCATCAAGCCGTTTACCGCGCAGACGGCGGAATTGCTCGCGCGGCACAGACCGTATATCAATCTGTTGTATACCTAGGAGGCGCTCATGGTTTATTTGTTTTTGGCGGACGGGGTTGCCGAAATGGAAGCGGTGACGATCGCCGACTGTCTGCGGCGCTTGGAGATTGATCTGAAACTGGTCGGCGTGACCGGAATGACGGTGACCGGAGCGCGGGGCGTAAAAATCTTGGCGGATATCCCGGTCTCGGACGTGCCGGACGGAACACATGAGATGCTGATTTTCCCCGGGGGTTTGCGCGGGGTTGAGAACCTCGCGGCTTCGGAACGGGTGCGGGAACTGGCCGCGCGCGCGTTTGAAGAAGGCGCTCCGGTGGGCGCGATCTGCGCCGCGCCGAGCTTCCTGGCCGGTTTGGGGCTGCTAAAAGAACGGACGGTGACGTGTTACCCCTCGACCGCGGAGGCGGTCAGGCGGGGCGGCGCGTATGTGCTTCCCGACCGCGCCGCGGTGCGGGAAGGAGCGCTGGTTACGGGGCAGGGACCCGCCGCGTCGATTCCGTTTTCCTTAGCTTTGGCTGAGCTCCTGCTTGACCGTGAGAACGCTGATTTTCTCGCTTCGCAGCTGCTGTACGCTTGACCAAGCGGGAGGCGCGGGCGCTGTACCCTGCGCTGCCGGACGGCGGCGCGGCGGCGTCGCGTTTGGTGAAAGCGTGGGAAGAAGACGGAGAGCCGGACAGCGTTTTCTGCTATGTGAGCGAGCCGGAAGAGTGCGCCACCGAGCCGGTGCTGCGATATTGCTTTGAACGCGGGATTCCGCTGGCGGTGCCGCTCTGTGAGGGGAGCGCCGTGATGACGGCGCGGCTGATTCGTTCTTACAAAGAATTGCGGCGCGGGGCGTTCGGGCTGTGGGAACCGCCGGAGGACGCGCCGGTGACGGAGCAGCCCGCTTGGGTTGTGGTTCCGGGGCTGGCGTTCGACCGGAACGGGTTCCGTCTGGGGCGCGGCGGCGGGTACTACGACCGCTGGCTTGCCGGAAAGACGGGGCGTTTTGTTGGATTGTGTCATCCCGGGCGGTTTGTGGAAGGTCTGCCGCGTGACGATTGGGATATGCCGGTGGACACGGTGATAACGGGGGTGGAAATATGCCGGACGATAAAAAACGCGCCCCGATAGGGATAAAGCGTAAATTTGCCAAACCGAAAACGGATTCAGCCCCGCCGCAAAAACCCCGAGAGGGTCTGACGGCGGCACAGCCGCAAAAACCGAAAGAGCCCGCGGCACAAACGGCAAAGCCGCAAGGGAGAAAACCGATAGAGTTTGAGAAAAGGAAGCAGGCGAACACGGGCTGTTTGCGCGGGGTTTTGTATTTCATTCTTATCCTCGTCGTATCCTCGTTTTTGGCGGTATTCGCGTGGAATTGCGCGAACGACGTTCTCGCGCTGTCGAAACCGGATTTGCCTGTCAGCGTGACAATCGCGGAGGATTATACGGTATCCGAGCTGTCCCGGAACCTAAAAGAGCTGGGCGTGATCGAAAACTCATGGCTGTTTA
The DNA here is from genome assembly GCA_031271325.1 of Oscillospiraceae bacterium. Taxonomy (GTDB): domain Bacteria; phylum Bacillota; class Clostridia; order Oscillospirales; family UBA929; genus UBA929. The sequence continues at coordinate 2,410 of JAISVY010000155.1, forward strand.
CGCTGTACTGCAACTTCTCCGAAGCCGAGAAAAAGATAGAACCCGGTACCTTTGCGGTCAACGCCAATCTCGACTACCACGCATTGGTGGGGAAGTTCAGGAATGTTACGGAGCGCAAGCCGGTGCAGGTGAAAGTGACCGAAGGCAAAACCCTTAAGGAGACGCTCAGGCTGATCGCCGACCAAGGCGTGAGCAAGTACGAAACCCTGCTGGCCGCCGTGGGAACGGCGGAGCTGGACTACCCGTTTTTAGCGGACATCCCGATGGAGCCGAACCGGCTGGAAGGGTATCTGTATCCCGATACGTACCTCTTCTTTACCGACGCGTCGCCTGCGGAGGTGTTCCAAAAGTTCCTGGATAACTTCGACGTTAAGTTAACAAACAGCATGCGCTCGTACCTCAGCGAGATTGACTACGACCTGAACGGGATTCTTACCATCGCTTCGCTGATTCAGATGGAAGCCGCGAGCGACAGCGAAATGAAGAACATCTCTTCGGTAATCTACAACCGCCTGAACAGCAGCAATTACAGACGCTTGGAGATCGACGCCTCGATCGTGTATCTGATCGGCCGCGAGAACGGGGAGATCACCCCGGAAGAGATATACGCCGGGCGGACAGAGATCGACAGCCCATACAACACGTTTCAGTACGAAGGGCTGCCGCCGGGACCGATCTGTTCGCCGAGCATCGAGGCGATCCGCGCCGCGCTGTATCCGGGTACGGAAAACTATTACTATTACGCGCTGAGCAAAGACGGCGACCATCATTTCTTCGAGACACAGGCGGGATTCGAGCGCTTTATCAACAGCGACGATTTTATAAACAATTGAGAAGCTCTAAAAACCTCGTGTTCGCCGTTAGGCGAACGAGCGGAGCGCTTGCAAACAGGCGGCTGTGCCGCGGCATCGCAAGCCGGAGCGGGAGGTTTTTAGAGTGACCCAAACATTAACTGCCGGAAAGGACGACCGCCCTATATGCTGGGACTGAACGAAATCCGCGAAAAATACCTCTCCTTCTTTGAATCGAAGGAGCATAAGCGCCTGCCCTCTTTCTCTCTCATCCCCGAAAGCGACGCGACGCTGCTGCTGATTAACAGCGGTATGGCTCCGATGAAGCCGTTTTTTTCCGGCGAGGCAACCCCTCCGGCAAAGCGGGTGACGACCTGCCAAAAATGCGTCCGCGTCATCGACATCGAGCGGGTGGGAAAGACAGACCGCCACTGCACGTTTTTTGAGATGCTGGGGCACTTCTCGTTCGGCGACTACTTCAAGCGGGAGGCGCTCACATGGACATGGGAATTCTTCACGGAAGTGATGGGGATTGACCCGGAGCGCCTGTACTGCTCGGTCTATCTCGAAGACGACGAGGCGTATGACATCTGGGTCAAAGAGATTGGCGTTCCCGAATCGCGGATGGTGCGGCTGGGCAAAGAAGACAACTTTTGGGAGATCGGCGCGGGTCCCTGCGGTCCCAGCTCCGAGATCTACTTCGATCGCGGCGCTGAGTACGGCTGCGGCTCTCCGGACTGCAAACCCGGCTGCGACTGCGACCGATTTGTTGAAATCGGGAACAACGTCTTCACCCAATTTAACAACGACGGCGAGGGCAACTACACGCCGCTGAAACAGAAGAATATCGACTTCGGCATGGGGCTGGAGCGTCTCGCGTGTATCGTGCAAGGCGTGCCGAACGTGTTTGAGGTGGATACCATCACCCGTATCCGGCGGCGCGTGAGCGAACTGGCCGGGATGGAGTACGGGCAGGGCGAGCAAAGCGATATGTCTCTGCGCGTCGTGGCCGACCATATCCGTTCCACCGTCATGCTGATCAGCGACGGCGTACAGCCGAGCAATGAGAAGCGCGGTTATGTTCTGCGCCGTCTGCTGCGCCGCGCCGCCCGCCACGGGCGGCTGCTCGGGATTACGAAACCGTTTTTGTGCGATCTGGCCGCGACCGTGATTGAAGAGAGCGCGGCGGCTTATCCCGAACTGAGGCAGCGCGCCGAACGCATCCAAACCATCATCCGGCTTGAGGAAGAGCGTTTCCTGAAGACAATCGACGCGGGGCTGTCGCTGCTGCGGGAAGAGATTGCGAAGGTTGAGGGGCGGGTCTTCGGCGGCGAGGCGGCGTTTATGCTGTATGATACCTTCGGTTTCCCGCCTGATCTGACGCTGGAAATCTTGGAGGAAGAGGGGTTGACGCTCGATCGGGAGCGCTTTGACGAACTGATGGCGGAGCAGCGCCGGCGCGCGCGCGACGCGCGCGCCGAGTTGACCGTATCCGGCTGGAGCACCGTCGATCTGGGGCTGGCGCGCGAGGTGACGAGCGAGTTTGTCGGGTATGACACGCTCTCTTGCGAGGCGACCGTTTTGGCCGCGGGCGAGGGCTTTATGGTGCTTGACCGTACGCCGTTTTATGCGGAGAGCGGCGGTCAGTGCGCCGATACGGGGGTTATTGCCGGAGAGGGCGGAACCCTCCGCATAGAGGGGGTCAAGAAGCTGCCCGACGGAAAAATACTTCACATCGGTGAGACGGAAGGGGATTTCCTGCCCGGTCAGACTGTCACCGCTTCGGTGGACGCGGAGCGCCGCGCTGCCGTCATGCGGGCGCACAGCGCGACGCACCTGCTGCAGAAAGCGCTGCGCGATCTTTTGGGCGACCATGTGGAACAAGCCGGTTCGCAGGTGGAACCGGACCGTCTGCGGTTTGACTATACGCATTTCACCGCTCTGACGCCGGAACAGATTGCGCAAATCAATACGGAAGTCAACCGCCGGATACTCGCGGGGTATCCTATCAAGGTTGAAACGATGCCGCCGGAGGAGGCCAAAGCGAAGGGAGCGATGGCGCTCTTTTCGGAGAAATACGGCGCGGTTGTGCGGGTGGTTTCGATGGGGGACTACAGCATGGAACTGTGCGGCGGTACCCACCTCGGCAACACCGCGATGGCCGGTTCGTTCCGCGTTCTTTCCGAAAGCTCGATCGCGGCGGGTGTACGCCGGGTCGAAGCCGTTACGGGTCTGGCTGCGCTGGAATTGTTCGACACGTCGGAATCGCGGCTGCGCAGCGCGGCGGCGGCGTTGAAAGCCACGCCGTCCGATCTGGCTGAAAAGGCGGCGGCGTTGGTTTCGGAACATAGGCGTTTGCAGAAAGAAGCGGCTCAACTTCAGCAGAAACTGGCCGGAGGCTTTATAGACGGTTTGCTTCGGAGTGCCCGTGAAGTAAACGGCTTTACACTGATCACCGCGCGAAATCCCGACGCGGCGTCGCTGCGCCAGACCTGCGAGATGCTGCGCGACAAGAACCCCGGCGGCGTGTGTGTTTTATATGCGGACGAAGGCGGGAAGTTAACGTTCTGCGCGGTCAGCGGCGCGGACGCGGTGAAGCGCGGCATCAAAGCGGGGGATGTGGTGAAGACCGTCTGCGCCATTTGCGGCGGCAGCGGCGGCGGCCGGCCTGACATCGCGATGGGCGGCGGCACAAACGCGGAGCGGTTTGACGAAGCGGTGGAAGCGGTTGTCAAGACGCTGGATTCCATTCAATAGTGCGGGGAGAGATTGTGATGACAGATTGCATATTTTGTAAAATCCTCAGGGGGGAGATCCCTTCGTCGAAGGTGTATGAAGACGAGCTTATTTATGCGTTCAACGACATCGCGCCGATGGCTCCGGTGCATGTCCTGATCATCCCGCGTGAGCATATCGAGAGCGCCGCGCGGATTGCGCCGGAACACGCGAGCCTGCTGGGACATATCTGGACAGTGATTCCCCAAATTGCGAAACAGCAGTCGCTGACCGATTTCCGGGTGGTGACCAACGCGGGCGCGGATGCCGGGCAGACGGTGGCGCATCTGCATTTCCATCTGCTGGGCGGCAAAACGATGGGCACGTCGCTGGCGTGAAAATTTTTCTTGCGTTTTACGCGCTCTGCCTATTTTTGATTTCAACGCGGTTCTGTGACACAGTAAAAGAAGCTCTAAAAACCTCATGTTCGCCGCTAGGCGAACGAGCGGAGGGCTTGCGAACAGGCGCTTTAGCGCGGCATCGCAAGCCGGAGCGGGAGGTTTTTAGAGTGACACAGTTTATGGCATGGAGGGAAGGTCATGACAGAATACCTCATTACATTTCAATGGGATTCGGAAGCCAATGTATGGATAGCCACCAGCGATGACATTCCGGGGTTAATCTTGGAGTCCGGTTCATTTGACGCGTTGGTAGAGCGCGTCCGCTACACAGTGCCGGAACTTTTGGAGCTAAACGGAACTGGGTATGAGAATCTCCCGTTGTGCATTCAATCAGAACGTCATGAGAGGATGTACGCGTAAGTGGCTGAGTACGAAAAGAAGGTGCGTGACATTTTGAGCCGCAACAAATGCACCTTCATTCGGCGTGGGAAGGGTGACCATGACATATGGTACAGCCCCTTAACAAACCAGAACATCACAGTTGACCATAAGGGGCATGTTGAAAATTGCCCGCTCCGGCTTGCGATGCCGCGCCATAGGCGCCTGTTCGCAAGCGCTGCGCTCGTTCGCCTTACAGGCGAACACGCAATTTTCAACACTTCAGATAAGATTAAATCACGCCATACAGCAAACGTGATCATGAAGAAAAGCGGCATTAACCATCATTTTTAATTTCCGCCCCCTTTGCACCCCGGTTAAAATTTTTCTTGCGTTTTACGCGCTCTGCCATTATAATGGACGGGCTGGGAGGTGAAACCATGCTAACAAAGTTTTTTTCAAGCGCGTCCCTGTTCCTGGCGGTAACGCCCGACGCGGCGCTTGACCCCAACGCGGCATCGCCGCTTTCGTCTATGCTGATGACCCTGCTGCTGCCGGTGGTTCTGATCGTCGTGTTCTACTTCATGCTGATCCGCCCCGAGAGCAAGCGCAAAAAAGCGGCGGCGAAGATGCGCAGCGAATTGATCGTCGGCGACGAGATTACCACCATAGGCGGCATTGTGGGAAAAGTGGTGCAGATCAAAGACGACACCATCACGCTGGAGACGGGCGCGGAGAAATCGCGGGTCAAGCTCATGCGTTGGGCGATCTCTTCCAAAGGCGAACAAATCAGCGATAAGTAAGAGCTGCCGAACAACTCTTTTTCGACCCGAAGCGCCGCAGGCGCGAGTTGGGTCACTCTGGATCCGCGTTCTGACCGAGAAAAAAACAGTTTTTCTGGGAGGTCAAGTCTACCGGCCTGTACAAGCGCATAGACTGTGGCATAGACAAACCGTACAGGAGGGTTCCCTATGCCGCAAAAAGATGAAGCGAAAAGCCTTTTCCGCTTGATTGTAAAGTTTACCGTGCTGGCGCTTTTGGCCATGATCGCGATTCTGGCGCTCGCAGCCATTTTGGTCAGCAGCGGGATCGTACCGGCTGAACAGTCGATCATTCTTGTGCTGATTGCCGAAGCGGCCGGAGCGTTTTTAGGCGGGATGTTCGCGGCGAAGCAAGCGCCGAGCCATAAGCTCCCCGTTTCAACGGTAACCGGTCTGCTAATCTTTCTCGTGCTGCTGATCGCGGGGTTCCTCTTCTCGTTCCCACCCTCCCGCCACGCGCTGCTGGTGCTGCTGACGGCGGTGTTTCCGGCGTTGTTCGGCGGGATTTTCTCTAAGCGTCAGAAACGCAAACCGCGTCACTAATTTTCAGGAAAGGACACATCCTATGAAACATATCAAAACCCTCAATCGCGCTGTGCTGAAAGACAGCGTACCGCACGGCGGCTGCGGCGAGTGCCAAACCTCCTGCCAGTCGGCCTGCAAGACCTCGTGCACGGTCGCGAACCAGAAGTGCGAACGCCCGCCCAAAGTGTCCGGTACCTTACGGCAGATTAAGCAGCCGGTTGCGTGATGGTTCACTCATACGCCCTGTTCGGGCGCTATATCGCAATAGACGTTCACAGCGGCGCGGTACACGAGTTGGACCGTGCCGCTTTTGACGTTCTGCAAAAGGGTTTGCTGTTTGAACCCCTGAATCTGACACCGGAACAGGCGGAAGCGCGGGAAGAGCTGCTCGCCCTGAAAGAGGACGGGCTGTTGTTTACAGAGCCGGAAGCTGTGACGGTAAACTATGCTGATCTGCCGCTCAAGGCGCTGTGCCTGCATGTCTCGCACGATTGCAACCTGCGCTGCGCCTACTGTTTCGCGAAAACAGGGGACTTCGGCACGGGGCGCCGCCTGACCATGCCGCCGGAGGTCGCCGAACGCGCGATAGACTATCTGCTTGCCCGGTGCGGCGGCCGGCGGAACTTAGAGATTGACTTTTTCGGCGGCGAACCGCTGATGGCGCTGGACACCGTGAAGCATACGGTGACATACGCGCGCCGCGCCGCGCCGGACAAAAACTTCCGCTTCACGCTGACGACCAACGGCGTTCTGCTTGACGACGGGGTGACAGAGTACCTCAACCGCGAGATGAGCAACGTTGTTCTGTCGCTGGACGGGCGGCGGCAGGTGAACGACGCGGCGCGCCGTCTTGTCCCGGACGGCGGCTCATACGACGAGATTCTGCCGAAGTACCGGCACGTGATCGCGACCAGAACAGGGGACTATTACGTCCGCGGTACATACACGAAGCGCAATACAGACTTTGCCGAGGACATCGCGCATCTGGCGTCGCTGGGGTTCCGCAACATCTCGCTCGAACCGGCGGTGCTGCCGCCGGGGCACCCGCTGGCGCTGACCGAAGAGGACGTTCCGGCGCTCTGCCGGCAGTATGAGCTGCTGTGCGAAAGAATGGCGGAGGACGGCTCGTTCGCGTTTTTCCATTTCAATGTCGATCTGGCGCAAGGACCGTGTGTCTATAAACGTCTGCGCGGCTGCGGCGCGGGGGTGGAGTACGCCGCCGTGACGCCCGAAGGGGACGTGTACCCCTGCCACCAGTTTGTGGGGCGGGAGGAGTACCGCATGGGCAGCGTGCTGGACGGTTCCTTTGACAAAGACATTTCCTCCTGGTTTTCGGACATCGGCGCGGAAGGGCGGGAGGACTGCCGCACATGCTGGGCAAGGTTCTATTGCGGCGGCGGCTGCGCCGCCTCCAACCTGACCGTCAACGGCGATATTGCCCTGTGCGACCGGCTCGGCTGCGCCCTTGAGAAAAAAAGGCTGGAATGTGCAATTTACCTAAAAACCCTGAAATCTGGAATTTATTAACGCATAAAATGGGTATTTCAAACAGCCGGGCTAGGTTCCGGCTGTTTTGCTGTTTATTTGCACATCTGCGTTTTTTCGAAAACCGATACCCCATATGTTGATAACCGGGAGCGGGCGGATAGGGGATGGGAGTGTGCCGGTTGCGCGGTTTACATAATACGGTTGACATAACTCTTGGGCATAATAACGGAATTAACCGGATTGCGCGATTGCTTCTTGATTAATCCGCTCATATCCCGTACAATAGATATACGCTAGCTGGGAGAACGGGGGGTTGGAATGGACGGACATTTGGGTTCGATCGGCGCGGGGCACATGGGCGGCGCGATCCTGAGAGCCGTGTTGGACGCCGGGTTATACCCGCCGCCGTCGGTACATATTTCCTCGCCTGTCCCCTCGGAACTGGAGGCGTTTGCACAATGTGACACCGGTTCCGACAACGCAGCCGTTGTCAACGCGTCCGGTTTGATTCTGCTCGCGACCCGTCCCCAACAGGTTCCCGGTGTATTGCGCGAGATCGCGCCGCATATGAGCGGGAAATGTCTGCTTTCGATCGCGGCCGGCGTGACCGTCTCCTCGATACGGGCGCTGCTGCCGCCCGACGCGTATGTCCTGCGCGTGATGCCGAATCTCCCGCTGGCGTACGGCGCGGGCGCGGCGGTTTTGGCAAAGCCGGAAGGCGTACCCGAAGGGTTTGCCGGGCAAGCGCGGGCGATTTTTGAATGCGGCGGCATCGTAGAGGTGCTGGACGAAGACCTGATCAACGCATCGACCGCGCTGGGCGGAAGCGCCGTGGCTTACTTTTTCCGCATGGCCGCCGTGATGCGCGCTTGGGGCGAACGCAACGGGATCCCCGCAGACGCGGCGCTGAACATCGCGGCGCAGACGATGCTCGGCGCATCGAAGATGCTCACCGGAAGCGGCAAAACGCCCGGCGCTCTCGCGGAAAGCGTAGCCGTACCGGGCGGAACCACCGAAGCGGCGTTCCGCGCTTTCGACGAAACCGGGTTCGACGGCGCGCTGATTGCGGGGCTGGATGCTTGCCGGGATCGCGGAATTGCGTTATATAAGAGCTGCTGAACAACTCATTTTCGACCCGAAACGCCGCAGGCGTAAGTTGCCAAATTCAGAATTATGGAGCTTTGTTTCGCAGAAAACAAAGCGCAAAATTCCGAATTTGCCGGTCGAAAAGAGTTGTGAAGCGTGACAGCGGCGTTGTTCGGCAACCCCTAAAATTAACATATGGCCTGTCCCCTTCACATAAGATGGGTTGTGGGGGGATGGAGATGGAACATAAAACCATTTCAGCGCATTCGATCGCTTTGGGCGTACTGGCTTTGGCGTTTCTCGCGGGCATCGTGACCGGCTGTTTATTCTCGGTTCAGGGCGGCGACGCGGCGGACAGCGCCGTGAAGGAGTACCTGACCGCGTTCGCGGGCAGCGCGGTAGACCCGCCGTCCGTTGCGCGCGTGCTGGCGGACACAGTTTTGTATCCGGTTGTTTGCTTTATTTTGGGTTTCACCATTCCGGGCGTGCTGCTGATTCCGTTGACGGTGGCGTTCCGCGGGTTTTTGGTAGCCTACACCGTCGCGTCCTGCGTGCGCGTGTTCGGTTCGCTGGACGGGATCCTCTTTTCGCTCTCACTGCTCGGCATACCGCTTTTCATCTGTCTGCCCTGTCTGTTTATCCTCGGCACAAGCAGCCTCCTAACCAGCCACGCCCTGTTTCATGCGGCGATTCGCAGAACCAAGACGACCGTTATCAGCAAGCGCAGTTTCAGCCGTCTTGCCGCCGCCCTGTGCGTCACGGCCGCCGCAGCCGCCTCCGAATGGCTCCTGTGCCCGGTACTTACAAGGCTAGTCGCCGGAAGGCTGTAAGCCGCTCCAACGCTCCCGAAATCGAGCGTTGCGCAGGGATTGCTGAACAACGCGGCTGCCGCGCTTCGCAACTGTGTCACTCTAAAAACCTCATTTTACCGAGGTACTATTTGAAGGTGGGATTCATCTCATGTTTGACGCCATTCAGGAATATAAAACGTTTCTGGAAACAAAGACCTCGAAGAACACGCAAGTCTCTTATCTGAGGGATGTGCGCCAATTCGCGGGCTTTTGCGCGCCGGAAACAGCCGCCGAAGGGGACATCGAAGCGTACACACGCTGGATGACCGAGAGGGGTAAGTCTTCCTCGACGGTGACGCGCAGCTTGGCGTCGTTGAAGAGTTTCTACGGGTTTATGTGTGAAAAGGGGTATCTGGACAGAAACCCCGTAAACGGGGTCGCGTCGGTACGCACCGAGCGCAAATCCCCCCAGATTCTGACCGGCGCGGAGATTGACCGCCTGCTTCTCGCGCCGAAGTGTACCGACCCTAAAGGGGTGCGCGACAAGGCGATGCTGGAGGTTCTCTATGCCACCGGGCTGCGGGTGAGCGAGCTGATCGCGCTGGACGCGAACGACGTTAACCTGAGCGCGAGGTTTATACGCTGCAAAACAGCCGGGCATGAGCGCGTTATCCCGATCTATCAAGACGCGGCGCTGGCGCTGACCAACTACATCAACAAGTCGCGCTCGCTGATGCTGCACGACCCGGAGGAGCAGGCTCTTTTTGTGAATATGAGCGGCGAACGTATGAGCAGGCAAGGTTTTTGGAAGATTATTAAACACTATCAGGCAAAAGCGGAGATCACAAAGGATACGACGCCGCACACCCTGCGCCATTCGTTCGCGATGCACCTTCTGGAAAACGGAGCCGATTTGCGTTCGCTCCAAGAAATGCTGGGGCACGCCGACATCTCCTCAACACAGGTCTACGCCAACATGATCAAGAGCAAGCTCTCCGATGTCTATCAGCGCACCCACCCAAGGGCGAAGTAAAAAGCTTCCCCTCGCTCACGGTACCCACAACACTCTAACCCCGAAACCCTCCGTTTTCGGGGAATACAAAGGGAGAAACCATATTGGCTGGATTTTTTGGATTGTTTGACTATTCAAAACCCGGGAAAGGGGTGGATGTGGACGCGCCGCCCAAGAAGCCTTTTTTTCGTTTCTTTGAGCTGTACTGGAGGAAGTTCACCCGCTTTTTGCTGATGAACCTCCTTCTGTTTGTTTTACTGCTGCCGATTATCGCCGTGGTTTTCCGCTTCTTTAACCAGTGGATCATGAGTCTCGACCCGGAGTATTTCAGCGGAATTATCGAACAGGCGCAGGAGCAGGAGGCAAACCCGCCCGCGGAGGGAGAACAGGCGCAGGGCGCTGTGCTGTTCAGCATCTTTCAGGATATGCTGTTCCGCCTGCCGATCTCGGTGCCGTTTACCGCGCCCGCCACGGGTTCAGAATATATCTTTTTGCTGTTCCTTTTGGCATCCGTTATCCTGTACGGTCCGGTTATGTGCGGCTTTACCTATATGCTGCGGAACTTTGCCCGCGAGGAACACGCGTGGATGAGCGACTTTTTCATACGGATGAAGAAAAATTTCCGGCAGGGCGTGGCGCTGGGTCTGCTGGAACTGTTCGCACTGTCGATGCTGGTTTTAAACCTGACGATGCAGGTTTCCGAAAACGCCTCCTCCCTTACGGCGTTTTCCGTGATGCTCGCAAAGATTATCTCGCCGCTGCTGATCGTGCTCGTGCTGTTTTCCCGGAAGTATATGTATATCATGGCCGTGACGTTTAACCTCTCGTTCTTTAACATCATCAAGAATTCGCTGGCGTTTTCGATTGTCGGGCTTGCGCGGAACGCTCTCGTTCTGCTCATCGACGCGGCGGTTATCTTCATCGTGTTCTTCCTCCCGCCCGGCGATTTTGTGCTGCTGCCGTTCTTCTTCTTCTCCTTTACCGGGTTCTTGTCGGTCTTCTCCAGTTACCCGCTGATTCATAAGCACATGATCCTGCCGCGCCTGAAACAGGAGAGCGGGGAAGGTGAAGAAGGCGCGAACGAAGAAGGGGAGAGCGACGGTTGAAAATTGCGTGTTCGCCTTTCAGGCGAACACGCAATTTTCAACACTTCGTTTTAATAAAGGAGGGCGCGCGTATGCAAAAACTGATCAACGACGGCTGGGAATTTTCGCTCGACGGCGGGGCGTTCCGCCCGGTCAGGCTGCCCCATGACTGGCTGATCGGCGACGTAAACAACCTCTACAAAGACGGCGTGGGACGTTACCGCCGCACACTGGGCGCGGATTTTTGGGAGAGCGGGCAGCGCGTTTTCCTGCGCTTCGACGGCGTGTATATGGATTGCAGGCTCTTTGTGAACGGCACGGCGGCGGGGGAGTGGAAGTACGGCTACACGGCGTTTGAGTTTGATATTACCGAACACCTCCGGCGCGGCGCGGACAACGCTCTGCTGCTGGAGGTCAACTACCGCGCGCCCAACTCGCGCTGGTACAGCGGGGCGGGCATCTTCCGGGACGTGACGCTGAAGGTAAAGGACGCGGCGCATTTTATCAGCGACGGGATCTATATCACAACCTTCCGCAAAGACGGGGAGTGGGCGTATACCGTTACGGCGGAGGTCGAAGCGCCCGGGCAAGACTACGAGACGCGCCACACCCTTTTAGAGGGCGGCAAGCCGGAAACTTGGGAGATAGACAACCCGAAGCTGTATACCCTCCGCTCCGAACTGCTGGTCGGCGGGCGGGTCGCGGACACCGAAGACACGCGTTTCGGGTTCCGCGAGACTTCGTTCGACCCGGAGAAAGGGTTTTTCCTCAACGGGCGGCATGTCAAGCTGAACGGCGTGTGTATGCACCACGATCTCGGCGCGCTCGGCGCGGCGGTACACAAAGACGCGGTGCGGCGGCAGCTTGATCTGCTGCGCGGCATGGGCGTGAACGCCATACGCACCTCGCACAACCCGCCCGCGAAGGTCTTCATGGATCTGTGCGACGAAACAGGATTCCTGGTGATGTCGGAGCTTTGCGATATGTGGGAGCTTCCCAAAACCGAGTACGACTACGCCCGCTTTTTCAACGAGTGGGTGGAGCGCGACGCCGCTTCATGGATCCGGCGCGACCGCAACAGCCCTTCGGTAATCCTGTGGAGCGTCGGCAACGAGATCTACGACACCCATGCCTCGGCGGAACGCGGCGGCGGGATTCTGCGCCGCCTGATGGAGCTGGTGCGGAAGCACGACCCGGACGGTCACGCCCGTGTCACGCTCTGCTCCAACTATATGCCGTGGGAGAATACCCAAAAGTGCGCCGACATCATCAAACTGATCGGCTATAACTATGCCGAGGAACACTACGAAAAACACCACGCGGAACACCCCGACTGGATCATCTACGGCGGCGAAACCGGCTCGACCGTACAGAGCCGCGGGGTCTACCGCTTTCCTCTCCGCAAGCCGATCCTTGCCGACGACGACCTGCAATGCTCGGTTCTCGGAAACAGCTCGACCAGCTGGGGCGCGGAAAACGTGGAGGCTTGCATCCTCGCCGACCCGCCCTTCTCGATCGGGCAGTTCGTATGGTCGGGACAGGATTACATCGGGGAACCCACGCCGTATCACACCAAAAACTCCTATTTCGGGCATATCGACACGGCGGGCTTCCCGAAGGATTCGTATTACATATTCAAAGCGGCGTGGACGGACGCGCCGGCGATTCATCTCTTCCCCCATTGGGATCACTCGCCGGGGCAGATGATCGATGTTCGCGCGGCGACCAACGCGTTTCGCGCCGAGCTGTTCCTGAACGGCGAGAGTTTGGGTTCCGTTGAATTGAACGGGCGGTTTGTCGCCGATTGGCGCGTGCCGTATCAGCCCGGTGAGCTGCGTGCCGCCGCGTACGACCGGGAGGGGAACCAAGTCGCGGAGGCGGTACGCCGCCCGTTCGGCGACGCTACGGCTTTGACGCTGCGCACCGACAGTTTTGGCGAGCTGCGTTTTGTCTCGATTGAAGCGGTTGACGCCGGCGGCAGCACGGTGGAAAACGCGGGCAACCGCGTCTCCGTGCGGGTTGAAAACGGGACGCTGCTTGGCTTAGACAACGGGGATTCGACCGATCACGACCAATACAAAACAGACAGCAGACGGCTCTTCAACGGAAAATTGCTCGCGATTGTACGGCGGGACGGGGAGGAAGAACCCTCCGTAAGCGCCGTTTTGGACAGCGGCGACGTTCCGGTGCGCAAGATCGAGCTGACCGCAGACGGCTTGACTGTAACGGCGCGTATACTCCCGAGCAACGCCACCTATACAGACCTGACGTGGCGGCTGACCGACGCGGCGGGGATCGACAGCCCGCTGGGAGAGTTGTCTGTGACCGGGAACACCGCCGTCATCAAACCCAAAGGCGACGGCGAGGTGTGGGTGCGCTGCGCCGCCGCCAACGGGCGGGGACATACGTCGCTGATTTCACAGCTGTCGATGGACATCGCCGGGTTCGGGACACCGTTTCTCGACCCGTATACGTTCGTATCGGGAGGCTTGTCCGACCGGAGCAACGTCAAGCTCACCAACGGCAACGAGCGCGGCGTTGTTGCCGCGCGTGACGGCGAAAGCCATATCGGTTTCGCGAACCTCGATTTCGGACCTCGGGGAAGCGGCGAGGTGACCGTGCCGCTGTTCCCGCTCTCTCACGACCCGTTTACATTCGAGATCTGGGAGGGGATGCCCGGCGAAGGCGGGGAGCGCCTGTGCGAGGTTCTCTACGACAAGGGGCAGATTTGGAACACCTATCAGGATGTTGTCTGTACCCTGCCCAGAAAACTTCGCGGGGTTACAACACTCTGCTTCGTGTTCACGCGGAAGGTACACCTCAAGGGTTTTGTCTTCAAAAATCCCGCGTTCACGCGCCTGAACGCCGCCGACAGCGACGGAATCAGCGGCGACAGTTTTTTGATAAACGGCGGAGCGGCGGAGAAGATCGGCAACAACGTCAGCATCCTGTTCGGGAAAATGGATTTCGGCGGCGACGGCGCGGGCGGGCTTTCGCTCGGCACACGTTCGTCTCTCGCCGGAAACTCAGTGCTGGTTCTCTTCCGCGGCGGCGGAGCGGAGCGGCGGGAAATGCTGGAGGTTCCCGGCACGGCGGACTACGCCGCTTCCGAACACACTTTCAGGGAACCGGTGCGCGGGTTGCTGGACGTGTCGCTCATCTTCCTGCCCGGCAGCAATCTGGACTTGGCGTGGCTGCAATTCCGCCCTTGACAACAGCGGGATTTAGAGTAAAATGATAACAGAAAGCCCTATTTGAACCGTAATAAACGGCACCGCCAATCCCCGTCGCGAAAATATAAATCTGGGAGTGTTTTGTATGCGAAAAGCGTTGATTGTTCAGGGCGGCTGGGACGGGCACGAACCGATACTGACCAGCGCCCGTTTTGCCGCGATGCTGCGTGACGAAGGGTTTGCGGTTACCGTCAGCGACACGCTGGACGTGTTCGCGGAGCTTGCGCCGCTGCTGGAACTGGATTTGATCGTGGCTTGCTGGACAATGGGCGAGATTCCGAGAGAGTACGTACCCAACATCGCGAAGGCTGTCGGCGCGGGCGTTGGACTTGCCGGGTGCCACGGCGGTATGTGCGACAGCTTCCGCAGCAACACCGAATGGCAGTTTATCACCGGGGGGCAGTGGGTTTCCCATCCGGGCGGGGACGGCGTGGAATACACCGTCAACATCTGTCACGGTTCCAGCCCGATCATTGAAGGAATCGCTGACTTTTCGGTAAAAACCGAGCATTATTACCTGCATATCGACCCCGCCGTGGAGGTGCTGGCTACGACAACCTTCCCGATTGTGCCGTATTACCACATCTCCAACAAACCGGTCGCGATGCCGGTGGCGTGGACAAAATTCTGGGGCAACGGACGGGTGTTCTATACATCCCTGGGGCACCACGACGACGTTTTCGACGTGCCCGAAGCGGCGCGCCTGATGAAAAACGGAATGCTTTGGGCTGCCGGCGGAAAGCCGTACGCCGTCGCGAACGGACTGACGACCGAACGCTTTGAGAGCAGCGCAAAGATGTATTAAGAACCTGTTCCCATAGGTTAGAAAGCGCCACATCGGCGCAGTGTCACGTCCCTCATCCTGTGTAGGGCTGGGTCAACCCGCCCGCAGGTATCGCGGGAGGCAAAACGCCTCCCCTACACAGGACGTTGAAACCGGCGGCGCGCCGGGGACGTCGCGCCCTACACGTCCTGATTGTCCATTGCCATAAGCGCTCGTTCGCCTTTCGGGCGATCACGCAGTTTTCAAAACTTCGATGTGACAAAATGGGGGAAAAGCGATGAAGAAGATCGGCGTCGTCGGGTGCGGCGACATCAGCGGAATCTACCTAAAAAACATCACCGGAATCTTTTCCGGCACGCTCGCGGTCGCGGGGGTCTATGACCTCGTGCGCGAAAAAGCGGACAAGAGGGCTGCGGAATTCGGGATTCAGAAAGTTTACGGCTCGATCGGGGAGCTGCTCTCCGACCCGGAAGC
>JAISVY010000161.1 GCA_031271325.1 Oscillospiraceae bacterium
GCGTCTTAACGGTGACCGTGCGGACGCCGGTATACTTCAGCGCATTGAGCGGACGGACGACAGCGTTGTGTTCATAGCCCGATATGACGACGGTCATCCCCGCCTTCGCGAGACTTTTAATGGCAAGGTTCAGCGCGTGTGTGGCGTTATGCGTCAGGATAACCCGTTCCGTGCCGCTCATATGAAAGAGCTTTGCCGCTTCTTCGCGGCAGCTGTACAATGTCTCGGCGGCTCTCTGCGCCGCGGAGTGACCGCCCCGACCCGCTCCGCCGCACGTCTCCAGCGCTTTTTGCATGGCTTGCCACACCTCGGGCGGCTTATGCAGCGTCGTCGCGGCGTTATCCAGATATATTAAGGGCATGGCGCCACCTCTCCATTCTCCTTCTCGCAGAAGGTGTAACGCGCGGTAAACCCGGCATTTTTCATGAGCGCAACAGAACGGTCCAGCTTGCTTTGGTCTACACGGACAGCTTGGCTGCAGCCCGTGTCGGTCGAGCCAATCGGCAGTCTGCGGATCGAGGCGCGTATCCCCGCGTTATTCAACAAGCGCATCGCTCTTTGCGCATAGGTGATCGAACTGCACGCAATCAAAGCGTTTGCCATCAGTCGCTTCAACTCCTTTGGTTTACGGGCGCAAAAATCCCGCCCATAACACCATAGTATGAGCGGGACGGGAAGGGTGATAATTTTCTTCTACTCCAGCAAACAGACAGCCGTTGCCGCGATGCCGTCGCCGGAACCTGTAAAGCCCATACCTTCCTCGGTGGTGAACTTTATGTTCACGGCGTCCGTACCCAGACAAGCCGCGAGATTCCTGCGCATTTCTTCACGGAAAGGGGAGAACGCGGGCTTTTGCGCGATGACGGCTGCGTCCACATTGATTAGTGTAAAGCCGTTTGCCTTAACAAGAGAAACAACCTCTTTCAGCAGTGCCAAACTGCTCACACCCCGGTATTTCGGGTCGTGATCGGGGAACAGCGCCCCGATGTCGCCCAGTCCCGCCGCGCCGAGCACCGCGTCAATGACGGCATGGGTCAGCGCGTCCGCGTCGGAATGCCCGAGCAATCCCCGCTCGAAGGGGACGGTTACGCCGCCCAGCACGAGAGGACGCCCCGGAACCAGCCGGTGCGCGTCGTATCCCTGCCCGATCCTCATAAGCTTAAAAACGTTGCCGCGATCACGAGGTCGTCGCGGGTCGTAACCTTTATGTTCCGCACTTCACCGGGCACGATATGTACAGGGTAGGGGAGCGCCTCAACGGCGGCGCTGTCGTCGGTAATCGGCAGACCGTCGCGCAGCGCCTTTGCCAGAGCGCCCCGAATTAACGCGCCTTCGAAGCATTGCGGCGTTTGTACGGTCATATATAAAGAGCGGTTGGCGGTACCGGTGATGACAGCTTTGTCGGTTGTCTTCACCGTATCGGTCAGTGTAAGCCCCGGAACGGCCGCGCCGGTTTCCGCCGCCGCTTTGATCACGGCTTCACAGAGTTGCGCAGAGAGGCAGGGACGCGCGCCGTCGTGGATCGCGAAGATGTCGGCCTGCGTCTCGATCAACGCCTTCAGCACGGTGTGCGGACGCGACAAACCGCCGCGCAGTACGGCGGAAACCTTTTTAAGCCCCATTCCGCGGCACAGACCGGCGATTGTAAGCACGTCTTCGTCACGGGCGGCGACAATGATTTCGTCTACGGCAGCACATTGCTCCAGCGTGCACAACGAATAGCCAATCAACGGAAGCCCGTTGATTGGCGTTAGGATTTTCCCGCCTCCTCCCATCCGGGAGGCGGAACCGGCCGCCGGAACAATGGCGGTTACATGCGGACGCTTTTTCACGTGAGTTCTTTGTTGATGCGCCGCTCCACGTCGGCGTATTCGGCGCTTTGCGCGAGTACGATCTCGGATATTAATATCTGTTTTGCAGAATGCAGCATCTTCCGTTCCCCCGTGGAAAGCCCCCGCTGCTTGTCCCGTGCGGCAAGGCTCTTGACGACGCGCGCCACTTCCGACAAATCCCCGCTTTTGATGCGCAGCATATTTTCCCGGTAGCGGCGGTTCCAGTTGGGTGTTGATTCTATTTCGAGAGCCGCGAGCGAGTGAATCAAGTCCTCCGCTGTGGAGCTGTCCACGACGGCGCGGACACCGATGCCGTCGGCGTTTTGCACCGGGATCATCACCAGCATCCCCATCACCGGCATCTTCATTACGTAATACTGCAACAGGGTACTGCCCGCCTTTTGACTGACAATATTTTCTATCACACCCGCGCCGTGCATCGGGTGAACAATCTTGTCACCGACATGGTACATATGCGCGCCCCCTTCATCACCCATCACCGCATTCTCTATAATCTTTATTATACTCCATTTTTTCACTTTTCACAAGGGAAAATAAAAAAAATCGTAGAAAAGATCATTGACAGTGATGGATTGCGGGCGGGACGGCACGGTTTACAACGCGCGGCCTAACGTCACAGCCTTCATGTTGGCATCAAACATCTCGCGTTTCCGCTCGGGGACGGTCTTCTTCATCGCCGTCTCGATCACGCCGCCGTCCGCGCCGGGCAGCGATTTGAGCAGAGCGCCCGCCATGACCATGTTGGCAAGCCCCTTCAGGTTATTGCTTTCGGCGGTCTGCGTCGCGCTCACGGCGATATAGGTGATGTCGCTCCGGGTGCCGGGCGCGGCGACAAACGCGGAATCGTAGTAAAGCGTGCCGCCCGGTTTGACCGACTTTTCAAACGCGTGAAAAGACGGCAGATTCATCGCCGCGAGAATGTCCGGTTCCTCCACCAGCGGGCTGCCGATCGCGGTGTCGGACAGAATGACGCCGCACTGCGCTGTTCCGCCGCGCATTTCGGGACCGTAAGACGGCAGCCAGGAAACCTGCCGGTCTTGCGACATACCGATATAGGCGAGATATTTCCCCATAAATAAAATGCCCTGTCCGCCGAACCCGGCGATCAAAATCCGTGTTTCCATATTAACCTCCAAACTCCGTACTCAGAGTCTCTATGACAACTTCACTGTTAATCCTCACCGGCGGGGGATGTTTACGGGCGATAGCAAATTCGCTCTACAGAAAAATCCAACCGGCAACGCCGTCTTTTTTCGCCAGAACCCGGTCGGAAAACGCTTCGACCAGTTTTACCGTTTCTCCGGCGGCGACGGGTAGGCAATAGTCGGTATCACCGGCGGATTGCCACTGACCGTCATGCTCCCAAATGTGGCTGTTCGGTGTTTCCAGCTCAAGACCGGTTGCCCTGTGCCGCACAATGGAGAACTCGTCCCCGCGCGATAAAACGTCCACAAAGCGGTCGCTCCATGTAGTATTCAGCGTTCCGCCGCTTTCGCACTGCGTCTTCTCCGCGCGGTAGAGCGGCAGATCGTCAACCGGCATAAACGAAAACGCGCCGTCTTCGATCAGGAACGCGTTCAGCTGCCCCGCTCCCTTGATACCGCAGCCGCCGTCGATCGCGATGATACGCTGCCGTTCACTGACAATTGGGTTGTAGCAAGGGATTCGATGGCAGTAATTGTTGACCGGCCAATGCCCGTGAACCACCCAGCGCGAGAACGAAAGACCCTGCTCCATAAACGCGTCGTTCTTCATGCATGCCCACATCTCTAAATGTTCCAAATCCTCCGACGGCAGACCGCCGTGGACGAAAACATATTCCCCGGCGTCGAGGATATGCGGAAGCGCGTTCACCCAAGCGTCTTCGTCCGGCGACATCCAGCCGGTAATATCCTCGCAGTTGCCGCGCAAAATGTGTACATTGGGAGCGCGGGAAAGCTCCATAACGCGCCGTAACGTCTCGGCGCCGTAAGGACCTTTGGTGTATATATCGCCCAGAATCAGCAGCGTGTCCCTGCGGGGTGCATACCCGGCATTCTCCAGCAGCCGGTTCAGCCAATGCACATGCCCGTGGATGTCGCTTACGCAGATGACGCGTTTTGTCAGCGCAATGCGCCTGACGGCGGCGTTCACGGGGTGTCTTTATATACGCCCGGCGGATAGTAGGGGATCATCTTGTCCCGGATCCAATCCAGCGCGGCGGAGGGGGTCAGCCCCCAGTTGGTCGGGCAGCTGGACAGCACTTCGACCAGCGAAAACCCCTTGCCGTCGATCTGGTTTTGGAACGCCTTCTTGATCGCCTTCTTCGCGGCGCGGACATTCTTTACGCTGTCGGCGGATACGCGCTCACAGTATGCCGTTCCGTCCAGCGTCGCGAGCAGTTCGCAGACGCGCAGCGGATAACCCGCCGTCTTGGGGTCGCGCCCGTACGGGGATGTCTGCGTGACCTGCCCCGGCATCGTGGTCGGCGCCATCTGCCCGCCGGTCATGCCGTAAATGGCGTTGTTGACGAAGATCACGGTGATGTTCTCGCCCCTCGCGGCGGCGTGAACCGTCTCGGCGGTGCCGATCGCGGCGAGGTCGCCGTCGCCTTGGTAGGTAAAGACAATATTGTCCGGGCGGGCGCGTTTGACGCCGGTCGCGACGGCCGGGGCGCGCCCGTGCGCCGCCTGAATGAAGTCGCAGTTGAAATAGTTATACGCCATGACCGAGCAGCCCACCGGCGCGATGCCGACCGTCCTGCCGCCAACGCCCAGTTCGTCGATCGCCTCCGCCACCAATCGGTGGATGATCCCGTGAGTGCAGCCGGGGCAGTAATGCAGCACGGCGTCGGTCAGCATCGGGGTCTTTTGGAATACCACACTCATGCCGTCGCCTCCTTGTTCGCGTTTAGAATCGCTTCACATATCATCGCCGGATCGGGTACCATGCCGCCGACCCTGTTGCACAGCGTTACAGGACGGGAACAGCGGATCGAAAGCTCAATATCCTCGATCATCTGACCCATGCTCATCTCCACCGAGACAAACGCGCGCGCTTTCTTCGCGGCGGCGGCAAACGCCTTCTTCGGGAACGGCCACAGCGTAATCGGGCGGAGCAGACCCGCTTTCACGCCCTTGCTCCGGGCTTCGTCAATGGCGTTTTTCGCGATCCGCGAGGAAGCGCCATACGCCGCGACGACGATTTCCGCGTCGTCCAGCAGGTAGCTGTCATATTTCTGCTCGGTTTCTTCCACCTGCTTATATTTTTCGTAGCGCGACAGGTTTGTCGCTTCCAATTCAGAGGGTTTCAGATAGAGCGAGTTGACAATGTTCCGCGCCCGCTCACCGCGTACGCCCCCAACCGCCCACGGTTTCTCCTGACGGTTATCGGCTGTCTGTTCGCCGTTCTCTGTCGCCGTGGCTTCCATCATCTGCCCCAAGATGCCGTCGGTCAGCACCATCACCGTCATGCGGTGCTTGTCGGCCAGATCAAACGCGTCGCGGGTATAGGAATACATCTCCTGTACGCCGCCGGGAGCCAGCACGATGATGTGGTAGTCTCCGTGCCCGCCGCCCCGCGTCGCCTGAAAATAGTCGGCCTGCGAGGGCTGGATGCCGCCCAGTCCGGGACCGCCGCGCTGCACGTTGATGAGTACGGCGGGAAGGTCGCATCCGGCGAGGTAGGAAAGCCCTTCGCTCTTGAGCGAAATACCGGGGCTGGAGGAGGAAGTCATACAGCGTACGCCCGCCGCCGCCGCGCCGTAGACCATGTTGATCGCCGCGACTTCGCTTTCGGCTTGCAGGTACACGCCGCCCACCTTAGGCATCCGCCGCGCCAGATACGCGGCCAGCTCGCTCTGCGGCGTGATCGGGTAGCCGAAGAAATGCCGGCAGCCCGCGGCGATCGCCGCCTCGGCTATCGCTTCGTTTCCCTTGATCAGAATCTTTTCGCTCATACGATCACTCCTTCTCTACGGTGATGACGGCGTCCGGGCACATCGTCGCGCAAAACGCGCAGGCGATACACGCGCCTTCGTCGGTGATTTCGGCGGGATGGTGCCCCTTTTCGTTCAGTATGCCGGGCGACAGACGCAGTATCTTCTTCGGGCAAGCGTCCACGCAAAGGGAACATCCTTTGCAGAGGGCTGTGTTGAAGGTCAGTTTGCTCATAACGACACCCATTTCCTATAGATTTCCATGCACCATAAATGTTCGATTTTATCAGCCAGCTCCCGCTCCAGCCCTTTCATCACCGACACCGCGACGACAGGCAGCGAGAGGCTTTGGCTGATCGCCTCGGCATAGGGGAGGGAAGAGAGCACGTTCTCCGCCGTGGTTTCGGCGCCGAGATTGGAGTTGTTGACGATGCCGGTGAAACGGAAACGCCCGGCGTTTTCTATTTCGCGGCAGATTTCGCAGGTATCCCGCGCGCCGGCGGAGAGGGGACGGTACTTGTTGATCACCAGCAGGATCGCGGCGTTACCCGTCAGTTTTTCGGCATAACGCCCCAGCGCCAGAGCGCCCCGGTCGTCGCCGCCCACGTCGATGACCGAAACCACGCCCGGATCGTCGAAGACCGACGCCGCTTCCGGCGGAAATCCCGGCGTTTCCACATTCGACCCGGCGTAGGCGGAGGAGATCAGGCGGATGCCGGCGCTCTCCAGCAGGGCGCGGTGGTCAACGGTGCGGAAGTAGGGGTTGACGATATCCAGATCGCAGAGCGTCACGCGCTCATGCCGCTTCCGCAGTTCCGCCGCGAGGAAGGCCGCGATCTGCGTCTTGCCGGAACCGTAGTGCCCGGCAAGGACGGTTATGTTTACACCATCAGTGAGCATATTTCATCCGAGAACGCCACCGGGTCGTCTATCGGAAGACCTTCGATCAGAAGCGCCTGCGCATAAAGCAAATTAGCGTACACCTTGAGTTTCTCTCGGTCGGTGACAAACAGGGAGCGCATGGCGGCAAAGACGGCATGGTCGGCGTTCAGTTCCAGTACGCGCTTGGCTTTCGCGCCCTCCGCGCCCGGCATATGGCTGAGCACCTTCTCCATCTCGATCGACAGTTCGCCCTCGCTGGTCAGGCAGACGGGGTGCTTCGCAAGCCTCGCCGAGACGGTCACGCCGGTAACTTTTTCGCCGAGGGTTTCGCCGAGGAAGGCGAGCAGCTCTTTGTTTTCGTCGCTCTTGGTTTTTTGCAGCTCTTTTTCCTCGTCGGTCATGCTCACATCGTCGCCGGATACCGAACGGAACTCTTTTTCATCATACGAGCGCAGGATCTTCAGAGCGAACTCGTCTACGTCCTCGGTCAGGCAGAGGATGTCGTACCCCTTTTCGCGTACACGCTCGGTCTGCGGCATCAGGGCGGCTTTTGCCGGCGTTTCGGCGCTGACATAATAAATGACGGACTGCCCCTCCGGCATCTTTTCAGCGTACTCTTTGAACGTAACGGGCTTGTCCTCCGTCAGTGAGTGCAGCAGCACAAGGTCTTTGAGGTTGTCGGCGTTGACGCCGAAACCGTTGTAAAGCCCGAACTTGATCTGCAAGCCGAACGCTTTGAAGAACGCCTCATATCTTTCCCGGTCGTTTTCCAGCATCGAGCTTAACTCGGCTTTGATCTTTTTCTCGATGCTTTTGGCCATCGATTTCAGCTGGCGGTCGTGCTGGAGCATTTCCCTGGAAATGTTGAGCGACAGGTCGGGCGAGTCGATCAGCCCGCGGACAAAGCTGAAATGATCGGGCAGCAGATCGGCGCACCTGTCCATAATCAGCACGCCGTTGGCATAGAGCTGCAAACCTTTTTCGTATTCTCGAGAATAGTAATTATACGGCGCTTGCGACGGCGCGAACAGCAGCGCCGTATAGGAGACGGCGCCTTCGACCGAATAGTGCGCGGTAAACGCCGGGTCGGCGAAGTCGTTGAACTTTCCCTTGTAGAAACCGTTGTAGTCGTCGGGGGTCAGGTCGTTTTTATTTTTGCGCCAGAGGGGAACCATGCTGTTCAGCGTTCTGGTTTCCACCTCCGTATTGCCGTCTTTATCCGTACCGGTATAGTCCATTGTGATTGGGTAGCGGATGTAGTCGGAATATTGCTTTATAAGACCGGATATACGGTACTGCTCCAAAAATTCGGAGTATTGCTCGTCTTCGGTGTCTTCCTTGATATACAGCGTGATTTCCGTACCGTGCGCAGACTTCTCCGAAACCCGTACGGAATAACCCTCTACGCCTTCCGACTCCCATATATACGCGTTTTCGCTGCCGAAGGCGCGGCTCAAAACCGTCACCTTCGAGCTGACCATAAACGCCGAGTAGAACCCAACGCCAAACTGCCCGACCAGTTGTACGCCGCTTGTCTGTTCGGTTTTTGAAAGCTCGGCGCTGAACGACTGGGTGCCGCTGTGCGCGATAACGCCGAGGTTTTCGTTCAGCGCGTCTTCGTCCATGCCGCATCCGTTGTCGGAGATACGGAGGGTGCGCGCTTCTTTATCCAGCGCGATAGTTATTTTGTAATCTTCTTTGCCGAGCGTGACCGAATCGTCGGTCAGGGAACGGAAATAGAGCTTGTCGATAGCGTCGCTCGCGTTGGAAATCAGTTCCCGCAGAAAGATTTCCTTATGCGTGTAGACGGAGTTGATCATCAGGTCGAGGATGCGTTTGGATTCTGTTTTGAATTGCCGC
>JAISVY010000002.1 GCA_031271325.1 Oscillospiraceae bacterium
TGTCCGTCACATATTCCTGCGCCACGATAACCAGCTTGTCGCCGATCAGGTAAAACTCCTGCCCCCATAAATCGCCGCGCAGTTCGATGACCGACACAACCTTCATCGCGGCGGCGTCGATGATGCGCAGCTTGTTGTCCGCCAGCGCGTAGAGATACTTCCCGTCGGTTTTGACGATATCGCCTTCATTCACGCCCGCGACCTGCTCGTTCGTATCGGAGAAATTCCCCGATGTGTCCGACGGAGCGGCGGACGCTCCCGCTTCGTTTTCGGCAGCACCGTCTGTTACCATATCGTCTGCTCTCCAACCGCCGGCATCCGTCATCGCGCCGCGCTCTTTCAGCAGCTTGAGCAGCGTCTCTTTATTCCCGACCGCCGGAAGCGTTTCTTCCGCCTCGGTTTCCGCCAGTATGCTGTCGATCATCTTGATTTTATACACGTCGCCGTCGCTGACAATGTTTTCCGGCGGTCTGTACAGCGCCGCACCGCTCCCGGCAGAGTTCGCGCTCCCGCCGACAAGCAGCACCACGCTTACCGCAACTACCAGCAGCGCGGTAACCGACAGAATGATTCGTTTTTTCATTTTCACAAGATCGCCTCCTATTCATCCGTTTAGACGTTACTTTTTGGCGTTTGTTCCCAAGGAAATTCCAGGGCCGGGTTTTCCGTATTTGCGTGATACCCAAAGATCAAAAATCCCGGAAGCACGCGCTTCCGGGATTTGTTCGCTGTATTGATCAATACTCGTAGTCTTCATATGTGTCCGCTTCGTATACCTGCGGGGTGCGGACAAGGTCGTAGTCGGCGTATATTTCCATGCCGCTGCCGGCGGGGATCAGCTTGCCGATGATCACGTTTTCTTTCAGGCCGATCAGGCGGTCAACCTTGCCGCGCATGGCGGCTTCGGTCAATACGCGCGTCGTCTCTTGGAAGGAGGCGGCGGAGAGGAAGCTCTCGGTGGCGAGCGACGCTTTCGTAATTCCCAGCAGCAGCGGGCTGAACGAAGCCTCCTGCAGCTCGGTTTCGCCGTTCGCGATCCGTTCGCGCACCTCGGCGTTGCGGCGGTGAATCTCGTTCATGTCCGCCGTCGCGCCGATCAGCAACCCGGTGTCGCCCGCGTCCTCAATCCGCGCCTTGCGCATCATTTGGCGGGCAATGACTTCGATGTGCTTGTCGTTGATGTCAACGCCCTGCTGGCGGTATACGTGCTGAACCTCTTGAATCAGGTAGTCGTGCACGGCGCTCTCCCCGCGCACGGCCAGAATGTCGTGCGGGTTCAGCGCGCCCTCGGTCAGCTCTTCGCCCTTCTGCACCACTTGCCCCGGCTTGACCTTCATGGTGTAGGTCGAGGGGATTTGGTAGGTGCGGCTTTCCAGCGTATCGTCGTTTTTCACCGTCACCATCCGCAGGGCGCCTTTACGCGCCTCCTCGATGCTGATCGCGCCGGTAATCTCGCTCAATGTGGCGGCGCGCTTGGGTTTCCGCGCCTCAAACAGCTCCTCGACGCGGGGCAGACCCTGTGTGATGTCCTCGCTGGTCGCGATGCCGCCGGTGTGGAAGGTACGCATTGTGAGCTGGGTGCCAGGCTCACCGATCGACTGCGCCGCGATGATGCCCACGCTTTCACCGACATTGACCGCTTCGCCGGTGGCGAGGTTGGAGCCGTAGCACTTGGCGCATACGCCGTGCCCGGCGCGGCAGGTGAGCAGCGAACGGATCTTGACCGCTTTGATTCCGGCGGCGATAATGCGGTTCGCCTCGCTCTCGGTCAGCAGCGTATCGGCGGCGACCAAGACATTGCCCGCGTCGTCGGTGACGTCGGCTGCGGTATACCGCCCGATCAGGCGGTCGCTCAGCGGCTCGATCACCTGCCCGGCGTCCCCGATTTCGGTGACGGTGATGCCGTCCCGCGTCCCGCAGTCCAGCTCGCGGATGATCACATCCTGCGACACGTCCACAAGGCGGCGGGTCAGGTACCCGGAGTCGGCGGTGCGCAGGGCGGTATCGGCAAGCCCTTTGCGCGCGCCGCGGGAGGAGATGAAGTATTCCAAAACGGTCAGTCCCTCGCGGAAGTTGGACTTGATCGGAATCTCAATCGTCTTGCCGACCGTGTTGGCCAGCAGCCCGCGCATGCCGGCGAGCTGGCGGATCTGGTTCATGCTGCCGCGCGCGCCGGAGTGCGCCATCATATAGATGGGGTTGCGCTCGTCTAGGTTTTCGCGCATCGCGTTGGTTACCCGCCCGGTGGTCTGATCCCATTCGGTGATGACGAGGCGGTAGCGCTCGTCGTTGGTGATCAGTCCGCGCCGGTACTGGCGGTCTATGTCGGCGACCTTTTTCTCGGTCTGGCGGATCAGCTCTTTCTTTGCCTCCGGCACGGCCATGTCGGAGATCGAGATGGTGATCGCGCCCTTGGTGGAATAGTGGAACCCCTGCTGCTTGATCTTGTCCAGCACCTCGGCGCTCCGCGCGAAGCCGTGCTTCTTGATGCAGCGGTCGATGATACGGCTCAGTTCCTTGCTGCCGGTCAGCGCGGTGATTTCCAGATCCAGCGCGTGTTCGGGGTCGGAGCGGTCTACATAACCCAAGTCCTGCGGGATCGGCTGGTTGAAGATCAGGAAGCCGACGGTGGCGTCGATCAGCCGGGTGACCGTCTTCCCGTTATATTGGCCGCTGACGCGCACCTTGATCGGGGCGTGGATACCGAGATACCCCTCGTCGTACGCCATCAGCGCCTCGTTGACGTCGCGGAACACATTATTCGCGCCCGGTTCGTCGCCGCGTGTCATGGTGAGATAGTATGACCCAAGCACCATGTCCTGCGTGGGCACGGTGACCGGTCTGCCGTCCTTCGGGTGGAGCAGGTTGTTGGCCGAGAGCATCAGGAAACGCGCCTCGGACTGCGCCTCCGCCGAGAGCGGGACGTGTACGGCCATCTGGTCGCCGTCAAAGTCGGCGTTATACGCCGTGCAGACCAGCGGATGCAGTTTCAGCGCGCGCCCCTCGACCAAAACAGGCTCAAAGGCTTGAATGCCCAGACGGTGCAGGGTCGGAGCGCGGTTCAGCAGCACCGGGTGTTCGGAGATGATAACCTCCAGCGCGTCCCATACCTCGGTGCGGGCGCGCTCCACCATCTTCTTGGCCGACTTGATGTTGGTGGCGATCGAATCCTCCACCAGCTTCTTCATGACAAACGGCTTAAACAGTTCCAGCGCCATTTCCTTCGGCAGACCGCACTGGTAAATCTTCAGCTCGGGACCGACGACGATGACGCTGCGCCCGGAATAGTCCACACGCTTGCCCAGAAGGTTCTGGCGGAACCGCCCCTGTTTGCCCTTCAGCAGGTCGGACAGGCTCTTCAGCGCGCGGTTGTTCGGCCCGGTGACCGGGCGCCCGCGGCGGCCGTTGTCGATCAGCGCGTCCACGGCCTCCTGCAGCATCCGCTTCTCGTTGCGCACGATGATGTCGGGCGCGCCGAGCTGCAGCAGCTTCAAGAGACGGTTGTTGCGGTTGATCACGCGGCGGTAGAGGTCGTTTAAGTCGCTGGTCGCGAAGCGCCCGCCGTCCAGCTGCACCATCGGGCGCAGTTCGGGCGGGATGACCGGCACGACGTCCATGATCATCCACTCCGGGCGGTTGCCGGAGGTGCGGAACGCCTCCACCACCTCCAGACGCTTGATCAGGCGCATCTTCTTTTGGCTGGAGGCTTCCTTCAGCTCGCCGCGAAGCTCCGCCGCGAGCTTGTCGCAGTCGATCTTCGCGAGCAGCTTCTTGACGGCTTCCGCGCCCATGTCGGCCTCGAAGTCGTCTTCGTATTTCTCGCGGAAATCGCGGTATTCCTTTTCGGAGAGGATTTGCTTCTCGGCCAGCGGTGTGTCGCCCGGATCGATGACGATATATGAGGCGAAGTAGAGCACCTTCTCGAGCAGGCGGGGCGACATATTCAAAATCAGCCCCATCCGGGACGGGATGCCTTTAAAATACCAGATGTGGCTGACCGGCGCGGCCAGCTGGATGTGCCCCATCCGCTCGCGGCGCACCTTGGAGCGCGTAACTTCTACGCCGCAGCGGTCGCATATGCGCCCCTTGTAGCGCACCTTTTTGTATTTGCCGCAATAGCATTCCCAGTCCTTCTGCGGGCCAAAAATGCGTTCGCAGAACAGCCCGTCGCGCTCCGGCTTGAGCGTACGGTAGTTGATCGTCTCCGGCTTCTTGACCTCGCCGCGCGACCATTCCAGCATCAGCTCGGGTGACGCCAGCCCTATCTTAATCGCTTCAAATTCCGCGTAGCTCATGTTATACGCCCTTTCTGCAATGCCTTGAAAGGCTGACGCCTTTCTCGGGTAAGAATACGGAAACCGCTCCGCCGGAGCGAATCCGCCTGCGCGGCGGGTCTGATTCACGGGGGTTATAAGCGCGGCGTACGCGGCGCTGCAGTCCCCTAATCCTCAAGGCCGAACGAATCGTCCTCGTCTTCGTCCTCGTTCAGCTCGTCGTCGGTCGCTTCCCCGATGTCGGAGTAATCGAATTCGCTCTCGTCCGGCTCCTCGATGGTGTAGCCGTGCGCCTCGATGTCGTCTTCGGCCACGATGTCATGTTCGGCGTTCTTCACGAAGGGTTCGTCGTCGTCGGTGTCGCGAAGAACAACCTCGTTGCCGCCCCGGTCGAGGACGCGGATGTCGAGGCAGAGTGACTGCAGCTCCTTGACCAGCACGCGGAACGATTCCGGCACGCCCGGCTGCGGCACGTTGTGCCCCTTGACGATCGCCTCATAGGTCTTCACGCGCCCGGTGATGTCGTCGCTCTTGACGGTCAGAATCTCTTGCAGCGTATACGCCGCGCCGTAGGCTTCGAGCGCCCAGACTTCCATTTCGCCGAACCGCTGGCCGCCGAACTGCGCCTTGCCGCCGAGCGGCTGCTGGGTGACGAGGCTGTACGGGCCGGTTGAGCGGGCATGGATCTTGTCGTCTACCAAGTGCGCGAGCTTGAGGAAGTATACATACCCGACCGTCACCGGGTTGTCGAACGGCATCCCGGTGCGCCCGTCATAGAGGATGCTCTTGCCGTCGGTTCGCAGACCGGCCAGGCTGAGGGTATTTTCGATGTCGATCTCGTTCGCGCCGTCGAAGATCGGTGTGGCGACCTTCCAGCCGAGCGTCTTGGCCGCGTAGCCCAAGTGGACTTCCAGCACCTGCCCGATGTTCATACGGCTGGGCACGCCGAGCGGGTTCAGCACGATGTCGAGCGGGGTGCCGTCGGGCAGGAAGGGCATATCCTCCTGCGGCAGGATGCGGGATATGACGCCCTTGTTGCCGTGGCGTCCGGCCATCTTGTCTCCGACCGAAATCTTGCGCTTCTGCGCGATATAGCAGCGCACGCCCATATTCACGCCGGGCGACAGCTCGTCTCCCGCCTCGCGGGTAAACACCTTCACGTCCACCACGATGCCGCTCTCGCCGTGCGGCACCCGCAGCGACGTATCGCGCACCTCGCGCGCCTTCTCACCGAAGATGGCGCGGAGCAGGCGTTCTTCGGCGGTCAGTTCGGTTTCGCCCTTCGGCGTCACCTTGCCGACCAGAATATCCCCGGCGCGAACCTCCGCGCCGATCCGCACGATGCCGCGCTCGTCCAGGTCTTTCAGCGCGTCGTCGCCGACGTTCGGGATGTCGCGGGTGATCTCCTCGCTGCCGAGCTTGGTGTCGCGCGCCTCCAGTTCGTATTCCTCGATGTGGATCGAGGTGAACACGTCGTCGCGCACAAGGCGCTCGTTGATCAGGATCGCGTCTTCGTAGTTGTATCCTTCCCACGTCATAAACCCGATCAGCACGTTCTTGCCGAGAGAAATCTCGCCCTCGCGGGTCGAGGGACCGTCGGCCAGCACGTCGCCGGCGGTCACGCGGTCGCCCGGCACCACGATCGGGCGCTGGTTGACGCAGGTGCCTTGGTTGGAACGCACAAATTTGGACAACTTATAAACCTTCTGCCCGCTCCCGTCATACTGCACGGTGACGGCGTTCGCCGTGACGCGCTTCACGGTGCCGTCCCCCTCCGCGAGGATGACGACGCCGGAATCACAGGCGGCTTTATACTCGATGCCGGTGCCCACAATCGGCTGCTCGGTCACGAGCAGCGGCACGGCTTGGCGCTGCATGTTGGAGCCCATCAGGGCGCGGTTCGCGTCGTCGTTTTCGAGGAAGGGGATCATCGCGGTGGCGACCGAAACCATCATCTTGGGCGATACGTCGATGTAGTCCACCCGTTCCCGCTCGACCTCGATGATGTCGCGGGCGCGGCAGGTAATGCGCTCGTTGATGAAAGCGCCGTCCGCGTCAACCGGCTCGTTGGCTTGGGCGACGATGAATTCGTCCTCCATGTCGGCCGTCATATACACCACTTCGTCGGTCAGGCGGTGGGTCGCCGGGTCTACCTTGCGCAGCGGCGATTCGATGAAGCCGTATTCGTTGATCCGGGCGTAGGTGGAGAGGTAGGAGATCAGGCCGATGTTCGGACCTTCCGGCGTCTCGATCGGGCACATCCGCCCGTAGTGGCTGTAGTGAACGTCGCGCACCTCGAAGTTCGCGCGTTCGCGGGACAGACCACCCGGTCCCAGCGCCGACATACGGCGTTTGTGCGTCAGCTCGGCCAGCGGGTTGGTCTGATCCATAAACTGCGAGAGGGGGGAGGAGCCGAAGAATTCTTTAATCGCCGCCGTAACCGGGCGGATGTTGATCAGCGACTGGGGCGTTACGATGTCTAGGTCTTGAATTGTCATCCGCTCGCGGATTACGCGCTCCATCCGGGAAAAGCCGATGCGGAACTGGTTTTGCAGCAGCTCGCCGACCGAGCGCAGGCGGCGGTTGCCCAGATGGTCTATGTCGTCCGCCGTGCCGATCCCCTGCGCGAGGCAGCAGAGGTAGTTGACCGAGGATAAGATGTCGTCGAGCACGATGTGTTTGGGCAGCAGTTCGTCGAGCCGGTCGCGCGCCGCTGCTTCCACGTCGGCTCCGCTCTCCAGAATCTCTTTCAGCACCGAGAAGCGCACACGCTCTCCGATTCCGATTGACTTGGGGTCGAAATCCACAAACCCGGACATGTCCACGAACCCGTTGGAGAAGACTTTGACTTCGCGCCCCTCGGCTTCCACCCACAGCTCGGTGACGCCGCGCCCTTCCAGTTCGATCAGCTGCCCGCGGCCCAGCACCGTACCCGCGTCGGCTAAAATTTCACCTGTCATCGGGTCGGCGGCGGGGCGGGTCAGCTTGCGGGCGACCAAGCGGGGGAACAGCGCCAGCTTTTTGTTGTATTTGTAGCGCCCCACATGGGAGAGGTCGTATCGCCGCGCGTCGAAGAACAGGCTGTTCAGCAGCGAGCGAGCGCTGTCCACGGTGGGCGGTTCGCCCGGGCGCAGACGGCGGTATATCTCGATCAGCGCCTCCTCCTCGGAGTGGGAGGGGTCTTTCTCCAGCGTCGCGATGATGCGCTCGTCGCCGCCGAACGTGTCGAGGATGTCGCCGTCGCTCTTCACGCCGAGGGCGCGGACGAGGCTCGTGACCGGCAGTTTGCGGTTTTTGTCGATACGCACGTAGAGGATGTCGTTGATGTCGGTTTCGTATTCCAGCCAAGCGCCGCGGTAGGGAATCACGGTGCAGCTCAGCACCAGCCCCACGGCGGCTTCGTTGTTCTCTTCATAATAGACGCCGGGCGAACGGACGATCTGCGAGACGATCACGCGCTCCGCGCCGTTGACGATGAACGTGCCGCTGTCGGTCATCAGCGGGAAGTCGCCCATGAAGATCTCCTGTTCCTTGATCTCCTCCGTCTCGCGGTTGCGCAGGCGGACGCGTACCTTCAAAGGCGCGGCGTAGTTCGCGTCCCGTTCCTTGCATTCGTCCACCGAATATTTCGGCGTATCCTCCAGCTGATAGTCGATAAACGACAGCTCGAGGTTCCCCGTGTAGTCGGTGATTGCCGACACATCGCGGAAAACCTGCCGAAGCCCCACTTCGAGGAACCACCGGTAGGAGTTTTTCTGCACTTCAATGAGGTTTGGAACCTCCTGAATCTCATCGAGGCGGGAGTAACTCTTGCGGGTCGTCCGGCCGTACTGCATGTCTCTGACATTGACCATGGGCAGCATCAACTCCAAATATATAATGGGATTCCGCGGCGCAAGAGAGGTCTGGGGGCTGCGTATGATGACACACACGGATGTCTGTATAATTCTTCTCGACACGGGCTTGCTTTTTACACGATTTGGTGGTATCCTTTATGAGGAAAAAGATTGCGCCGCCGCATGTCCGCGCGAAAATAGGCAAAACACGCTGAATCTAAATTATAATAGTTTTTTCCTCCTTTGTCAAGAGTTTTCCGAAGTTTTTCACATAAATGTCCAACAACCCCTGTAACCCTTGCGGTTACAGGGGTTGCTTGACTGTGTCACTTCAAAATCTTCCGCGCCGGTTTGCGGACAGCCGGACGGTCAAGAATCGTCCCCGTCCTGACGGTTCAGCAGATTCCCGACCGCCGCGAAAATTTCGCGGTATGGGTGGTAGCCGGCGTTCTCCGGCGGCGGCGCGGGCGCTTCCGGCACGGTTGACGGCTCCGCCGCGAGCGGGAGGGTCAGGGTTACTTTGAACAGGTCGCCGTCGGCGGAGAGGGCGCACGAGCCGTTTTGCAGCTCCATAAAACTCTTCACGATGGCAAGCCCCAAACCGCTGCCTTCGGTTGACCGCGCCTCGTCGCCCCGCGCGAACCGCTCAAACAGGCGGTCGGTGCCGCCGCCCTCCAGCGGCTGGGCGGAGATGTTGCGCAGCGTGATCACGGCGTTCGCGCCTTCCTCTTTTGTGTCGATGTATACGCGGGTGCCCGGCATTGCGTACTTCTCGGCGTTGCGCAGCAGGTTCTCAAAGACGCGGCAGAGCATCTTGCCGTCGGCCAGCACCGCCCCGCAGCCGCCCGAGACGCGCACGTCCAGCGGCACCGCGCGGAGCCGGTCGCCCACCTCGCCGAGCGACTGCTCGATCAGCTGGCTCAGGTCGAGCGCCTCCGGCACGGCGCGCGTCTCGCCGGACGACGCCTTGCTCGCCTCGAACAGGTCCTCGGTCAGGGTTTGCAGACGCCGCGCCTTCTGCCGGACAATGCCCAGATATTTCGGCGCGTCGGGCGCGTCCAGCCCCTCGCTGTCCAAGAGGTCGGAATAGGTGATCACCGAGGTCAGCGGGGTGCGCAGGTCGTGGGATACGTTGGTGATCAGCTCGTTCTTCATGCGCTGGCTGGTCAGCTCCTTCTCCACGGCGATCTTTAAGCCGTCGGTCGCGGCGTTGAGGTCGCGCGCCATCTGCCGCGCCACGCCGCCGCCGGTCAGCGCCACCGGTGTGTTGTAATCCCCTTTGGCCAGCCGCCGCAGACCCTTGGCCACATGCGCGAGCCGCACCGATTTATATACCGAGCGCACGGCGGCGCAGAGCAGCAGCGGGAACGTGATCAGCACGGCTTCCCCGGCATACGGGGCGGCGGACAGAAAAAGAATCAGCATCAAAAGCAAGCCGGCAACGGCCCAGATCACACTCTTCCAGACCAGCGGCAGACCGGAGAAGAAAGCGCCGGCCGCCCGCGCGGCGGGTTTCAGCCCGTACTTCCAAGCGAATCGGAAGATCGCCGAAAAGATCACATAGATCAAGGTGTGGCGTAAAAACGAACGGTCTTTGATCCGTTTCATGGCGCACAACAGCCACCAGAGCGTGACGGCGGCGAATAAGCCGGTGAATACGCCGCTGAAAATTTGGGAGCGGTTAAAATTGTTCATGCGCATACCGCCAACGAACGCGTAGTTTACCCATTCGCAAAGCACCCCGGTGATGATCACGGCGAACAGCGACAAGTCGAGCCACGGCCGGTCGAAGAGCGGCGACAGTTTCACGTTTTCGCGGTAGGGGCGCTGCAACGCTTCGCCGCCCGCGCGCCCGCAGGTGAGCAGCAGGTGGATCAGGCAGAGTACGGCGAGCGCGGCGGTCAGGATAAACACCGCGGCGAGCCGCCACATCAGCGCTCCCTGCCTCTCATACTGCGTCCGCAGCTCCTCAATATACCCGTTGGTCAGCGAAAAGGCGACCGTCCCGGCGTTTCTTTCTTCATAGTCGTTATACCTTTCTGCCGTATACCCGTCCGGGTTCATGTTCTGCCAGCGAATCTCCTCATAGGTCGGCATCCCTTCCGTGATGCGGCTTGTGACGTTCCGCCCGATCTGTTCCCGGCTTAATTGTGTGTTGCTCGCGGTCAGGTAAGCCGCCTCGACGCGGAACTGAACACGGGTTGAGTTTTGAAGCCCTTTTTCGTTCTGTTTATACTGCGCCAAAGCGTTCGTTTGGTTGTCCGCATACCAGCCGATTTTGCTGATAAAACTGTCATACTCCATACTGGCAATTCTGAATAGGTACCGGCTGTTTTCGAGCGACACCCCGGACAGATGGTCATCAAGGGTGATCTCCCGCCCGTATTCGCCGCCCCGCGTCTCCGTATGGAGATAAAACGCCGTCAGCGTGAACGCCACGACACATCCTACCAAAAGGAAAAACGAAACCGCCTTCACCGCCGTATGGCGGCTGAAATTTCTCATCTGTGCCATTCTAAAAACCTCCGCTCCGGTTTGTGATAAAACGTTCCGAGCGCGGCTCGCGGCCGGCCGCCTTTCGCGTTCCGTCTGCGCTCGCGGGCTCGCTGTGACGGCAAGCTCCAAGTCTCCCTGTGCGCCGGCGGAGCCGTTTAGAGTTTCTCAACTTTGTACCCAATGCCCCACACCACCTTTAAGTATTTTGGATTTTTCGGGTCGATCTCGATCTTTTCGCGGATGCGGCGGATATGCACCGCCACCGTGTTTTCCGGGCTGAACGCCGGTTCGTCCCAGACGTTTTCATAGATCTGCGTGATCGAAAAGACGCGCCCCGCGTTCATCAGCAGGAAGGACAGGATCCGCAGCTCTACCGGGGTGAGCCGCACCGGTTCGCCGCCCAGCGTGATCGTCCTGCTCTCGTTGTTCAGCTCCAGATCACCGCTCCGGTATACCGCCGGGGCTATGTCCTGCGCTCCCAGCTGCGTGTAGCGCCGCAGCAGGCTTTTGACCCGCGCGATCAGCTCCAGCGGGTTGAACGGCTTGGTGAGGTAGTCGTCCGCGCCCATGCCCAGCCCCATGATCTTGTCGGTGTCCTCGCTCTTGGCCGAGAGCATCAGGATGGGTACGTTGCTGCCCTCCCGGATACGCAGCGTCGCGCGGATGCCGTCAAACCCCGGCATCATCACATCCATCACGATCAGCTGCACGTCGTGCTCCCGCGCCGCTTCCACCGCTTCGGGACCGGTGTGCGCGGTCAACACCTCGTACCCCTCGTGCCGTAAATAGATACCGATCGCCTCGGCGATCTCCAGGTCGTCGTCGCAAACGAGTATTGTCATGACAAACCCTCCTTCTGACATATTGTATCCTACCACGTGATTCTTACAGGCGGGCTGACGCAAATATTAAGGGTTTCTTAAAACATATGCCGGACGGATAACCGTCCGGCATATGCGCCTGAAGACAATGGTGGCATGTTGCTCTAGTCGGCGGTGTCCGGTCTTTCAAAGAACATCTCAAAGGGTTTGCCGCCGGAGCTCCTGTAAACCTCCGAGCCGGCCGTTTCGTAGAAAACGGTGTCGGCGGATGCCCAAAGGTTCATAACGGCATCCGCGCCGGCTATTTTTTCTCTCTCTCCGCCGCTGTTCGCATAATACAGGATGCCGCCGTTGTCGTCGCTGTAATCCATCAGGTAATAGATCCCGCCGCCGCCGGGAGACAGGGAGCAGATCCCCGAAACGTCGTCTGCAATTTTTCCCGGCTTTCCGTTTCCTTTGACCACCCACAGTTCGTCATATTCGTTTCTGAAGTAAACGGTCTTGCCGTCGCCCGCCGCCATAAAAAAGGTCACCTCTTCCGCGAGGGTTTCGGCACGGGCATTTTTGCCGGCAGGGTCGATGACATATAGGTCGCCCGAGTAATCTATGTATAACAGCCTCTTCCCGTCTTCGGAAACGGCGGGCTGATATACCGAAGATGAGTAAATACCGGAAACCTCAACCGCCTCAAAGTTTTCTCCGATTCGGACGATGCCGTCGCCGGTATCCCCAAGCAGGGAGGCGAAAGACTTCACCCCGTAGACACTTGCGCTCAGCTGCACAAAGTTGCCGGCACCCGTTTGTACCCTGTCCGGCACGATGAGGGAGTTGATCTCCGAATTGCTGATTTTGACTCTTTCGCCGCCGTTCCGGCTGATGTATGATCTGCCGTCCATATGGAAAATCATCTGCGAGCAGTCTTCGGTAAAGAACATGCCGCCATGTACGTAAGGGTCGTAATCGGCAATCAGCCTGTTTTCGGCGTCACCGCTTTTTACATAAAGGGAAGCTCCCGAGTCTGTTAACCTCGCGTAATAGAGGTACTTGCCGCCGTCCGCGGCCGCCACGGCGACCACGTTTTTCCCCAGCCTTTCAACGGGATTGTTCCCGGCTTTGATATACCCCGTCAACTCCCGCGCCTCTTCGTCGTAGTCGGAGACAAAGCCCACGGTTTTGCCGTCGGGAGAGATACAGGCCGTGTAATCATAACTCGTGTAAAACGCCTCGTCCGAGATAATGTCCGATTTTTGCGAAACGGTGTCGTAGAGGTGAAGCGACGCGGTTTCGTTTTCCTGGTTATAGTCGGTAAAGTAGAGCACACCCTTGCCGGAGCCGGCGATACGGTAGTCTTCTACGCCGTCGGCGATGCGAACCGCGCCCTTGACCGTAACGAGCCATAACGTTTTGACGGTTTCATCACTGTTTTGTGTCAGCAGCGCCGACGTTGCGCCGTCCATGCTGCCGAGGCTGGAGATCATTTCGCCTTCTATGCTGAACTTGGCGCTTCCTCCGGCGCTGACGGTCACCGCATCTTTGTCATCGAAAAAGTGGATTGAGCTGTTTTCCATAGAATACCGCGAGGGGCGAAGAACCACGATAAGCACAACAATCACGGCGGCAACCGCGATGACGGCGATGAGCGCCGCCAGAATTGTTTTGAACGGAAGCGATTTTAGCTTTTTGGCCGCTTCGGACGCCGCCTTTTTCAGATCCGGCGTATGCGTCCCGCCCGCGGGTTCCCCTGCAGTCTGCTCGCCGCAATTTTCGCAGGCGGTTTCCCCCGGCTTGTTCTCAAAGCCGCAATCCTTGCATTCTTTTGGCGCGGGCGCGGGCGCTTCCGGCATCTGCGCGCCGCATTTGCCGCAGAAGGCGGCTTCTGGAAGGTTTTCAAAACCGCAGTTCTGACAGGTTTTTGCCGCAGCGGGACGCTCGGGCTGCGTCAACACGGGGCTTTCGGGAAGCTGTACGCCGCAGCTGGCACAGAATTTGGCGCCCGGTTTGTTCTCAAATCCGCAATTTACACAGTTCATAACACAATACCCCTTACACATACCTTTTCGCAAGCGCTGCGCCCGTTTGCCTTTCAGGCGAACACGCAATTTTCAACGCTTCGAACTTCTCAAATTATACACGGCAGACCCTGCGGTGTCAACAAAATCCGCTAAAATCTGCCAATCGAGTCTTACAACGTATCGTCCTTTTCCACCCAGTCTTTGACGTTGACTACGGTGAACGCGTCGCGGGTGTTGCGGATGATGACCCGCGAAATGCCCGCGTTGATGAT
>JAISVY010000023.1 GCA_031271325.1 Oscillospiraceae bacterium
GTGCCCATCAGACGGGACAGGTCGCCGGAACGCAGATCCTCCATGTTCTTAAACCCGGACAAAAAATAATCGCGGATGCGGCGGCAGCATTGTTCCGCTTGCTCCATAAACACAGCCCGCCTGTCGTCGGGAAGGGAGAGCGCAAGTAGCTTCCAGTCAGTCCACAGCGCTTTGTCTAAGATGGGCTGGATGTCAAAGTTCTTGGAAATGGGATACATGAAGGTGTTGCTGTGCGGATACCAGCGATAAATCTCCAGCTCTAAAAACACACGCGGGTCAACGGCTTCGACCGTCAGGCGGCAGGATTCGGCGAAAGCCGACCAATACGCTTCGCGCCAAGCCGGTTCAACCGCGAGCCCTCCCCGCGCGAAAAGATCGCTCGCCAACGCGTGGGAAAACCCGTCGGGGTCTTTCAGCGCCACCGGTTTGAGATTCCGCGTCTGCGCCAAAACCAGCCCCCAAGCGGCCGCCCAATTGTGAGGGTCGGCGTTTAGAAGCTCTTCATAGATTTGCTCGGCGGCTTCGAAGTTTCCTTGTGACAAAAAAGATTGTGCAGTTAACAGCTTTTCGGATGTATCGATCACGGGAGGCGGCGGCGCCGCGGTCGTTTGCAGACCTTCAAACCGTTCCACCGCATCGGCGACATTGATTTTTCCGCCGCAGATTAAGCAAAATCCAACCTTGTTCTGTCCCTCAAGCCGCACCTCAGCTCCGCAGCGGGGGCATTTGCCCCTCACCAACGCCATCGATTACCCTCCCTTCCTGACAGATTGCGGGAGTTAGTTTGTTGTGTACGGTCCCCAAATAAAGACCGTTACATTGCCGGAACCGGTGTTCTTGACCTCGCGCCCCGCTTCCATCGTTACTGTGTACAGATGATCAACCTTCAGCGCTTCACCGTTTTCCAGTTCGCTGTCTTGGGTACCGTCGGTCAAATCGATCAGCCCCGGTGAATTGGACGCGACGACAGTAGCCGTACCCAGACGCAGCATGATGCATGTGCCCTCCGGGAGAAACACCGATTTGCCCGGTTCTATAACCGTGCGCCCTTTGAAGCTGCCCAAACCGGTTTCGCCGTCCACCGTTCCGCCGATTTGCGGGGCGAGCGCCGCCGCGATGCTGTTGATGAACGCTTCGTCGCTGGCCAGCGCGGAAATGTCTCCGCCGCCGCCGGATCCTACTTTGCTGTCAATCGTTTCGGAGGCTTGCGCCAGTAACTCGTTGATCTCACCGATTTTCGCCTCTACCTTTTCGTTGACGAGCGCTTCTATGTCTGCTTCGATTTGCGGGTTCAGGCTCTTTAAGTAATCCAGCGTCACAAGCGGGTTATCCTTCCCGCCAATCTCCGCCGCGAGAGCGAAATAGCCCACAAACAGAGCGGCAACCAGAAAAAACGCGGCTGCGCCGATAACGGCTTTCTTTTGAATCATGGGAATGCCTCCTGATTATGTATTTGCACTTTTTCGTTAATCCCCCAAACCTCCGCGACTGAATCGCTGCGCAGGCGGGTACGTTCCGCCGGAGCAATCACTTCATTCTAACCGAGACGAACATCGGTTTCGAGGATTTTTTTATCGAAAAAGTGCCGGATTTTACGCTTCCAGACCGAAACTCACGGCTAACGCCGAATCGACCTGCGTCATAAGAGACTCGTCCAGCCTGCCCATGCGCTCCTTGAGGCGTTTTTTATCGATGGTGCGAACCTGTTCGAGAAGAACGACCGAGTCGCGGGAGAGTCCATAGGTACGGGCGGACAGCTCAATGTGGGTAGGCAGGCGCGCTTTGCCGATCTGGCTTGTAATCGCCGCCGCGATGACGGTGGGGCTGTGGCGGTTTCCCACATTGTTTTGCACAATCAGAACGGGGCGTATGCCGCCCTGTTCGCTGCCCACAACCGGGCTGAGATCGGCGTAATAGATGTCGCCCCGCCTGACCTGTTCGGACTGCTGCGCCGGAACAAAGGAACCCAATCGGACGCTTACGCTGGCATCCATGGCGTGTCACCCCATTATGGAAGAATGCGACCGGTTTCATACCCTGCGAATGCTTCCCGGTCATTTCCATTTTCCCACAAAAAGGCCTCTATTATACACAACCACAGTATAACATACCGAATCTTAAATTGCAAGTGAGAACTCGACAGTACATATGTTCTCCGCATTGCGGCGGAACCCTACTCCCGCACCTGACCCTCGCCTTCGATGACAAACTGCGCAGTGGTGAGCGCGTCCAGCCCCATCGGACCGCGAACATGCAGTTTCTGCGTCGAGACACCGATCTCCGCGCCGAGACCGAACTCCTCGCCGTCGGTGAAGCGGGTAGAGACGTTTACATAGACGGCGGCGGAATCCACAAGCTCGGTAAAGCGCCGCGCCGTGAAATAGTTTTTGGTGATGATCGCGTCGGAATGCCCGGAGCCGTAGCGGTTGATATGTTCCGCCGCCTGATTCAACCCGTCTGTGACGCAGACGGCGAGGTCGAAATCGTTGTACTCCGTTTCCCAGTCGAGCTCTTCGGCGGGGCAGAGCAGCGCGGGGTCGGCGCCCGCTTTTTGCAGAATCGCGAGCGATTCGGGGCAGCAGTGCAGCCGGACGCTTTGCTTGGCGAGAGCCTCCGCCGCCTTGGGGAGGAAATCGCCCGCGACCGGACGCGCGACCAGAAGCGTCTCCGCCGCGTTGCAGACCGAGGGGCGGGAGCACTTGGCGTTGACGGTGACCGAAACCGCCATCGCGAGGTCGGCTTCTTCGTCCACGTACACGTGGCAGTTGCCCCAGCCTGTTTCGATGACCGGCACCTTCGCGTTCTCGACGACCGACTTGATCAGTCCCTTGCCGCCGCGCGGGATCAGCGCGTCAAGCAGTCCGGTCAGCCCCATCATCTCCACCGCCGAAGAGCGGTCGTGGTCGGAGATCAGACCGATACAGCCGGCGGGCAGCCCGGCGTCTTGCAGCGCCTCGTGCGCCAGCGCAACCAGCGCCGTGTTGGACAGGAGCGCCGCCCGCCCGCCGCGCAGAAGGGCGGCGTTGCCGCTCTTGATACACAGCGAAACCACGTCCGCCGTGACGTTTGGGCGGGCTTCGTAGATCACGCCGACGACGCCGAGCGGCACCTGCCGCTTTGAAATCAGCATCCCGTTTGGGTGGCGCACCGCGCCGTCCGCGCCGCCCACCGGATCGGCGTACGAAAGCACCTTGCGCACCGAACCGGCGATGCCGCCAATCCGCTTCCCGTTCAGCGTCAGGCGGTCGAGCAGGGCTTCGCTCATGCCGTCCGCGCGGGCTGCGATCAAGTCTTTTTCATTCTCCTCAAGTATGCGCTCCGTGTTTTGCTCCAGCAGGCGCGCGTATCGTTCCAGCACATTGTTCCGCTGTATGACCGACGCGACGCGCAACTGACGCGACGCCTCTTTGCAGCGCTCGGCGAGTTCCCGTACCATCTGTTATGACCTCCTGTAAACCGCGTGGTGTGTTGATTATATTGTTTCTTGGGGTTTTTAATAACCTGCCTGTTTATTCGTAAACCTTTTTATGGACAAAATGGGCTTTTAAATTTGGGTATTTGTAGGGCGCGGCTTCCCAGACGCGCCGACATCATCTTATCTATCCGTATGCGGCGCGTCAAGGATGCCGCGCCCTACGATAACCTTACTCAACAATTCGCGCTCATCTATATCCGTATGCGGCGCGTCAAGGATGCCGCGCCCTACGATAACCTTACCCAACAATTCGCGCTCATCTTCCGTGTTTCTCACTTCGCGAACATCGTCCCCACGTTTTCTCCGCGCAGGATACCGTACAGCGCGGCGGGGTCGTCCCCGCCCGCGATCACCATCGGGAAGCCGCGTTCCAGCGCGATGTCGGCGGCGGCGAGTTTGGTGATCGCGCCGCCGGTGCCGCGCGCGCTGCCCGCGCCGCCCGCGCCGGAACGCATCG
>JAISVY010000118.1 GCA_031271325.1 Oscillospiraceae bacterium
TTGAAAATAAAGACCAAAAGCCTGCGCGGCCGCGTAATCCTGCTGATTATCCTGTGCTGGGCGCTGCCGCTGCTGATCATGAGCATAACCGGAAGCTGGTATGTCCTCATCTCGCAGCGGCAGGACATCATCACGAACGCCGAAGTAGAAAACAGCCACAGCGCCGGAATGGCGGTCAAAACGCTGGATGAAGCGGTGTCCCTTTCCCGCAATCTCTCCCGGGTCGGCACCCGTCTGGGGAGTTTATATAATATCTGGCTCAACGGGGACACGGAGGCGCGCTATTCAGGCGTAAACGCCCTGCTGAACAGCCTGCTGAGAGACAACGTCAGCGGCAGCAACCGCAATTATGTGATGACCGGGGTTGTGTTCTTTGATTCGCCGGACATCTGCTACCGTCTGGCAAATCCCGACTGGGGCGGGGCGGGCTCCTTCCCGGCGGTCCTTGAACGGATTGTCAGCCTGTCTATCGGGCAAGACGGCAGAATCCGCTTCTATATTGAAGACGGCATGATCTACATGATGCGAAATTTGCTTGATCGGAAGGATTTTTCCCCGTTCGGCACCGTGATATTCTGTATGAGAGCCAAGCAGGTATTCGACGGCTTCCTCCAATCCGGCGAAGAGCTGCGCAGCATCGAATATTGGCTGAACGGGCAATACGGGTACATCGGGGATGAAGAACAAGCGCTCCGTGACGACAGGCTCCGCCGCGTCCGCGCGGAGCGGGAAACGGAAGAGACGATTTCGTTTGAGGGGTTGTCTCTGGTTTCCCAAGGCGTTTCGGCTTCAAGCCAAGATATAACCGCCAGGATTTTTCTGCGCTGGAACTCCAACCCTCTTTGGCACGAGACGCAAATCTTCCTGACCGTATATTTCGCGATGATCATTTCGACCGTGGTCTTGCTTGTCGGCGCGCTGCTCTTTTTCGGCAGGCATATTACGCACCCGCTCGATACCCTGCAAGGCGTTTCTAAAAAGCTCGAAGCGGGCGAACTGGGCGTTCAAGCCGCGCCGTTTGACAAGAACCTTGATTTTCAGCAAATCATCAGCACGTTCAACTCGATGTCCGGCGAATTGAAGAATCAGTTTGAACGGATATACAACGAGGAACTGGCGTTGAAAGACGCGAAGATCATGGCGCTTCGCAGCCAGATCAATCCGCATTTCCTCAACAATACGCTGGAACTGATGAACTGGGAGGCGCAGCTCGCCGGTCAGCAGAGGATTTCGGAGATGATCGGCGCTCTGTCCGTCCTGCTCGACGCGTCGCTGAACCGCTCGGATACGCGGGAGGTGTCGCTGCGGGAGGAGTTGGGCTATGCCGACGCGTTTATCTTTATCCTCTCCAAACGCTACGGCGACCGCCTGCATATCGAAAAGTCGGTCGAACGCGGGCTGATGAGCATACCGGTGCCCCCGCTCGTTATCCAGCCGCTGCTGGAAAACGCCGTGCAGTATGGGTTTGAGCGGAACCGGGAGGGGACCATCACGCTGTCCGTCCGGCAGATGGGAAACCACATCTGCATTGAAGTCATCAATTTGGGAGAACTGAGCGAAGAAAACCGGAAGAAAATTCAGTCTCTCCTTTCTTCGGCGGGCGAAACGCGCGGCGCGCACCTCGGAATCCGCAATGTTCGGGAGCGCCTGATGCTGCTTTACGGAGGCGAAGAAACGTTTTCGATTACTTCGGACGGCGGTTTCACCACCGCGCGCATCACGCTCCCGATACGGCGCTGATTTGAGCGAAATGAACAACCACAGGCAAAAAACAACAGTTAAAAACCTTCATTATATACAGGAATTTGGTTTATACTAGGGTTCGTCAAGGGCAAATTCCCTTAAAAATGAA
Source organism: Oscillospiraceae bacterium (assembly GCA_031271325.1). GTDB lineage: Bacteria > Bacillota > Clostridia > Oscillospirales > UBA929 > UBA929. The sequence continues at coordinate 1,853 of JAISVY010000118.1, forward strand.
GGAGGAAAAAATCATGAAAAAGCGTTTCATCTCGCTTGCGCTGGCCGCTCTGCTCTGCTTGGCTCTGTTTGCCGGGTGCCAGTCCACATCTCCCAGCGCGGGCAGCAATCCCAGCGCCGGCTCCAACCCCTCTCCCGCAGAAAACCCCTCTCCCGAACAACCCGCCGGCCCCGTAACCATCCGTGTACGCGCCATGTTCGGCGGCAGCGACTCCAACAAGCAAAACTATGACAACGCCATCGCGGCGTATGAAACGGCGACCGGCAACACCGTGCAAAACGAATCCGCCACCGCCGACGACGTCTGGACGGGCAGCGTCCTCGCCGACTTCGAAGTGGGCAGCGATCCCGATGTCGTGCAGTTCTGGACGCTCACCCCGGGCAATCCGCTGATCGAAGGCAAAAAGGTTGTTTCGGTTGATGAAATCCGCGCCGTTTACCCCGAGTACGCGAAAAACATCAGCGAAGGTGCCCTGAAAGGCTGCGCCAGCCCGGTGGACGGCGTGACCTACGCGATTCCGACCAACGGCTACTGGGAAGGCACCTTCTACAACAAAGCCCTTCTCGCTCAGGTAGGCTATGATTCGTTCCCCGAAAACTGGACTGACTTCATCGCCCTCTGCGACGCGCTGAAAGCGGCCGGCATCACCCCGATCGCCGAATCCCTTCAGGGCGAACCGAACTACACCTTCGAGTTCCTGATGGCAAACCAAGTCGGCAGCGCTCTGCCGTCCTCCACCCCGAAGGCGCTGGGCGACGAAGCCAGCGGTCACATCACCAAAGTGCTTGAGCACTTCAAGACCTTCTATGACAACGGCTACTATCCCGCCAACACCACCACCCTGAGCCGCGCCGAAGCGGTGCAGATGGTCGCCGACGGCAAAGCCGCCATGATGTTCGGCGGTCACTGGAACCGTGGCGGTCTGGACATCTCCACCGCCGAAGACGGCACCGTGACCACTCAGGCCGCGACCGACAACATCGAGCTGTTCGGCTTCCCGACCGAAAATCCGGCGGTTCGCTCGGCCAACTCCTTTGTCGGCGGTTACTCCTCCGGCTTCATGATCACCCGCAAGGCGTGGGACGATCCCGCCAAGCGTAAGGCTTGCGTAGATTTCGTCATGGCGGTCACAAACGATGAGAACATCACCAACTACTCCGGCGCGTCGGCTTCCCCGCTGAAAGTGCCCGGCAAACTGCCCGAAGCCGATTCCACCCCGCTTCTCGAGCGCTGCCGCAAAGTCATCGCTGCCGGCGAGAACATCTATCCGGCTCTCGAAGACACATGGACAGCGACAGCCAGAGAAGGCTTCCTGTACAGAGACATCGCTCTCTACTGCGCCGGCGAACTCACCGCCGACGAAGTCATCCAGAACCTGATCAACGACAACCAGTAAGATAACCATCCGTAAACGGGCGGGAGAACTGCTTCTCCCGCCCGTTTGAACCCAAAAAGAGTGACACGAACGGGGGCATACCATGGATTCGATGATTTACAAGCGTAAATGGCCGTTGGTGATATTTTTGATTCCCGCCTTCGCGCTGATGACCGTTTTCATCTTTTATCCGTTCCTGATGAATATCCTCAACTCTTTCCAGAAGGTCGGATCCCTCGGAACCGGTCCGGTGCCGGTCAACGAGGCGGGGGATATGTTCTGGACGGGGAACTACGAAAAGCTCTTCACCGATAAGACGATGGGCGTCGCCGTCAGAAATACCCTGCTGATGATGTGCGCGACCGTGATCTTCCAAGTGGGGATCGCGCTGCTGTTAGCCCTGCTGGTAGACAGCATCCGCAAAGGCGCGCAGACTTACCGCACCATCTATTTCTTCCCGATCGTCATCTCCGCGTCGGCGCTCGGCCTCCTGTTCAACATGGTCTTCCTGTACGACGGCGGTATGCTGAACGAGTTTCTGCTGCGGATCGGGGTCATCGGGCGGGACGAGTTGGGCAATCCGCAATGGATTGACTGGAAGGACAGATCGCACGCCTTCTTTACGATGATCGTGCCGGTCGTCTGGCAATACGTCGGGTTCTACTTCGTCATTCTCGCGACCGGGCTGAACAACGTCGAAACGGACATTTATGAAGCCGCCGCAATCGACGGAGCCAACGGTCTTCAAAGAATCCGCTTCATCACCCTTCCGCTGATCCGCAACACCCTGATCACCTGCCTGACGCTCGCGCTGATCGGCGCGCTGAAGGTCTTCGACCTGCCGTGGCAGATGTTCCCCAAAGGGATCCCGCTCAACTCGACCTATCTGACCGGCACGTATATGTACCAGCAAACCTTCGCGATGCAGAACGTCGGTTACGGCGCGACAATCGCGGTCGTCATCGCCCTGATGGGGGTCGCGGTTTCCCAGCTCTCGAACCTGATCTTCCGTCCGAGAGACATATGAGGAGGAAGGGCAATGGAATTAACACTGTATAAACGTAAAAAAAGGTTCCCGGTTGGGCAGACAGTGATGCATCTGTGCCTGATATTATGGGCGCTCACGACAATCTTCCCGTTTATTTGGGTTGCCGTTTCCTCGCTCAAGCCTTCGGCGGAAATCGTCGCGTCCCCGTTCGGGATACCCGCGCACGCCTCGGCGCAGAACTACCTCAACGCGCTCAACCGCTTCAACATCCCCAAGGCTTATCTCAACAGCCTGATTCTCTCCGGTTCGGTGACAATCGTCGTCATCCTGTTCGGTTCGCTCGCGGCCTACGGCATCGCGCGGTACCGTTTCAAAGGGAAGTCCCTGCTCAACATGCTGCTGGTCGCGTCGATGATGTTCCCGGCTTTCTCGGTCATCATCCCGGTATTCCGCATCATACGGAACTTGAACCTGATCGACAACATCTTCGGCGTCGCCCTGCCCCAGATGGGAGGAAATCTGTCGTTCGCGATGATTGTGCTGATCGGCTACATCCGCAGCATGAGCAACGAGATTGAGGAAGCCGCCTTTATCGAGGGCTGTAACGTGTTCCAGATTTTTTTCCGGGTCGTCGTGCCGCTGATCCGCCCGGCGCTGGCCACCGTCAGCATCTTTACCTTTGTCTGGTCTTACAACGACCTCTTCACCCAGCTCTTCTTCCTCCGCAACCCGCAGTCGTTCGCGATCACCCGTCTGCTCAATGAGTTTTCCGTATCGCAGGGGGTTCCCGACTACGGTCTGCTGGCGGCCGCGATCGTGATGGTGGTTCTGCCGGTGCTGCTTGTGTACGTTTTCCTGCAAAAGAATATTATCAAGGGTATGACAGCCGGCGCGGTAAAGGGGTAAAGCGGTATGTACAAGGTATTGTTGGTAGACGACGAGGAAATCATCATCCGCGGGTTGAAGAGTTTGGTTCCGTGGGAGAAATACGGCTGCGTTATCGCGGGTGAGGCGTATGACGGCATAAGCGGTATGGCACAGGTTCGCAGGCTGAAACCGGACATCCTGTTCTGCGATATACGGATGCCCGGTCTGGACGGTATTGCCATGCTGGCGGGGCTGCGCAGCGAGTTTCCCGATATGCAGACCACCATCATCACGGGATACCGCGAGTTTGAGTACGCCCGCAAGGCCGTCCACCTCGGCGTGTGCCGGTACCTGCTCAAACCCTCAAAAATCGAGGAAATCGAAGAATCGCTGAAAATCATGACCGCGAATATAAAAGAACACAGCGATGTTCCTGTTGTAGACAGCCTTGTCGTGCGTTCGGCGCTGCAATACATGCAGGAAAACTGCGCCGGGAAACTGAGCTTGCAGGAAGTGGCCGACCATGTGTATGTGAGCCAGTGGCACCTGAGCAAGCTGCTGAAAAAGCATACGGGCGAAAACTATCTTGACCTGCTTCAGCGGTACAGAATCGAATTGGCCAAGCAGCTTCTGATGAATCCCGCGCTGAGGGTGGGCGACGTCGCGGAAAAATCGGGTTTTTCCGACGCAACGCATTTCTCAAAGGTCTTCAAAAAGGTGGCGGGACAGTCTGCCCTCGCGTTCCGTAACAGCCCAAAGAGCGGAAAGGACTAGTTGTTATGATACAATTCGGAACAGGCGGATGGAGAGCCATCATCGCCGACGGCTTTACAAAAGAGAATGTCCGGCTTCTCTGCACCGCCCTTTCGGTGAAAATGAAGGGTGAAAACGTATCGGAGCGCGGCATCGTAATCGGTTATGACCGGCGCTTTCTCTCCGATGTCGCGGCTCGCTGGGCTGCCGAGGTGTTCGGGGCTGCCGGCGTGCCGGTGAAGCTGATCAGGCGCGAAGCGCCGACCCCGCTGATCATGTTTGCCGTCAAGGAGTTTGACATGCCGTATGGGCTGGCCGTGACCGCCTCGCACAATCCCGCGGTTTACAACGGCATAAAAATCTTTACCCGCGGCGGGCGCGACGCCGACGAAACCGTTACGGGGGAACTGGAAGCGATTATCGGTTCGCTGCCGCCCGGCGGCGCGGCGGACGCAATGCGGTATGAAGACGGCGTGGCGAGCGGGATAATCACCGAGATTGACCCGATCAACACCTATATCGACACAATCCTCCGCTCGGTCGATCTGCAGGCAATCCGTGACGCGGAACTGCGCGTTGTGCTGGACCCGATGTACGGCGTCAGCAAGACCAGCCTGCAGACGATCCTCCTGACGGCGCGGTGCCACGTTGACATCATTCATGAGCGGCGGGATACGCTGTTCGGGGGGCGGCTGCCTTCTCCCAACGTGGATACGCTGGGCGCGCTGCGCGCCGCAGTCCTCGAAGCCGGGGCTGAAATCGGCATCGCGACCGACGGCGACGCCGACCGGCTGGGCGTTATAGACGAGACGGGACGTTTTCTCCACCCCAACGACATTCTCGTTTTGCTGTATTGGTATCTGGTCAGCATAAAAGGCTGGAAGGGACCGGTTGTGCGGAACCTCGCGACGACCCATATGCTGGACAGGGTCGCGGCAAGCCTTGGCGAGCGGTGTATCGAGGTGCCCGTCGGCTTCAAGCATATTTCAAAAGCAATGAGCGACAACGATGCCGTCCTTGGCGGCGAAAGCTCCGGCGGGCTGACCGTTCGCGGGCACATCAACGGGAAGGACGGCATCTACGCGGCAAGCCTGCTGATCGAGATGATGGCGGTCACCAAACGCCGCCTGTCGGAAATTTACAAAGAGATCACCAACGAGCTTGGGGAACTGCACATGGCCGAGTCAGACTGTAAATTCCCGCCCGAACGCCGGCAAGCCATTGAGTCGTTGCTTATGCGCGAACAAAAACTGCCCGGTTTCCGCTGGGGTATCGAGCGGGTGAGCTATATGGACGGCTGCAAGGTCTACTTCCAAAACGGCGGCTGGCTTGTATGCCGCTTTTCGGGAACCGAACCGCTGCTGCGTATATTCTGCGAAATGGAAACCGCCGCCGACGCAAATGAAGCGGCGCGGCAGATGAAGGAATATTTATCGGTATGAAGTATCTGTACAACGCGGACATCGTTACGCCGGAGGGCATACTGCGCGACAGCAGCGTGCTCTATGACGGTACAGTCATCTCGGTAGGGGAAACTTGCCCGGAGGGCGCAGAGGCGCTGGACGGGCAGGGGCTTACCCTTTGGCCGGGGCTGATTGACATCCACACCCACGGTTATGGCGGGCGCGATACGATGGATGGCGGCAATTCCGTGGCGGAGATCGCGAAAGGGCTTCCGCGCTATGGGGTTACGGCGTTCCTGCCCACCACCGTCACCGGTTCCCGGGAAGCCGTCTCGGCGGCGCTGGAAGGCGTTCGGAGCGCGATGGGCGGCGGTGAAGGAGCGGCGGTCTTGGGCGCGCATCTGGAAGGACCCTTCCTCTCCCCGGAACGCTTGGGCGCGCACGATCCGCGGTTTATCCTGCCGCCCGCGGCGGACTGGCTGGACGCGGGCGTGATCAAGCTGGTTACCGTCGCCCCCGAGCTGTCCGGCGCGGAGGCGTTTATCGAGGTCTGCCGGGAACGCGGCATACAGGTTTCAATCGGACATACCGACGCGTCCTACGAGCTGTGTGAACAGGCCGTCGGCTGGGGCGCGGCGTCGTTTACGCACACGTTCAACGCGATGAGCCCGCTGACACACAGGCGGCCGGGCGCGGTCGGCGCGGCGCTGTTGCTGGATTGCTTTGCCGAGCTGATCTGCGACAACATTCATGTCGTTCCGGCGGTGCAGAAGATTGCGTTCCGGCTGAAACCGGATCGGCTGATCCTGATCACCGACTCGATCATGGCGGCAAGCCTGCCGGACGGCTCGTTCACGCTGGGCACAGTTCGCGGCACGGTTCGGAACGGCGTCGCGCGGCTGCCGGACGGCACGCTGGCCGGCAGCGTTCTGACCATGAACACCGCCGTCATGAACTTTATGAAAAACACCGGGGCCAGCGCCCCGCAAGCGGCGCGCGCCGCCTGCGAGAATCCCGCCGCCCTTCTGGGACTCCGTAAGGGGCGTATTCAGCCCGGTTACGATGCGGATTTCGTGCTGTTCGACCGCGAGTTTGAAGCGCGGCTCACCGTCTCGCGCGGCAGGACGGTCTACGCCAAAAACCACCCGCTGTAAAATAATACTAAATCTGGAAGTTCTAAAAACCTCATGTTCACCGGTCGGCGAACATGAGGTTTTTATTGACCCGATCAGCACGAAAACTCCCGCAAGCATGGCGGTTTGCGCCGCCCGCTTGATGTGCCCGGCGGAAAGTTTACGATGCGCACAACCCGATACCGTAGTCCAGCTGGGTGTCTTCGTACACAAGAACCAATTCCATCCACGCGTCCAGCGCGCGGAGAGCGGGGACGGAGGCGTACGGCGTCTGGCGCAAGCCAAGCAAAGCTTGGAAGCGGTTCAGCGCCCAAACGGTGTAGTCGTCGAAAACGCCGGTCGGTTCCGTGCGGTAGTATCCCAGCAGCCGCAGGCGCTCCTGCAAGCCGGTGACGCGGTCTTTCATCTTGGTGCCGGAAAAGATCGCGTTGTCCGGGTATATCTCTTCAAACCCCAGTTCTGTGCCGGGAGTGGCAATCTGCTCCACCTCATGGTCGGGGATAATCCCAATCTCGTCGTAAAAACCGATTTCATGCAGCTCGATCCGCGCCATGGTAAAGACCAGCATATCCCCCGTTGTCAGTTCAACATGGTATTGAGAATGGGCTTTCCCGCGTGTGCCTGTTCCCACCAGCACGGCCATGCCGTGGGCTTGCAAGGCTCCCGCCAATATTTCCGATGCCGAGGCGGTGTCTTCGTTGACCAAGACGACAATGTCTTCCGGCTCCCAGATGCCTTCTGTCAATTGCAGATCGGCCAAATCTTCCTCTGTCCAGCCAAACGAATAGTAAGATAAAGACGTCAATTCGCTCTTGCCGTTGCCGATCAGTTCGCAGAACAAAAGCCCTTCCTCATCGGTCGTCGCGTCGAACATCATGAATGCGATATTCACCATTCCGCCGAGGTTGTTGCGCAGGTCGATGATAACGGACGTCGCGCCCGCCGCGGGCAGAATAACATTGTATGCATCGACGAAATCCAGCGCGTCGTTGATCGTGTCAAATTGCGTGATGGATATATAACCGATGTCGGTGCCCTCTATCATCCCGTATGTCACGTTGCCGACGTTGATCCTCCGGCGTTCGAGGTCTTCGTAGTGCACCTCGGTCGAACCGGGGTTCATATAGCCCACCGTCACCACCGTGTCCGGTTCGCCGATGAGATACAGCCGGCCGTCCATATAATTCATATCCGTAATATCAACGCCGTCGGCGGAGATAATCTGCGAACCGAGTACAATCCCGCTTTCTTCCGCCGAGCTGCCCGGCAGTATACTTTCGACATACAAACCGGTCGGCACCACTGTATCTATCCCGATGCCGATACCGCCCGAAGCGGCGGGCGTCACGCTGCTGCCGAAACCGATCTCATACTCCTCCGCGGTCAGGAAGTACCCGTATTTGTCGTCCGCGAGCCACGAATCCACGATTTCATAAAATAGGTCGGGGTCGTTTTCCAAGTCCTCCGCGGTGACACCCTCCAGCGTCAAGTCACCCGCCGGGAATAGACCGTATTCGTCTATGTAAAGCGCAATCTCCTCCAGCAGCTCCAGCTGCTCCTGCCCGCCCTGCGGCATCGCCAGCGCCGGAACCGCCAGCATCGACAGAACCAATAAACACACGAGTAAACGGGTCACATTTTTTTTAATGAACATTTCCAAACCTCCTGTTTTTTATTTTTGACAATAGAGAAGCTCTAAAAACCTCGTGTTCGCCGCTGGGCGAACGAGCGGAGCGCTTTAACGCGGCGGGGTCATCCTGTGTAGGGGAGGCGTTTTGCCTCCCGCGATACCCGCGGGCGGGATGAACCCCGCCCCTGCGGCGCTTCGGGTCGAAAAAGAGCTGCTTAAATAGGTCTTGCTGAATGGTGCCGCTGTCACGCTTCACGACTCTTTTCGACCGGCAAATTTAGTATTTTTCGCTTTGATTTCTGCGAAACAAAGCTCCAAAATTCTAAATTTGACAACTCGCCCCTGCGGCGCTTCGGGTCGAAAAAGAGCTGTTCAGCAGCTCCTAATTAATAAACATATCCCGGTAGATCGTCAATCCGTCGGGTATGCTGTTCCATGTGCCGCT
>JAISVY010000178.1 GCA_031271325.1 Oscillospiraceae bacterium
GGGACGGGGGGTTGGTTTTTCATAGGAAACCATATATACCAATCGAGAAGCTCTAAAAACCTCATGTTCGCCGCTAGGCGAACGAGCGGAGCGCTTGCGAACAGGCGGCTATGCCGCGGCATCGCAAGCCGGAGCGGGAGGTTTTTAGAGTGACACAATCCTCTCCGTTACGGCTTACAAATCCCGCAAGGCGTGTACCCCTCTCCCGCCGCCTCTTCCCGCGTCCCGAACGTCACGCGGTTCTTCTCCGCCGGAAGACCGGAGCAGCTTGGGCGGTGAAAGACGCGCGAGTTGATGTTGGCGATATAGTGGTCTTCGGCAACAGAAGGCTGCGCCGGGTTGGTCTGCGCGCCCGCGTTGCGCTCAACGGTGAAACTCACCGTTTCGCCGTCGCTTACACAGGTGACCGAACCCTGCATGTCCGTTCTGTACAGCGTCACGTCCGCGTCCCGCAAACGGGAGAGCAGACCGTCGTGCGGATGCCCGTAAGAGTTATCCGTGCCGCAGGAAATCACGGCGTATCGCGGCATAACCTCGCGCAGGAACGGATACGACGTGGACGTATCGCTCCCGTGATGCCCGACTTTCAGCACGTCGGCCGAGAGGTTGTAACCCGCGCCGAGGATATCCTGTTCTTCCCCCCGCTCCGCGTCCCCGGCAAAGAGGAAGCTCGTCTTGCCGTATGTCAGCCGCAAGACAACGGAGGTGCCGTTCGGATCGTCCGAGGGGTTGATTGGACCGACGATCTCCGCCTCCGCGCCGCCGAGCGGGAAGCGTTCGCCGGGTTCGGGGACGGTGATGCTCACGCCCTGTTCGTCAAGGGCGCGGACAAAGTTGTCAAAAACCTTGCTGTCGTAGTCCGTCACGGGGCAGAGGGCGGTTCCGGCCTCCGCGTATTCCAGCGCGCCCGGAAGCCCGCCGATATGATCCTCGTGCGCGTGTGTCGCGATTACATAGTCCAGCCGCGTTATGCCGCGGTCTTTGAGATATGTGTAAATCAGATCGGAGTCGGCGGCGTTGCCGCCGTCTATCAGCATGGTTGCGTCCTCACAGGTAACGAGGATGCTGTCCGCCTGCCCCACGTCGATAAACTCCACCGTCAGACCGGAGCCGCCAACAAACTCCGGCTGGGGTTCGAGCAGTCCCTCGCAGCCGGACAGGAGAAGAAGAAGCGTTAGGGTTATGGCAAATAACCGTTTTCTCAAAACATACACATCCTCTATGAAAACAATGACGTTTGCGCCGTTTCGGGCATACCGCCCAGCGCGCCGGCGGAGCGGAGGGACTCCACATGCGCCTTCGTCACCGGGCGGCAGCGCGTCAGCAGGTTGTCTTCGGCGAGAAACGGATTCTTCTCCCGCTCGTCGGCGATGCTCTGCGCCGCCGTCAGCCCCAAACCGGAGAGCGCCATCAGCGGCACGGAGACCCGCCCGGGTCCCGCCGGTCGGAAACGAGAAGCGTCGGAGGTATGTACGTCGGGCGGCTCAAAAACAATCCCCCGGCGCAGCATTTCATACACGACTTCCAGAACCACCGCTTTGTCCTGTTCGCTTTTGGACAGGTTTTTATCGCCCTCTATATTTTTCACGGCGTTCTTGACCGAGCGGATGTCTTTGCAGGCTTTTTCGTAGGAAAAATCATCGATTTTCAGCGTGAAGTAGACGGCGTAGAACACTTCGGGCTTATGTACCTTGTGCCAGGCGATCCGCGCGCTCATCATCGCGTAGGCGGCGGCGTGGGCTTTGGGGAAGAGATATTTGATGTCTTTGCACGACTGGATGTACCACCCCGGTACGCCCGCGCCGCGCATCTCCTCTTCCCATTCGGGTTTCAGCCCCCTGCCCTTGCGCACGCTCTCGCTGATCGTCAGGCTCTGCTTGCCGGGTATGCCCCTCGCGACTAAGTAAAGGGTGATGTCGTCGCGGGCGCAGATGACGTTTTTCAAGGTTGCTTTACCGTCGTCGATCAACGTTTCGGCGTTTCCCCGCCACACCCCTTCGCCGTGCGACAGGCCGGCGATCCGCACCAACTCGTCGAAGGTCGAGGGCTGTGTCTTTTGCAGCATTCCGCGAACAAACCGTGTGCCGTATTCGGGGATACCGACCGTGCCTACCGGGCCGATCAGGTCGTCGTTCTCGTAGCCGAGCGCTTTGGAAGCCGAGAAGATGCTCAGCGTCTCCGGGTCGTTGAGGGGGAGATTCTGCCCCTTCTCGCCGGTCAGCGCGTCGAACATGCCCAAAAAGGTCGGGCAGTCGTGCCCCAGCAGGTCCATCTTTAAGAGGTTGTCCTCGATGGCGTGGTAGTCAAAGTGTGTGCATATCTTGCCGTCCTTCTTGTTCGCCGCGCGGTGGACAGGGCAGAACTCATATATATCCAGCTCCTGCGGCACAATGATCATCCCGCCCGGGTGCTGACCGGTGGTGGTCTTCACGCCCTCGCAGCCCTTCGCGAGACGCAGCAGCTCCGCGTTGGGCACGCCGGGCGCGTGTTTTTCCGTGTACTTAAGCGCGTAGCCCACCGCCGTTTTTTCTTTGATCGTGGTGATCGTGCCGGCGCGGAAGACCTTGTCTTCGCCGAACAGCTCGATCAGATGCTCGCCCGCGCGTTCGTGGTAGATGCTGGAGAAATTGAGGTCAATGTCGGGTTTTTTGTCCGCGTCGAACCCCAGAAAGGTCGCGAACGGGATGTCAAAGCCGTCACGGTCATACACAGCGCCGCAGCAGGGGCAGTTTTTCTCCGGCAGATCGATCCCGCAGCTCACGTCTTTCAGATCTTCCGCGCCGGGGAATTCACTGCGGCGGCATACCGGGCAGCGGTAGTGCGGCGGCAGCGCGTTGACCTCGGTGATTCCGGCGAAATACGCCGCGATGCTGGAACCCACCGAGCCGCGCGAACCGACGAGAAACCCGTTTTCTTCGCTCCGCGCCACCAGCTTTTGCGAGATGGCGTAGATGATGTCGTAGCCTTTGCGGATGATCGAACCGATCTCTTTTTCCAGCCGTTCCCCGATCAGCGGCGGCAGTTCTTCGCCGTACAGTTCCCGCGCCCGCCCGTAAGCGAGGGCGCGCAGTTCCTCCGCCGAACCGTCAATACGCGGGAAAAACTCGCCCGGCCGCACCGGACGCACGTCCTCAAAGCTCTCCGCGAGGCGCACCGGCGCGGCGACGACGGCGTTCCAAGCGTCTTCCTCCCCCAGATAGGAAAACTCCCGCAGCATTTGATCGGTCGTTTTGAAATACAGCGGCGGAGGGTTCGCGATGTCCATCTCGCGGAAGTTTTGCAGCACGTCGCGGTATACCGAATCCTCAGGATCGAGAAAATGCACGTCGCCGGTGGCACAGACGGGTTTGCCGAGCGCCTTGCCCAGCGCGACGATTGTTCTGTTCCACTCTTGGAGCCGGCTTTCGCCCGCGTCCGCGTCGTCGCGCACAAGAAACTCGTTGTTGCCGGACGGTTGAATCTCCAGCATATCGTAGTAGTCCGCGATTTGAAGAAGCTCCTCAAACGGCAGCCCTTCCCGCACGGCGGTGAACAGTTCCCCCCGTTCGCAGGCCGAGCCGACGATAAGCCCCTCGCGGTGCAGTGTGAGTTCTTCCTTGGGGATCAGCGGGCGCCGCTTGAAATGATCGATGTGCGACAGCGACACCAGCCGGTAGAGGTTTTGCAGTCCCTGCTGCGTCCTCGCGAGCAGCAACACATGGTGATAGCGCTTCTTGCCTTCGGGCGGGGCGAGGTATCCCTCACAGCCGTACAGCGCTTTGATTCCGTATTTTTTCGCCGCGTCCATCGCTTCGGGGAAGGCGTGGCAAACGCCGTGGTCGGTGATCGCCACGGCGGGATGCCCCCAGCGGGCGGCCGCCGCGAACACCTCGGAAACCGACGTGACGGCGTCGTCAGCGCTCATCTTGGTGTGCAGGTGCAGTTCCACGCGCTTTTCCGGCGCGGTGTCCTGGCGCTGCGGCGCTTTGGTTTCCTCGACGCAGTTTGTTAAGATGCGCCATTCCTCTCTGTCCATAACGGTATACGATTCCGTCTCGCCGTAAACGGTGACATGCCCCTTAACCGCGAGGATGCCGCCCAGCCGAGCCTCCAGCTCCGGCGGTTCCTTCCCTTTTTCGAATACGCAGCGGGCCGCGACGGCGCCGGTGCCGTCGGTGAGGTAAAACTCAAACGAAACGGCGTCTTTCCATCGGTTTTGGATCCGCATCCGGCGTTCGCGTCTTTCGCCGAGCATGAAAACCCGTCCGCTCACGCAGGCTTTGACCGCTTCGCGCGGCAGCGCGTCGATGTCGGTTACCGTGAGGCGCGGGGGTTTTCCGAATAAAATCTCGGATTGGGCAGGTTCCGCCGCCTTGCGCCGCTGCGGTTTTGCGGGGGCGGGCGGCGTTTCCGCCGGCGCGGTGAAGGCGACCGATGCAAGATTCATAAAACGCTGTATGTTTCTCCCCGCGCCGCTTGTCCAGCCGGGCGGCGGGGGCGCTCCGTCCAGCTCCACGGTCAGGCGGTTTTCTTCCCGCTTGGCGCGGAGAGACTTCACGACCGGGTCGTATCCGCCGGGCGGCAAACAGTTTGGGAAAACCTCAGAAAATCTCTTTAGCAACGCGTTAACGCTCCTTAACCAAAGTGCGCGCCTCGCCGGCCAACACGTGCACGATGTCCCGTTCGCGCACTTTGCGTACCGCTTCGCCGCTGCGGAACAGCACGGCAAAGCCGTCCAACCCTCCCGCGACGCCCACGTCGGCTTCCCGCGCCTCGCCGGGACCGTTGACCGCGCAGCCCATCACGGCGACCTTGAGCGGCGCTTGAATGTCGGAAAGCTCCGCCTCAACCTCCCGCGCGAGAGAAACCACGTCGATGCCGCGCCGGGCGCAGGTGGGGCAGGAGATAATCTCCACGCCGCCTTTGCGCTTCCCCACGGCTTTCAGCAGAGCGATGCCCGCGGCGACCTCATCGGTCGGCGGGGCGGTCAGCGAGACGCGGATCGTGTCGCCGATGCCGTCCAGCAGCAGCGCGCCAATCCCGGCGGCGGACTTGATCAGCCCGTTCGTCCCCGTTTCGGTCACGCCCAGGTGCAGCGGCCAGCGCCAGCCGGGAGAGGAAACCGCCATGCGGTTGACGGCGACCGTATCGGCCGTGCCGGACGCTTTGAACGAAAGGCAGATGTCGCCAAACCCCAGTTCCTCCAGCGTCTCCGCCTGCTCAAGCCCCGAACGAAGCATGGCTTCGCGCAAACCGAGCTTCGCCAGCAGTTCCCGCTTCACCGAGCCGCCGTTTACGCCGACGCGGATCGGGATGCCCCGGTCGGCGCAGGCTTTGACCACTTCGCGCACCTTTTCGCGGGAGCCGATGTTCCCCGGATTGACGCGCACCTTCGCCGCGCCGTTTTGCGCGGCGGCCACCGCCAGTTTATAATCGAAATGGATGTCCGCGACGACCGGGATCGGGCTGGCGCCTGTGATAACCTTCAGCGCCGCCGCCGCGTCTTCGTCCGGCACGGCGACGCGCACCAGTTCGCACCCGGCGTCGCTGAGAGCGCGTATCTGCGCGAGCGTCGCGCCCGCGTCGCGCGTGTCGGTGTCGCACATCGACTGCACCGTCACCGGCGCTCCGCCGCCGATCGGCACGCCCCCGGCGTTGATCTGATTCGTCAAAGCCCGATTAACCTCCGTATGTCGTTGAAGAAGACAAAGATCATCAGCCCGAACAGCAGCAGCATCGTGCCGCCGTGAATATAGCCCTCCACCTTCTCGCTGAGCGGTTTCTTACGCACCAGCACCAAGAACGCCGAGATAAACAGGAACAGTATCCGCCCGCCGTCCAGCGCGGGAATCGGAAGCAGGTTGAAAACGGCGAGATTGACGGCCACCATACCGGCAAGGTTTAGGATGTTCAGCGCGGTCAGCCCGATCGGCGCTTCCACTTCGATGATGTCGTTGACAATTCCGCCCATGCCGACAGGCCCGGCCATATCGGTCACCTTGGCCTCGCCGGAAATCAGCATTCCGAGACTGACCCAGACCATACGCACGGCGCTGAGGGTTTCGCTGCCCGCGGCTTGTATCGTGCTGAAAAAGCCCAGCTCCTCCGCTTGACCCACGGTGAATCCGAAAATCTTCTGCCCGTCTTCGTTTTCGAGCTGCCGGGTCGCGCCGGAGACGGTATACCGCTCCCCGTTGCGTTCCAGCTCGAAAGTGTAGGGTTTGTCCTTGTCCAAAGAGAGGAAAAGGTTGAAGTCGCCGTTGTCGCTGAAGCGGTTTCCGTTGATCGCGACAAACCGGTCGCCGACCTGAATCTCCTGATACGGAAAACCCGGCGACAAAGACGTGATGACCGGCACGTCTTTATACCCCATCGAGGCGAACAGAATCAGGTAGAAGACAAACCCGATGGCAAAGTTCATCAGCGCGCCCGAAATCAGCACAAACACCTTTTGCCAGACCTTTTTGTTGCGGAAATGCGCCGGGTCGTCCGAGGCTTCGTCCTCCCCCATATCGCAGAATCCGCCGACCGGGAACACGCGCAGGGAGAACTTCGTCCCCACCGCTTCTCCGTCCCCGTTCGTCTTTTGACGTTTATAGAACGCGGGACCCATGCCGATGGCGAATTCGCGAACGCGGATCTTGCACAGACGCGCCGCGAGAAAGTGCCCCAGCTCATGCACGGTGATCAGTACACCGAGCAGCAGTATGATGACAATCGCCGAAATAACGCCGGACAAGAAATCAGTCCTTTCTTTACCGAAGTGTTGAAAATTGCTTGTTCGCCGCTAGGCGAACGAGCGCTCATGGCAATGGACAATGGACAATTAGGACGCGTAGGGCGCGACGACCCCGGCGCGCCGTCGGTTTCAACATCCTGCGTAGGGCGCGGCATCCTTGGCACGGCGGGGTCATCCTGCGTAGGGGAGGCGTTTTGCCTCCCGCGATACCCGCGGGCGGGATGAACCCCGCCCCTACACGATGGGAATTATCACGTTCCCATCGCCTCATGGCAATGGACAATTAGGACGCGTAGGGCGCGACGCCGGTTTCAACGTCTTGCGTAGGGCGCGGCATCCTTGACGCGCCGTGAACATCTTTCGGTGTGCCACCCCCCTTCGTATCGAAGGGGGCAACGGGGGGAATACGGGCGGCGTGCCGGGTCGTCACGCCCTACACGTCTTAATTGTTATGGGCAATGTTCAACATGCTCTTTTACACATTTCCACTGTGTCTAAAATATCGTCCAACGACGGGTTTTCTATAAGCGGGGTATTGTCTAACGAACGTTCTATCCGTTCCTCGATCTCCAAGAACCCGACGCGCCCGGCGAGGAACGCCTCAACGGCGGCTTCGCCCGCGCCGCAGAGCGCCGCGCCCATATTGCCGCCCGCTTGCGCCGCGCGTTCGGCGAGGGCGAGGCAGCGGAAGGTTTCGCGGTCCGGCTCGGCAAACGTCAGGCTGCCCTGCGCGGTCAGGTCCAGCGGGCGGACGGGCGCGGGCTTCCGCGCCGGATAGGTGAGGGCATACCGAATCGGCAGCCGCATGTCGGGTACGGCCAGCTGCGCAAGCATCGCGCCATCAGTATATTCCACCAAAGAATGGATGATACTCTCCGGATGCAGAACGATGCTCACCTTTTCGTAGGGAAGGGCGAACAGCACCATCGCTTCGATCAGCTCAAAACCTTTGTTCAACAGGGTCGCGGAATCTATCGTCACCTTTTTGCCCATCCGCCACGTCGGGTGACGGAGCGCCGCTTCCGGCGTCACCTGCTCCAACTGTTCGCGGGAAAACCCCCGGAAAGCGCCGCCGGACGCCGTCAGGATCACCCGCTTCACGCTGTCCGGTTCAGCTCCCTGCAAGCATTGAAACACGGCGCTGTGCTCCGAATCCACCGGGATGATCTCGCGCGCTTTGCGAATCAGCGGAGCGCCGCAGACAAGGCTTTCTTTGTTGGCCAGGAGCAGGCGTTTTCCGGCGTTCAGCGCCGCGAGGGTGGGCAGCAGCCCCGTAACGCCCGAAATCGCGTTGAGCACCGTGTCCGCACCGGAAAACGAAGCGGCTTCCGCCGCGCTTTCCGCGCCGTAACGCACGGTAACCGGCGTGTCGGCGAGCGCGGTTTTCAGGTTCCGCCCGGCGCTTTCGTCCTCGAGGCAGACAAGGCGCGGCTGAAGCCTGCGCGCCTGTTCTTCCAGCAAAGCGGCGTTCTTGCTCGCCGTTAGAACCAGCGGAGGCTTGTCCAGCACCTCCAGCGCCTGACGGCCGACCGAACCGGTGGAACCGAGAAGGGCAAGATTCATGCGCTTACCGTGACGGCGGGCAGCAGAAGAATCAGTATTTCGATTACCGGAGCGGCGAAAATCAGGCTGTCCAAACGATCCAGCACGCCGCCGTGCCCGGGCAGCAGAGAGCCGAAATCCTTCACCCCGAATTCGCGCTTGATCATACTCATCGAGAGGTCTCCGAGCTGCCCCGCGGCACTGCCGAGCGCCCCGTAGAGCAGCAGTGCGGGGATGTTCGCGGCGTTGCCGAAGGCAAACATTTCAATGACTCCGTAAACCGCCATGCCGAGCAATACGCCGATCATACCGCCGGCGGCTCCCTCGACGGTTTTTTTGGGGCTGACGGCGCTTAGTTTATGCTTGCCGACGGTCACGCCGACGAAATAGGCAAACGTATCGCCCAAAAAAGCCGCGATAAACGGCAGGAGGATATAGTGCTTGCCGTTCACATGCGCCGCGATGCGCACGAGGGAGGAAAAACAGAAGGGCACGGCGAGCGCGGCGGTAAACAGCAGCCCGATCTGCGTGAAGGTGACGCGTGTATGGTCGCTCACCGCTTCGGTAAACAGCAGCATCAAAAATACAACGATCCCCGCCAGCGGCAGAACCGCGCCGTAGGGTTCGGAGAATCTGCCCCCGGCATACACCCAAATGGGGATGATCGCGGCGAACACCACCGCATACGCCGTCAGCCGTCTTTTCGGGATACGGCGGGTGTTGAACAGCAGTTCCCCAACCGACAGGGCGGACACCAGCGACAAAACCGCCGGAAGAACCCATTCGGGCGCGAAAAACAACACCAGCGGCACGATCGGCAGCAGGATCAGCGCGACGACGGTCCGTATCAGCAATGTCTACAACCCTCCGTATCTGCGGTTTCGGCGGGAAAAATCCGTTAAGACGGATGTCAGCTCTTTTGCGGAGAACCCCGGCCATAGGGTTTTGGTGTAATACAGCTCGGCGTATGCCAGCTGCCAGAGCAGAAAGTTGGATAGGCGCGATTCTCCTCCCGTACGGATGCAAAGGTCGGGGTCGGGGATGCCCGCCGTGTCCAGCCGGGCGGAAAACGCGGCTTCATCCACCGTATCCGGTTTTGCGTTTATCATAGACCGAACGGCGCGCAGTATTTCGTCGCGGCCGCCGTAGTGCAGGCATATGTTGGTTTGGAAGCCGGTATACTGCCGGGAAACCTCCTCGGTTTTATCAATCAGGGCGCGGATGTCCGGCGGCAGCGGCGACAGGTCGCCGAAAAACTTGAGCCGGATGCGGTCGCGCGCCATTTTTTGCAGCGATTCGTCGAGATACTTGCGCAATAAAGTATAGATCCCCTCCACTTCTCCGGGCGGGCGGGAACGCGCGTTTTCGGTGGAGAGAGCGTAGACGGTGAGGTATCGGATGCCGATGTCGCGGCAGAAGGTGGCGATTGTGCGGAAGTTCTCGCTGCCCACCGCGTGCCCCGCCTTGCGGGGCAGCCCGCGCCGCGCCGCCCACCGCCCGTTGCCGTCCATGATGATCGCGATATGCGCCGGCAGATTCGCCGGTAGTTTTATTCGCACAGCCGAGAAGACCCCCGTCTCTGTAAGGGGCGCGTTTTACGCGCCCGTGGGTGAACGCCGCTCTTGCTTTAGTGCATCCTGAACAGCGGCGCTGTCACGCTTCACAACTCTTTTCGACCGGCGATTTCAGAATTTTTAGCTTTGGTTTCTGCGAAACAACGCTCCAAAACTCTAAAATCGCCACTCGCACCTTCGGTGCTTCGGGTCGAAAATGAGTAGTTCAGCCGCTCTTGCTTAAACTTCCATCAGTTCTTTTTCTTTTTTCGCGGTGAGCGCGTCGATGTCTTTGATGGCTTTGTCGGTCATTTCCTGGAGGTCGCGCTCGATGTCGCGCAGGTCGTCTTCGGTAATCTCGCTTTTCTTTTGCTGTTTTTTATACAGCTCGATGGCGTCGCGGCGGATGCTCCGCACGGCGACTTTGGCTTCCTCGCCGTATTTGTGCACTTGTTTGCCCAGTTCGCGGCGGCGTTCTTCGGTTAGCTGCGGGAAGGCGAGGCGGATGACCTTGCCGTCGTTGGTCGGGTTGATGCCGAGGTCGGAGGCTTGGATGGCTTTTTCGATGTTCTTGAGCGCCGAAGCGTCCCACGGCTGGATGACAAGAATGCGCGGCTCCGGCGTGGAGACGGACGCGATCTGCCCCACCGGCGTGGGCGTGCCGTAATAGTCCACCGAAACGCGGTCGAGCACGGCCGCGTTGGCGCGCCCGGCGCGAATGGTCGCGTAGCTGTGAGACAGCACCTCCAGCGTCTTCGCGATTTTTCCCTCAATTTCGGGATACTTATCCATGACGATTCCCCCATACTTGTTAATTTTGTTATTTATGTCACTCTCAAGTCCGCCGCCGGGCGAACTTGAGCTTCTTCGCGGTTATCTGACCAAGGTACCTACCTTTTTGCCCATGATCGCCCGGAAGATGTTTTCGGGGTCGGAGAGGGCAAAGAGCAGCACGGGGATGCTGTTGTCGCGGGAGAGGGAGGCGGCGGTGGCATCCATCGCGGCGAGATTGTCGCGCAGGAAGTCGCCGGGAGACAGTACTTCGTATTTACGGGCGTCGGGATTTTTTCTGGGGTCGTCCGTGTACACGCCGTCTACGTTTTTAGCGAGAAGCACGATGTCGGCTCCGATCTCCGCGCCGCGCAGCACGGCGGCGGTATCGGTCGAAAAAAACGGGTTGCCGGTGCCGCAGCCGAACACCACCACCTTGCCGTTGTCGAGGTGCGAGATGGCGCGCAGGCGCACATACGGTTCGGCGAACGCGCGCATCTCGATGGCGGTCTGCACGCGAACCTCCACGCCGCGGGTCTCCAGCACGTCGGCCACGGCGAGGCTGTTGATGGCGGTGGCGAGCATACCCATGTGGTCGGCGCGGGAACGGTCCATCTTACCGGTGCCGTCTTTCAAGCCGCGCCAGATGTTGCCGCCGCCGAGCACCAGCGCGATTTGTACGCCTTCGTCGAGGCAGCGCTTGAGGACATCGCAGATCTTTCCGATCACGGCAAAATCCAGCACGTCCCCGTCTTTGCCCGCGATCGCTTCGCCGCTGATTTTGATCAGCACCCGCTTATATAAAGCAGTCAAACGTAAAATCCCCCCAAACCTTATCAGTTCGCTCTGCGTTAGGACTTGCCGAACAACGCCGTTATCACGCTTCGTTTTCAAGCCGGAGCGGGAGGTTTTTAGAGTGACACCGCTGCGCCCGCGGCGCTTCGGGACGGAAAAGAGTTGTTCGGCAACGACTACATTATAAACCATTTTTCACCGTTTGAAAAGAGGGATTTTACAATTGACATTCCCCGGGAGTTCCATTATAGTATAAACAGGGGTTATATGCTTACCGGAGCATTTCGCAATCACGCCGGAGGGACTATAGAAAGCAGGGGTTTACTTGAATATCAAACGTGCCGTTATCGTATCGCTGCTGCTTTTTTGTTTCGCGGCAGGGGTTACTCCTGCTGCGCACGCGGTTAGTTCCGGCCAGCAAGCCGACCCCATCAAGATCGCTACCATCGCGAACCGCCCGATTTATATCGACCGTCTGCTCTACAGCGCGTTCGGAACCGCCGAGATTCCCGTCTCCTTTGAGGTAATGGGGATGCAGCGGGGTTATCAGGCGGCCGATGCCGGCGAAATCGGCGGGGTCATTTCCGGCACCCCCGATTTGGAGAAAACATACCAAAACCTGATACGGGTACCCGATAAGTTAGACGACGTACATGTTCGCTTGTTCTCGCAGGAAAACAACAAAAACGCGCTGAATGATACGGATGATTTAATCGGTTTGCGAGTCGGGCTGCTGACCGACAGGGTTTATGTGGAGGAACTGATACCGCCCGGCGCGGAAAAGGTGCTGCTCGAAACGGAAACGAGGGTGCTGGAAGCCCTTGCCGCCGGGGAGATAGACGCCGCCGTCCTGAGCGTTCGGAAGCACGAGGAATTCCCGATACCCGACGGCGTCGCGGTGGTTCGGGACTTGGAAGTGGTTCCCGAATACCTTTACTTACATAAGGATTTTTCCAGCACCTCACGCGTAATTTCCGAAGAGCTGCAAACCATGGATCTAGACGGCCGCTCCGAGCGCATACGAAACGGGGAGCTGATCAACCCCAGCTACGCGCGGGTGGTTCTTCATATCACCTCGTTCGCGCAGGATAACCTTCGCGAGGAGATGTTTACCGAAACGATGCGGGCGCCGTTTTTGGGCGACGACTCGGTAGAGTGGCTGCCCCTGGAGATGCAGATACGCCGCCTGAACGAAGCCGGCAACACAGATTATTTTGACCAGCAGCTGCGGGTAAACTGCCTGTCCAGAGACATCAAGGCCGTGGTGGTTTCGGGAGACGACGCGTTTAACTACATCAAGAGCAGGCATCATGTGCTGTTTCCCGACACGCCGGTTTTTATCTACGGCGTCAGCGAACGCACGGGCGAAACGGCGAGCCGGTTCGATTCGAAATTTACCGGCGTGTTTGAGGCGCTGCCGGTGATCGAAACGGCGGAGCAAGCCCTCAGGCTGTTCCCGCAAACGCGTACGATCTATGTCGTCAACGATTTCACAACCGAGGGGCGGGATTACCGCGCGACCGCCGAACGGCAGCTCGCGTCTCTGGACGGGAGCATCAACGTCCGCTACAACCGGAACGCCGGACGGGACGACATGCTTGCCGAGATCAAAGCGCTGCCGCAAAACAGCATCGTGCTGGTCGGTTCCTATTTCCGCGACGCGAGCGGGCAGTATTTCACACTCGGCGAAATGAAGCGGTTTTTCTCGGAGAACTGCGAGGTTCCGATATTCTCCTCTCACACCACGGCGCTGGTATACAACGCGATCGGCGGGAAGTGCTTGGACTACGCGAAGTACGGGGAGCTGACGGCAGACTGGCTCCAAGCACTGTTCGGAACAGAAAACGGCGAAGGTTCGGAACCTCACGGCTATGCGCGTTGGGTGTTTGAACACAGCCAGCTGCAGGCTTGGGGGATTTCGGAGAGCGACCTGCCCGCCGGCGCGGAAGTGATCAACAAACCCGCTTCCGTCTGGGAAGAGAATCCGTTGCTGTTTTGGGGCACAATCCTGATTCCTGTCTTCGTTATCCTGCTGGCGGCGGCGGCGCTGCTGATTACGGCACGGCGGCGTAAGCTCCGCGACCGCTTTCAGGAAGACGCAAAAGAGCGGGAAGTAAAAGAGCGCCTGGAGAGCATCATCGGCGTAGCCCCGGTCGCGTATCTGTTGTGCGTGGACGATATCGTCATCGAGATCAACGAGAGCATGATTCTGGAAACCGGGCTGAGTATGGGCGACAATATCAGCGGCGTTTTCTTCGAACCGGGCGAAGATGTGCCGCTGACCGAGAAGGCGCGAAAAGACGGCTTCTTGCACAGTGCGCTTGTCAATTACAGAACCTTCGGCGGCGAGACTCACCGCTGTATTATCAATATGGTGGTCATTGATTACAAGGGCAGCGAAGGGTTTGTCATCTGGTCGGTTGACATCGAAGAGGAAGAGCTGAAAAAAGACGAGATTCAGGCGACCCGGGAGAGCCTGCAAAAGGTGCTGGATTTTCTGCCGGTACCCGTCAGGATCGTGGATTTGGAGAGCAATACGCTCTCGTACCTAAACTACGCCGCGATGGAGCTGTTTGAGTATCCCCTGTTCCGGCAGGTGGAAGGGGTGCCTGCCACCCTCCGCATGCCGGAGACGCAGCCCGACGGAACGGATTCCGTGAGGGCGCTCGAAGCGATTGACCACGCGGACAGCGTGGTTTCCCTAGAGATGGTCTGCTTAAAAGAAAGCGGGAAACCGTTTGACATCCTGCTCACCGTCTGCCCGATCGATTACCGCGGGCGGCGCTCGGCGCTGAGCATCATCAAAGACCTCACCGCCGACAAAGAATACGAACAGGCGCTGCTCAACACCATCGAGCGCGAGAAAGACGCGAACCAGCTAAAGAGCAACTTCCTGAGCAACATGAGCCACGAGATCCGTACGCCGATGAACGCGATCATCGGTCTCACCGAGCTGGAACTGCGCAAAGAACAGACCGAAAACACGCGCGGCGTGTATAAGAAGATCAGCACCTCCGCCAAAAACCTGCTGCAGATCATCAACGACATCCTCGACCTCTCCAAGATTGAGGCGGATAAGCTGGAGCTGGTCAACGAGGAATTCGCGCTGGAGGACGTGCTGAACAGCGCGCTGCTGGTCGTGACGCCGCGTCTTGAGGAAAAGCTGGTGGAAATGCTGCTGGATGTGTCGCCGGAGCTTCCGCGCCTGCTGATCGGCGACGAGACGAGGCTTTGGCAGATTCTAAAGAATTTCTTGGACAACTCGGCCAAGTTTACCGAAAACGGGCGGATTGTCTTAAGCGTAACGCCGGATCACGAGAAGTCGGACGAAAACACCGTGATGGTGACGTTTACGATCACCGATACCGGCATCGGGCTGTCTCAGGAAGACCTGCAACGGGTGTTTCTGCCGTATGAGCAGACGCAGAATACGGTGCAGAAGCGGTACAGGGGTACGGGGCTTGGCATGTCGATTGCGAAAAACCTGTGCGAACTGATGAGCGGAACCCTGCATGCCGAAAGCGAGCTTGGCGTGGGTACCGAGATCCGGCTGGACATCCCGTTCCGCCGCGCGGAAACCGCCGAGGCGATTGTCGCCGCCACGGATGAGCTGAACGGGATCCGGGCTTTGGCCGTAGACGACGACGAACTGTCGCTGCAAATTGTCGGAACGCTTTTGAATACCAACGGCGCGTTCTGCGAATACGCGGAGAGCGGAGAGCAGGCCATCGAGATGATCATCGAGCGCAACAAGCGCGGCGAAGTGTTTGACGTGATCCTGCTTGACTACATCATGGGCGGTATGAACGGGCTGGAGACCGCCAAGCGCATCCACATGAGCCTGTCGGTCGCGCCCAAACTGCTGATGGTGACGGCCTATCAAAAGATGCTGTTCGCGGGCGACTTGGAACGCAACGGCGTGGACGACGTGATTGAGAAACCGTTGATTCCTTCGCAGTTTATCAAAAAACTGCGCGTCACGCTCGGGTTCGACAAAAGCGCCGACATCGACGAGGGGATTAAAGCATACGCGGCGTTTAAGAATGTGCGCGTGTTGGTTTGCGAAGACAACCTGATCAATCAGGAAGTGGCGGTCGGGGTATTGAACCAGTTCGGCGTCGAGGCGGTTACGGCGGACAATGGGCGCGCCGGGCTAGAGAAGCTGTTCCGGGAAGGTCCTTTTGACGTGGTGATGATGGATCTGCAAATGCCTGTGATGGACGGCTACGAAGCGGCGCGCGCCATCCGCGCCGAAGGGCTGACGCTGCCGATCATCAGTCTTTCCGCCGACGCGATGGCCGAGGTGATGGAGAAATGCAAAGAGGCGGGTATGAACGATAACATCACAAAACCCATCGAGATCGACCAGTTCTACGCAACCCTGCGCAAATGGATCCCGGAGGAAAAGCATATTGACCGTTAAGAAGCTCTAAAAACCTCGTGTTCGGCGTCAGCGTTGCCCCCTTCCGGCGGAAGGGGGTGGCGGCGAATGCCGCCGGGGGATGTTCACGGCGCGACAATACAGGGATGGCGTATCTATATACGGGGGCGATCGCCCATACAGAGCCTAACTATCACAAACGCACCGAGGCGTCATGCCTCGGTGCGTGAGGTTGCAGAAACAGCGGCTTTTTAGAGCGTCTTAATCCAAATAATTCGCCGGGTTCTTCTGTACGCCGTTCACCACGATTTCAAAGTGGACGTGCGGACCGGTGGAGCGTCCGGTATTGCCGACCTTGGCGATCTCCTCGCCTTGCCCCACCCGCTGACCGACCTCAACGGTGATTTTAGAGTTGTGACCGTAAACGGTCTTATATCCGTTCTCGTGGTCGATGATCACGCACAGACCGTAAGCGGATTTCCACGAAGCGTATACCACCACGCCGCCGTCGGAAGCGACGACGGAGTCGCCGACGCGCCCTTCGAAGTCCAAGCCGTAATGATAGCTGTAGGAACCCCAAATCTTCCGTCTGCCGAAAGCGGAGGACTGCCTGCCCTTGCTCGGGCGGATGAAGGTGCCGGTGGTGTCCCGCGTGCGCGAACCGACGGCGATGACCTCGGTGACCGGTTCGGTGAGGGTGATGCTGCCGTTTACCTGCACGGTCGGCTCATATCCGTCCACCGACGTGCTGGTGGCCATTACCAGTTCTTTCCCGTCAACACCCTCGGTAATCAGCTGCGACATACCCGCCCAAAGTGTCGGGTCGTCTTTATATTCCGTGTCGTACACGACAGGCTGCTCATAGGACAGCGGTTCTGTCGAGACGACCGACAGATACGGTTTCGCCCGCTGAACCAGCAGGCTCTGCCCGACTGTCAGCGCCGAGAGGTCAGCGCCGGGGTTCAGTTCCTGCAGAGCGCCGGCGGAAAGCCCGTGCGCCGCCGCGATCTCTTCCGCCGTTTGCGCGTCCGCAACCGTCACGCGGATCTCTTCGCGCACATTGCGGGTCAGATTGCGTACCAGTTCGTCGGTCGAACGGATCAGGGAAACCGAGGCGAGCTGGCTCTCGATGCGGACATCCTGGATAAACGCCTTTTGGGAGTTCGTTCCCAGAATCGCCTCCCGCGCGGCGTGTAAATCGGCCGGGTCGCGGGAAGCCGCCACCGGCACGCCGTCCACGGTCATCACGCACAGACGGTCGATGTCCGATATGCTGTTCAGCAGGCTCTCTTCCACGCCTTGGCTGTCATAAATCTGGTTTTTGTTGACGATAGAAAAACGGTAACGGATGTTGGGGGAGACGGCGTACGGACGGCCTAGAATTTCCGCCGCTTTGGCCGATACCGCGCTCAGGGAGTTTTCCACCGTGCTCTGACTGCTCACGTAACCGATGCTCTCGCCGTCGAGAATGACCTCCAGACCGATCCGATAAATCGAAGCGACGAAGATCAGCACGCCGGCGGCGACAAACGCCAGCGCTATATTAACGCGTGTGTGGTTCACCTTCTTGCGGGCGGCGGTTACGCGTTCCAGCCGGAAACTCTTGCCGTGCCCGACGGTTTTCCCGCCCTCCGCGATGCCCGCCAGCCCGTACAGAACGGAAACGGCCAGCAGACGGAACGGCATGGCGGCTTTGGAAAGCACGGCGAGGAAAACGGCGAGCTTACGCCGGGTATCATAGACCGCGACCGCGCGGGCGGCGCGGCGGCAAGCGGTTCCGTAGCGTTTGGCGGCAACGCGGGACGCCTCGCGGCAGGAAGCCTGCTTTTCTGGGAAGCCGGTTAGGGCGTAAGGTCTGGCAACGCGCCCCAATACGGTTTCTGCCATTGGGTCAACCCCTTATAAGAATTTTCGGAGATTCAATAATAGTTACAAAACGGTAACAAGCTATTACATAATACTCTATCCGTTTCCAAACGTCAAGTGTTTTTTCCGTGATTTTCAAAAATTTTTGGAAAAATCGTGGAGCGGATGTTTTCCGCCCCACATATGGTAGATTTGTCTTTGATCGGGGCGTACCCGCCGCAAAGTTTTCATGGCGCTGACGCGCGGAATCTGCTATAATTTTATCAGTAACGCCTATGACGGCGCTCAAGACAGTCCGCGGCAGAAAGGTGGTTGGCAGACTCATGCAGGACAACAAAATATTCGG
The DNA here is from genome assembly GCA_031271325.1 of Oscillospiraceae bacterium. Lineage (GTDB taxonomy): Bacteria > Bacillota > Clostridia > Oscillospirales > UBA929 > UBA929. The sequence goes on from JAISVY010000178.1 coordinate 17,973, forward strand.
CGGTTTCACCGAAATGGAGCCGATAAAACAGATACGGAGGGGCGCGGTAAGTTAGAAACAAATAAAACCACGCATACCCTGAAAATGGCATAGCAAAGCAGACCGTCGCAAAACGGTCGAATTTCAGAGGCTGCGGCAACTAAACGGGCACGGGCAATACGCTGCCTTCGATTACAGTTCCAAGATCATCCACAAGGATGTATCCTTTACGCCTAAGCATAGCAAGAGCGTCGGAAGGGGTCATGACGCGCTGCTTGGGAATCGAGTTCTGGGCGGGGGCTGCAAAAGGCTGATAGGGTTCGTCTTTGAGCAACATTTGATAAATCGCCGTAAGCAGTCTGCGGGCAATGGCGATTCTCGCTTTCTTTGCCCCGCGCCTCTTACGCAACTGCTGGTACTTGCCCGAAATTTCAGGATGCTTTTTTGAGCGAGGATTGGCTGCGCCGATGGAGCATTCAACCAACAGGGGTTTGATATACTGCCCGGCTTTTCCGATACGAGTGGTTTTCTTCTTTCCTGCGCTCTC
>JAISVY010000012.1 GCA_031271325.1 Oscillospiraceae bacterium
CCGAGAAATAATTCTTGTTTTTTCCCGCCCCATCATATATAATACAAAAATGGAACAATCCGCGGCGGACGCAGAGCCGCGCTGAAATTGACGCGCCCGGTATACGCCGGGCGGGAACAGGAGAGAAAGCCGTATGGGCATCCGCAATGTATGTCTGCTGGGTCATGGCGGGGAGGGTAAAACCTCGCTGGTCGAGAGCATGCTGTTTCTCACGGGCGGCGCCGACCGTCTGGGCAAAGTCACCGACGGCAACACCGTCAGCGATTTCGACCCGGAGGAGATCCGCCGCAAAATCAGCCTCGCCGCAACCCCGCTGCCGGTTGAGTTCGGCGGTCATAAGCTCAATGTCATCGACACCCCCGGATACTTTGACTTCGCGGGAGAAGTATTGGAAGGGCTGCGGGTCGCCGATACCGGCGTGATCGTCGCGAGCGCCAAAAGCGGCGTCGGCGTCGGCGCCGAAAAGGCTTGGAAGTATTGCAAAAACAAGTCCAAAATGATCTATATCTCTAAGGTAGACGAAGAAAACGCCGACTTTTCGGGCACATTCGCCAAGCTGCGCGACGTTTTCGGCGTATCGGTATGCCCCGTGGTCATTCCCGCGAGCGCGGGCGACAAAGTCTCGTCGGTGATCAATATCGTCACCGGCAAGGCGTATACCGTCGGCGGCGGTAAGGTCAGCGAGATTCCCGTGCCCGCCGACATGGAAGAGACGGTCAAGGGCTACCTCGCGACCCTTTCCGAGAACGTCGCCGAAACCGACGAAGCGCTGATGGACAAGTTTTTCGCCGAGGAGCCGTTTACCGCCGAGGAACTGCAAAAAGGGATCCGCGCCGGTATGCTGTCCGGCTCGGTCACACCGGTCTTCTGCGGCTGCGCTCTGACGGGGCTGGGTACCGAACTGCTGCTTCAAGGCATCGCGGACTACGCTCCCGCCCCGGACGAAACCGGCGATGAGACAACCGCCGACGGCAAAGCGATCAAGCAAGACCCCGCCGGTCCCGCGGTGCTGCTCGTATTCAAAACGCTGATCGACCAATACGGCAAATTCTCTTTCTTCAAGGTCGTCTCCGGCACCGTGACCGCCGATATGTCGCTTCAAAACAGCCGCAGCGGCGGCACGGAGAAGCTCGCGCACATCTTTGTCGTCAAGGGCAAGAAAAATACCGAGGTCAAAGAGCTGAAATGCGGCGACATCGGCGCCGTGTCCAAACTCAACGACACCAAAACGGGCGACACCCTGTCCGCTCCGGGAACCCAGGTCGCGCTGAAAGGCATCGACTTCCCCGAACCCTGCTACGCGCTGGCGTTCGCGCCCAAGAGCAAGGGCGGCGAGGAAAAGATCGCCACCGGGCTCAACCGCATGGCGGAGGAAGACCTCACCTTCACCGTCAAGAACGACGCGGAAACCCGGCAGTTCGTCGTCACCGGGCAGGGCGACATTCACCTCGACGTGCTCTGTCAGCGTTTGAAGAGCCGTTACGGCGTCGAAGTGGAAACCGAAGAGGCGCGGGTGGCCTACCGCGAAAAGATCCGCAAGAAAGTCACCGGAATCGAAGGCAAACACAAGAAGCAGTCGGGCGGGCACGGGCAGTTCGGGCGCGTCATCATGGAGTTCGAACCGGGCGAAACCGAAGACCTGATCTTTGAAGAGAAGATATTCGGCGGATCCGTGCCGAAAAACTTCCACCCAGCCGTCGAAAAGGGTTTACGCGACAGCATCCCGCACGGCGTACTGGCCGGTTACCCGGTCGTCTTCCTCAAAGCGACGCTGGTGGACGGTTCGTATCACGATGTCGACTCCTCCGAAATGGCGTTCAAGCTGGCCGCGAGGCTTGCGTACAAGGCGGGCTTGCCGCTGGGCAACCCGGTGCTGCTGGAGCCGGTCGGCGCATTGAAGGTGTTTATCCCCGATTCCTATATGGGCGATATCATCGGCGACCTCAACAAACGCCGCGGGCGCGTGATGGGCATGAACCCCGACACCGACGGCGGTCAGATTGTCGAAGCGGAAGTCCCGATGGCCGAGATGAACACCTACGCGATCGATTTACGCTCGATGACGCAGGGGCGCGGTTCCTTCTCGCTCAAGTTCGAGCGTTACGAGGAGACCCCCGCCGCCGTTCAGCAGAAGATTATCGAAGAAACAAAGCGAATCGAGGAAGAGGAAGAATAACCTTTCGGAAGGAAGAAACCAGATGAGGTTACTCACGCGTTCCGATTTTGACGGACTGGCCTGCGGCGCGCTGTTAAAAGAGCTGGGAATTATCGATCACTGGAAATTTGTGCACCCGAAGGATATACAGGACGGGCTCATTGAGGTCAGCGATCAGGACGTGCTGGCCAACATCCCGTATGTGCCCGGGTGCGGCTTATGGTTCGACCACCACACCAGCGAACATGAACGGATGAAAACACTGGGAAACATCGTGTTTGAGGGTGAAAGCCGTGTGGAAGACAGCGCCGCGCGCGTAATTTACGAGTATTACGGCGGCAAGGCACGTCTCCCGCACATGGAGGAGATGGTGATCGCCGTAGACAAAGTGGATGCGGCGAAGCTGCAAGCCGACGAAATCCTAAACCCTTCGGGTTGGGTTCTGCTGGGTTTCCTGATGGATCCGCGTACGGGGCTAGGGCGGTTCCGTCAGTTCCGTATCAGCAACTACGAGCTTATGGAAAAGCTGATCGACGCCTGCCGCACCCAAAGCATTGACGAAATCCTCGCAGACCCCGACGTGGCCGAACGCATTGCGTTATACATAGAGCAAAACGAGAAGTTCCGGGAGATGGTGCTCGCGCATACCCGCACCGACGGCAACGCGATCATCAGCGACCTGCGCGGCTTGGAAACCATTTATACAGGCAACCGCTTCATCGTCTACTGCCTGTTCCCCGAACAGAACATCTCGTTATGGATCGTAGACGGACGCGCCAAATTAAACGTCTCCATCGCGGTGGGGCACAGCGTTATCAACCGCACCTCCAACACCAACGTCGGTTCTTTGCTGCTGGAGTACAGCGGCGGCGGTCACCGGCAGGTAGGCACTTGCCAAGTCCCCTACGACACCGCCGACCGGTCCATCGCGGAGTTGGTGGAACGGATTAAGAAAGACGGGTAATGAAGAGCTGCTGAACAACTCTTTTTCGACCCGAAGCGCCGAAGGCGCGAGTTGCCTGTTATTTTAGGCATGTTGAAAATTGCCCGCTCCTCTGTTGCCCCCTTCGATTCGAAGGGGGTGGCGGCGAATGCCGCCGGGGGATGTAAACAGTTAACAACGAACAGATAACAGGTAACAGTTTAGAACGAGGCTACCCCGTCTGACTGTTATCTGTACACTGGTAACTGTTAACTGCTATGAGGCATCTGTTCGCAAGCGCTGCGCTCGTTCGCCTCGCGGCGAACACGCAATTTTCAACACTTCGTTATTTTGCTACCATGCTGTCGCTGTACTCGACGCCCAGTCCGTATGCGCCGCCGTATTCTTTGACAATGGCCAGCACGCCGTTGTACGTGTCTTTGTTCGCCCAATCCCGCTGCCACTCGAGCATAACCTGCATCCATGTCAACGGCTTTATGCCCGCCTGCGTCATACGCAAGACCGCCATGCTGTGCGCTTCTTTGCTCGCGCCGCCGCAGGCGTCCGTTGCGATATGCACGTCGTAGCCGTCGCGCTTCATGCACAGCGCGGGAAACGTAATACACGCCTCTGTCCAAAGACCCGCGAGAACCACTTTCTTGCGCCCCGTGCCCTCGACCGCCTTCTTCAGATTGGCGTCTTCCCAAGCGTTGATACAGGTGCGGTCAATCGGCGTAACGCCGGGGTAAACGCCTTGCACCTTCGCGATTTGAAAGCCGGAAAAGCTCTGCGCTTCTACCGTCGTCAGAATGCAGGGAACGGCAAACAGCTGCGCCGCCTTCGCAAGAGCGGTCACATTGTTTTCGATTGTGTTTCGCGGAGCGCTTTCCACGCCGAAATACATCTGCGGCTGGTGATCTATGATAACGACGACCGAATGCGCGGGATCCAAAAGCGTTTCGGGATAATTCCTCATTTATGACAGCAACTCCTTTTATGGGTTGCTGTTATTTTGCGGCAAAATCGAAAATTTATCCGGCGGGCGGGTTAAAGGGCGGCTGCGGACAGTTAACTATTGAGAAGCTCTAAAAACCTCGTGTTCGCCGTTAGGCGAACGAGCGGAGCGCTTGCGAACAGCCGTCGTAGACGTGAGCGCCTCATGCCGCGGCATCGCAAGCCGGAGCGGGAGGTTTTTAGAGTGACCCGATTTCCAGATAGAATTTTTGCACGGCAAGCGGATGAATGTCCCTGTCGCGCAGACGAAATGTAGGGGCGGTCGTCCCCGACCGCCCGTATTCCCCACGTAGCCCCCTTCCGCCGGAAGGGGGTGGCGGCGAATGCCGCCGGGGGATGTTCACGGCGCGCCGGGGACGGCCGCCCATACATGAGGGCGCCGCTTTTTATGCGTTTTGTCCGTTCATGCGTTAAAACATCATGCCCGCTCCCCCTTTTTCATCGCCGGTTTACATACCGCCCTGTATATGGTAGAATAACCGAAACGACGATTACGGAGGGCGGTTAGATGAACACGGAACTCTTTACCGGCAAGGCGCTCGCATACGC
>JAISVY010000016.1 GCA_031271325.1 Oscillospiraceae bacterium
AAGTAAACCGGGGAGTTCCAATAGATGGTGATCTCGTTGGAGGCATAGCTGTCGATGTCGTCGATGTAGCATTTCATCGGCGGTTCGCCTGTGCGTGTCGCATTCAGCTTGGAATCCTGGGATGTGTTTGCGTTGGGACCGCCGGCAACCATACCCGGTACGGCGGCTTTCGCCGCGACCGACGGACGGTGGTGCGGGTTTTGCATGGCCTTTTCGCCGTACCCGGAAATATAGCTTTGGTTCAGCGCGTTTTTGCCGAGAAGGTAATGCAAATGCTCCAGAGCCGCTTTTACATACTCTTCGTTCGGCTCCAGCAGATTTGCCAGCAGCAGCGTCATGGCGTTGTTGCCGATACCCATGTTACTGCCCCAATAGTAATCCGTGCCGAGCGAGATGCCGTAGGGGTCGAGCTCACACGCGCTCAGTATTTTGGCCGCCGAGGCGAGCAGTTTGCTCCTCATCGTTTCGGTCAGCTCCGCGTCCGCGCTGTCGCCCGTCTGGAACAGATAGGCGGCTACGCCGTATGTACCCATATCCGCCCAGCCGAGGCCGAGCGAGGAATCGTTGGCTTTCAGGTAATCGTGGTATCTTTCTTCACCGGTCGCGGCGAACAGCTCGCAGGCAGCCCAGAAACGTTCGTCCCTGAGGTTGCCGTCGCCGTATTCGCCGGTGCTGACACCTTTCGGGTTATTGAACCCCGGCGCGTCGGGGTTCGCTTCGCACCACTCCCACGCTTTGACCGCCGCTTCCATAAGCCGGTCTTTCTGTTCGGGATAGAAGCGGGACGCCAGCGCCATCGATGCGGCGAAGTCGGCCGTGGCGGTCATCGAGATCGGGCAGATAACCAGTTCGCCGCGCTCTTTGTCGGGCATTTGGTCGAGCGCGTTGAAGTTCTTGCAGCTCACTTTGTGATAAACGCCGCCGGATTCCGCGTCCTGCATTTTGAGCATCCACTCGATCTCAAACCATGTGATTTCCAGCAGTTCTTCGTCCGGGTTCGGAGAAAGCTCGTACGCCAGCAGCAGCTGAGCGACGGCCTGCGCGGCCGGGACGATATACCGCCCGTAGTCGCCCGCGTCATGCCAGCCGCCCGATACGTCCAGCACAACGCCGGTTGGCTGCCCGTCCTGATCTAGGACGGAAGCCGGTTCCGTGTGGCACGCTTCGTGCGACCAAACACCCATATCCAGCGCGACGCCGCACTTTTGGTAGTTGAAGAAATTGAGCGTCGCGTAGCGCAAATCGCCGTACGGGTTCGCGTCGATCAAAAACGGATGGGATTTCCCTTCGTCCGTCACGAGGCAATACTCTCCCGTTTCACTCACTTCGGAAAAATCGGCTTTGCGCACCGTTTCCAGAGAAGCCGCGCTGAATTCGGAATTCCCGGATTGGGCGCTGTATACCACCGTGCTGTCGGATAAGCGAACAACTTTGAACTCGGCGGCGGCGGCAGGAACGATTGCCTTCTTCGGGTCGTCGGGACGGTAACCGAGTTGGTCAAGCTGAATGGTTTCCATGAATTGGACACTCTCCAGGTCAAACGTTTCGTTGGGACTGGGGGACGGATCTTCCAAAGGGCTGGGTTCGCCCTCCACAGGCGGCTGTTCGGACGGCGAGGGCGACGCGGGTGACGCGCAAGCGGCAAACAGGCAGAGAATCAGCAAGAACGGCAGGATTTTTTTCATTTGACAAGCTCCCCTCAAAAAGATACAATATCCATAAACTCCTTACCGCGTATCAGACCGTTCAAAAGCAAGGCAGGCTTAAACGGGCGGCGGCGAGTTTACGGAGTGCTCTCCCCTATTATCAACGAAAACCGGCGCAATGTCAAATGTTATTTGTCTGCGGCTTCAAAACAAGGAGGAAGAACCCGATGAAATTTGGTTATTTCGACGACAATGCCCGCGAGTACGTCATCACGCGCCCCGACACCCCCTACCCCTGGATTAACTACTTAGGCAGCGAGGATTTCTTCGGTCTCTTCTCCAACACGGCGGGCGGTTACTGCTTCTACAAAGACGCGCGTCTGATGCGCCTGACCCGCTACCGTTACAACAACGTGCCGACCGACGCGGGCGGGCGGTATTTCTACATCAACGACGGCGGCGACGTTTGGAACCCGTCTTGGCAGCCTTGCCGCAAGGAACCGGACAGCTACCGGTGCCGCCACGGGCTGGGGTACTCGGTTATCGCCTCCTCCCGCAACGATCTGAACGCCGAACACACCGCCTTTGTGCCGCTCGGCGAAACCTGCGAGATACACAGGCTGGTTCTGGAGAATACCTCCGGTGCGCCAAAATCGTTCTCCCTCTTCTCGTTTGTGGAGTTTTGCCTATGGAACGCGAGCGACGACGCGCAAAACTTCCAGCGCAACTTCTCGATCGGCGAGGTAGAGATCGAGGGCGGCGCGATCTATCATAAAACCGAATACCGCGAGCGGCGCAGCCACTATGCCGTATTCGCCGCCAACCGCGAACCGGACGGATTCGACACCGACCGCGAGAGCTTCTTGGGACTGTACAACGGCTTCCATGAGCCGAAGGCTGTTTTGGAGGACAAATCCCGCAACAGCGTCGCCGCGGGCTGGGCGCCGGTCGCTTCGCACCGGTTCGCGCTCACGCTGCAACCCGGCGAAAAAACGTCGTTGATCTTCGTGCTGGGATACTGCGAGAACCCGAACGCGGAAAAATATACCGCGCTTCACGTGATCAACAAAGCCCCCGCACGCCGTCTGCTCGGCAAATTTCAGACCGACGCGCAGGTAGACGAAGCGCTTGACAAGCTCTCCGCCTACTGGGAAGCGCTGCTCGGGCGGTTCCGGGTAAACAGCGGCGAAGAAAAATTAGACCGGATGGTCAATATCTGGAATCAATATCAGTGCATGGTGACCTTTAATATGTCGCGTTCGGCGTCTTACTTCGAGTCCGGCATCGGGCGGGGGATGGGCTTCCGCGACAGCAACCAAGACCTGCTGGGGTTTGTTCACCTTGTGCCGTCGCGGGCGCGGGCGCGGATTCTGGACATCGCGGCGACGCAGTTTGCCGACGGCTCGGCATATCACCAATACCAGCCGCTGACGAAAAAGGGCAACTCCGATGTCGGCTCCGGCTTCAACGACGACCCGCTGTGGCTGATCGTCGGCGTGGCGGCGTATATTAAGGAGACGGGCGATTTCGCCATTCTCGACGAGCCTGTGCCGTTCGACCATCAGCCGGGTTCGGAAGCGCCGCTGATGGAACACCTGCGCCGTTCCTTTCTGTACACCGCCACCCACACAGGACCGCACGGGCTTCCTCTGATCGGGCGCGCCGACTGGAACGACTGCCTCAACCTCAACTGTTTTTCAGAGACGCCGGGCGAGAGCTTCCAAACCACCGCCAACTTCGAATCCGGCGTCGCCGAATCGGTGCTGATCGCGGCGATTTTCCTCTATACCGCGCCGGATTTTATCGAGCTGTGCCGCCGCCGGGGCGAGGACACGTCCGAAGCGGAAAAAGCGCTTGCCGGAATCCGGCGCGCCGTGGACGAACACGGCTGGGACGGCGGCTGGTTCCTCCGCGCGTATGACGCGTACGGCGCGAAGATCGGCAGCAACGAATGCGAAGAGGGGCAGATTTTCATCGAGCCGCAAGGGTTTTGCGTGATGGCGCGGATCGGCGCGGACGACGGGCGCGCCCTGAAGGCGCTGGACAGTGTCAGGGAGCGCTTAGACACGGAATACGGCGTAATGCTGCAGCAGCCGGCTTATCAGACATACCACCTCAATTTGGGAGAGGTTTCGAGCTATCCGCCCGGCTACAAAGAAAACGCGGGCATTTTCTGTCACAACAACCCGTGGGTTTCGATCGCGGAATGCGAGATGGGGCGCGGAGCGCGGGCTTTTGAGGTCTACCGCAAAATCTGCCCGGCATATGTGGAGGAGATCAGCGACCTGCACCGCACCGAGCCGTATGTATACTCGCAGATGGTTGCCGGGCGCGACGCGGTGCGGCACGGGGAGGCGAAAAACTCCTGGCTGACCGGAACCGCCGCCTGGACATTCGTCAACGTATCGCAGCACATCTTAGGCATCAAACCCGGATTCGACGGGCTGGTCATCGACCCGTGCATCCCCTCTTCGCTGAAAGGGTTTACCGTGGAACGCACCTATCGCGGAACAAAATATGTCATTCGGGTGGACAACAGCGCGGGAGTTGAGAAGGGCGTCAAGTCGGTGACGGTCAACGGGAAGCCGCACAGCGGCGCGGTCGCCGCCGGAGGGGATGTCATAACGGTCGATGTCGTTCTCGGATGATCTATCTGCTCGAACATGAAGACAAAGACAACCGCGCCGCGGCGCACGACCTGCTGCGGCGCGGGTTGCGCGAAGAGTACGGAATCACCGGGAAGCCGGCGTTTACCGTAGGGGCGTACGGAAAACCGTACCTGACGGAAACCCCCGGTATCTTCTTCAACATCAGCCATTGCCGGGTCGGAGCGGCTTGCGCGGTGAGTCCGCGGGAGGTCGGAATCGACATGCAGGACGTACGCCCGGTTCCGGCAAACGTGGCGCGCCGGGTCTGCACCGAAGCGGAACTCGCGGCGCTCGCGGCGGCAAACGACCCCGACCGGCTGTTTTGCAAATTATGGGCGGTCAAGGAGGCGTATGTGAAGCTGCGCGGCGGCTCAATGCTGAAAGGCGTGGTGGATACGGACGCTGTGATCGGCGAGGCGTTTCTGCGGGAAGGCGCGAACTGGTTTTTATGCTGTTTTGGGTGTGACGAGATGTCCGCAGGGACGGAGTGCCCCGGTTGATGAAATGGGGCACTCTAAAAACTTTTCAATTTCATCGTAAGAGCAAAAACCCCCTAGAACCGTTACGGCTCTAGGGGTTCTCTCTGGAGGCGCCACCCGGATTCAAACCGGGGAATGAGGGTTTTGCAGACCCTTGCCTTATCACTTGGCCATGGCGCCGGCTTCTCGCTGACACGGTTATTATACCCTGCCAAGTGCCGTCTGTCAAGACGAATTTAGCTGCCACGGCAAACGCGTGAATGTCAGTAACTTCGCAAAGCAAGTGCAACAGTGGCAGAGAGGGTAGCGTTTACTGTGAGACGTGGAATATGGTAACCTTTAGTCTGGGAAATGAACCGCGGACGAGGAGGTTACCATGTCGGA
>JAISVY010000039.1 GCA_031271325.1 Oscillospiraceae bacterium
TGCGTCGGTGGAGTTGATTCCGTTGCCGGTCTGGACAGCGCTCTTGCTGCCGGTGAAATCAACGTTGTAGAGGTCGCGGGTCAGGGTCAGACCGGAGCTGTTGAATACGAGGGTCGCAAGGAGCGTTCCGGATCCGCCGTATCCTTTGTCAGCAGCCTGACCTTTTTGAGCGGCGCCGTCGTCGGGTCCGGAGACGTCATAGATCTTGATCGTGACGGTGCTGTTCGCGTACATCAGGAAACCGCCGTAGCCGAAGCTCGAATAGTCTCCCTTGTCGTCAGTGCTCTTGACCCAGCCGTTTGAACCGTTTTGGATATCCGCCGTGGTGGCAAACAGTTCCAGGGCTTCGTTGTATTCGTCTGTGACCATGTTGAGGTTCGTTGTGTCGATGCCTAAGCCTTCCAGAGTTGTCGTGAGGTTCCAAGCGGCCATGATAAACGGCTCCGCCTGGTCGGTAAGCAATTTATCGATCGCCATCTTGTAGTTGGCGTAGTTGCCGGTGGCTTGAAGCTCAGTGCCGGACATAGTAGCGGTGCCGGTAACCGGTACGGTGATAACCGGTTTGCCTGCTCCATCCGTGGTCCGGACCGCGTCGCCTATGTTAACGGTCGCCGGAGTACCGGCGGAACGTCTCGGGTCTACTGCAGCGTCCGCCGTGGCGCTGTCTTCGATCAGGACCAGCGGGCTTGTCGCCACGGTGATGACGGCATCCGCAGAGGAAGTGATCGCGTCGTCCGCAATCAGGAGCCTGAAGGTGTAGTTCTTCGGGAGGGCAACGCCCAGCTTCAGCACAACCGAGGTGGCGGTCGAGCTCATGATATCAATGGTGTAGTCACCGAAGTCTTTCGCGGGAAGGAAGGTCGTTCCATCATCGCTGTACTGCAGCTGGAAGTCCGCGGTGCTCCACGCTCTGAACGTGGTGCCGGTGACGCCGACGGTGATGGTATCCTGTCCTTTGTACATGGGGAAGTCTTTCACGATCGGAGCAACCAGCGGTTTCGAGGTGAACGCGCTGAGCTTGCTGCTGTTGGGGATCATTCTGCCGCTCATCGCGCTTCCGGGGATGAACACGGTGTACGGTTCTGTGCCGGTCATATTGCTGTCCAGTTTGATGACCAGCTGACCGCCGACGACATTCGCGGTGAAGCCTGTGTTCACACCTTTGACCAGCACGCCGGCGGGGGTGGCGAAGCTGCTGCCCGCCGGGGCGGAAACGGTGATGGTGTTATGGTTCACGTTGACCGGTACGCTCAGCGTGAGGTTTTGTCTCGCCGGGATTGCCGTTGCCGCGCCGGTCGGGCTGGTCACGACGACCGCTTGCGCGATCATACCGTTTTCAGCCGAGCGTACCACGACGAGGTAGTTGCTGCGGGCGTAGGTGGCAATGCCGAAGGCGCCGGCGCCGCTGGGATTGACCGGACCTCTGCTCGCCGCCGCGCTGGTGCCTGCGGTCGCGTCATAGGAGATGCTGTTGAGGTTGACGTGATAGAGCTGCGCGTTGCCGAGCAGGCTGTAGTGGGAGTCTTCGATGCCGCTGTAACTCCAACCCTGCCAAGCCGCGGCGTTTTGCACATACACGCCGAAGGAATCTACGTTGCCCATGTTGTTGCCAGCATAGTTGAGTTCACTGACGAGGGCTTCTTTGTAGAGGAACTCTACGTCGTAGATGCGGTTAATGTCGCCTTCGTAAGACCAGAACTCAAAGACGTCGCCGGCATACACGCCGGGTTTCGGCGCTCTTTCAGCGGAGACTTTGGTTCCGACGCTGTTGTTGTTGTCAGCGCAGTAGAGCCATGTCTTGGTGCCGTCGGGCAGCATGGCATACACTCTGCCGCGGGTGACGCCGTCGGAGTCGGGCTTCTCGTTGCGGTGCCATGTGTCAAGCGCGATAGCCCAGTTGGTGCGGACGTCGGCGCTGCTGGCGCCCTTGGTGTCGATGTAGGTAACGCGCACGGCGTAGCCGTTCAGGTTTACATTTGCGTCATTGATGTTGCCGCGCAGGGTTTCGGTGGTGGGAAGGAGCGCACCCTGGGCGACGGTCAGGGAACCGACGTTCTTCTTGGGAAGTACCGCGTAGGTGCCGTCGGCTCTTTTGACGAAGACGGTGGAAATGTCGGTGTTGAACATGCCGTTGATGCCGTCGTAGCCGTTCGGGGCGCCGAGCTGGGCGGTTCCCCAAGTGGCGTCGAAGCGCTGGGTGATACCGCTGACTTTACCCTGCGCGTTCGGGTTGACCACGTCAAGGCGCGCCGGGATTTCGTACAGGGTGATTGTCCCGCCGTTGAGAGTGTAACGCCAGATGTGCTCCTCAACAGGGGCAGCGTCTCCGTATACGTCCGTTTCAGCTGCATTGATGCTGCCGCTTCCGCCGTCCGCCGATGCGCTGTTGTACATCACTTTGTTGTCATGACCGCTTCCGCCGTACTGCGCATCTGCCGGAACGGGAGATGCGACGCGTGTGGCCGGTTGCCCGTTTAAGCCGATGATTTTATCGAGCACATAGGTACCGGTAGAACCGTCCTCAAAGAGTGCTCTTACGCGGTAGGTATCCACCGGGTCGAATAAGCCAGTGGCGTCAACTCTCGCGCCGGTGACCAGCGCGTAGGTGTTGGGGACAGAATCTATCAGGATGTTTACGATTTGACCGTGCCACAGCACGAGGGTGGCTTCTTTCGCGACCATCGAGGTGTTGAAGCCGTTGTAGCGGGAAGCGAGGCTGTGGCTCATGATGAAGTCGGAACCGTTCATGGTCAGGCGGCCGTTATAGGTCCATTGATCCTCTTTCAGCTCGCCGCCATCATAAACGTTCGCGTCGCCGGTGACGTTGGTGATGACGCCGGTTTCGCGGTCATCGGCTTCCTGGGTCAGGTATTTCTCTGTGGTTGTCCAATAGCCATCGGGAATGATTGGGCTGACCGCGTAGTATTCCCAACCTTGGAATTCGGTGTCTTTGAAGTTGCCCAGGGGTTTCCCGTGACCGACGTTGTTGTTGCCAGCCCCGCCGATGTTTCCGGTAAAGCTTGCGTTGCCGTTATCGGCGTATTCGTAGCGGGAAACGTGGTAGTTTTCAACGAAGATGAAGTCGATGCCGTTTTCGTTGTAGACCACGCGGATGTCCGCGTTCTCCCACAGACCGGCCGAAAGGGTCAGTCCCCAGTCGTCGCCGATGTCAAACTGATTAGAGGAGTAGGTTCTGTTATACCAGATCTTGAACGCGCGCAGGGTCGCACCGTTCCAGCCTCCGAAAACTCCATTGTTGCTTGACGGAGCGTTAATGTTGCCGTAGAGAGCTTCAAACGTACTCGCGTAAGAGCTGTAGGTGGCATAGCTGATGTCGCCGCCCGACGCGCCGCTCATGCGGTCTAAGCTGCTGATGCCCGCGCGTCCGTCGTTGAACAGCGTGCTGTCCGCGGCGAAGTGGTCGTTGTTGTAGTCGATGAACAGGCGGCTCGAGCCGGGGTTGGTAAACGAGGTCTCCAGCTCGGCGTTGACGTCTTCCCAGACGCTCTTGTCAACGCCTTGCAGCGTGATGATCTCGGATGCCCATGTGGGTGTGCCGTAGATCTTCACGATGTCCCTGCGGTGGTATTCGCCGGGACGCCAGTCGGTGACTGTTTGACTCCATTCGGTGTGGGTCCACGCTTCCCTGTCGGGATGCTCGAACGTGATGTCGAGGGTACGGCCTACGTCTGTGATGTCGATTTCAAGAGCGTCGGTGTCTTCTTTAGAGAGGATATAGGTATCCCACTCTGTGACGGCGCCGCTCTTGCGGTCCCACTCAAAGGGTCTTTGAATGACCGCGCGGCCTTGGGTCAGCTTGCCGCTGTTGACTTCGTCAACTTGCACACGGCTCGGGATGTTCGGAAGACCGAACCAGGAACCGTCGGTGATTACGGTGAAGCTGCCGTTAATCAGACCGAAGGATGTCAGCGCCCACGGTCTGCCGTTCTGGCTGCGAACCTGCAGAAGGCTGCCGTAGGCGGCATCGTAGGAGAAGGTGTTGCTGTTGAGGAATTGATAGAAGAGGTAGAACGCTTCCGCGCGGTTCAGGTAGCTGGTCTCGGTGTCGATCGCGACGAGGTTCCCCATGACGCCGGTTTGGTACGCATGGTTGATATACACGTCGCGGGCTTTCTCGTAGCCGGCAATCCAAGAACCGTCGAGGTTCTGCAGACCTTCCTTAATGGCGTCGTAGCCCAGCACGTTCATGACCAGCATGATGCCGTTGTTGAAGGTGATGTTTTGGTACGGGGCGAAGCCGTAGCCGTTGCCCTGCACATAGCCGTATGTCGCAGCCCAGGCGATTTCGCCTTCCGCCCAGTGACCGGCGGTATCCGCGAAACGGCCGTTGCCGTAACGGGCAGCCCAGTTGGGTTCTTTTTCGCTGATGCGCTGGCCGCCGTTCATCGCCTGATACAGCAGGACGACGAACTCGCCGCGGGAAAGGGGTTTGTCGAGGTTGAGGTTTCTCGCCTCGCTGCCCGATGTCGTGCCGCCGGCGATGATGCCGACGTCAATCAGAAGCTGCGTGGCTTTCGCGTAGTCTTCCCCGTAGTTGTCGCTGAGGAAGTCTTCCGCAGTGCTGATGTCGTCGAAGCTGCCGGTGAGGGCAAACGACGGCACCGCAAGCGAGAAGGCTAACGCCAGCGTCAGTACGAGCGCGAGAAGCTTCTTTAAGTTTCTCATTGGGTTATGTACCTCCTAAAAATTTTTGGATGCCTCCGCATCCTTGTGGCTCGTTGATTGTAACAGACGCCTTTCCGGAATTCAAGGGATTTATGCACGATGTAACAAAGCTGTAATATTTCTCCCGGGACTCTGCCACGCGAACCTATCGCACATAACGCTCCTCTAACAGCCGGATTGCCGCGGCAAGAGCGTGTTCGTCGCAGGAGGGGATGATGCGGTCCGCAGCGGCACGGGCTTCCTCCGTGCCCGACGCCGGCGCAAACGAGGTGAACGCCCGAAGCATGCCAAGGTCGTTTCCCGCGTCCCCCGCCGTGTATACATCCTTCGGGTTGAGCGAGAGGGCTTCGGTCAGCGCGCGAACGCCTTCGGCTTTGTCGATGCCGGTGTTTTGCATCTCCAGCAGATTCCCCGCCGAAAAAAAGAAAGAGAAGTCACGCCCGTAACGCGCCTTGGCATAGCCGGCTACGGCGCGCAATACCTCGTGCTCGTCCACAAATAAGATTTTGAGCCACGGCGGCGGGGTTTCGCCGTAATTTTGAATGGCTTGGTGGGCACACCTCACCGAGGTCATGTGCGCTTCGTTCCAGCGGTTGAAATTCATAATGGCGACGCGGTCAGGCCAATGCAGCTCGGTGCCAAGTCCGGGAAATGTGCGCAGGATGTCGTCCAGCGCCTCTTCAAACGGTCCGCTCAGCCATTCCGCCCGTAAAACGCTCTCAGCATCGTAATCGTAAATATACGCGCCGTTGGACAAGACCGCGGGCGCGTTCAGCGGTACCGACGGCCGCAGGGCGGCGAATCCGGCGAAGCTGCGCCCCGTCGCGACCGTGAAGCGCCCGCCGCGCCGCACAAAGGATGTGAGCGCGGCGCTTACCGGAGCGGTCAGTTCGCTGCGGCTGTTCAGCAGGGTGCCGTCTATGTCGGCGGCCAGCAGAACACCGTCGAAGATGCCCAAAGAATCACTCCTGACGCGCTAAAATCGTTTTGTCGTACCGCAGCAAGGCAAACGCCGCCGCCATGCAGATGACCAGTTCGATGCCCATATACGATCCGTTGTAAGTAAGGGAGTACAGCCACACAGGCGTGCCTTCCGGCACATAGGATGCCCAAATGAGAATCCCGGAGGCGAAGTGACACGCGAACCGCACAAGCAAACACACCGGCGCGGCATACAGAATCCCGTTTTTGAATTTGCCGAAAAACCCGGAGAACCCCAAGATCGTAAACGCGACGATGTAATCCAGCAGAACAACCAGCAGGAAATTCAACGGCGTCTCGGCCGGCGGCGGGGAAAACGATTGCAGCATCTGCAGCAGCGAATAGGCGAGCGCGCCGCCCACCCCCCAGACCGGTCCCCTGCGGATACCGATCATCAGGATAAACAGCATCGACGCGGGCGTAACCGAGCCGCCGTTTGCCCAAAGGTCAAACTTAAAGAAGCTGAGGACGAATGCGACCGCTACCAATATGGCTGTTTCGGTGAGGGCGCGGAGAGAGTTGCCGGATTTCGCGGTTTGCATAAAAATGCACCTCCATAAATTCAAATGAGGCGCATTCGATGAGACTGTCACGCTGATACACAGGTTATCAGCGCTTCCCTAATTTCCCGACGGCGGCATTATCCGCATCCGGTTCTAAGGGTTTGGCATGGCGTTTCATGCCCTCTCAGCCGCCTGACGGCAGCACCCCACTTTTCCGACAGTATACCAGTTCCGGTATGCTGTGTCAAGGCTTGGTATTTATTGGGTATTTTGTTTCTGACCTCAACCCAGATCCAAGCCCAGATTTCTCCCGCCGCTCCGATATTTTCTTTGCCATTGCCGGACGGGTATGTTATAATGGGGGACGCGGTTTTACACCGCGTCTTAGAACAGGTTCTTAATGTTTTTGAAAACCAAGATTGGGGGAGTTACGCGAATGTTTGACTGCAAATCGGAAGCCCAAAAACTCGTCTCGCAGATGACGCTGGAGGAAAAAGTTTCTCAGATGCTGCACACCGCGCCCGCCGTCGAACGGCTCAATATCCCGAGCTACAACTGGTGGAACGAAGCCCTGCACGGCGTCGCGCGGAGCGGCGTCGCCACGATGTTCCCGCAAGCCATCGGGCTTGCCGCCACCTTCGACCCGGAACTGCTGGAGCAGGTGGCGGCTGTTGTTTCCGACGAGGGGCGCGCGAAATACCACGCCTACCAAGAGGAAGGCGACCACGACATCTTCAAGGGGCTTACCTTCTGGTCTCCCAACATCAACATCTTCCGCGACCCGCGCTGGGGACGGGGGCACGAGACATACGGCGAAGACCCCTTCCTCACGTCCCGCCTCGGCGTCGCCTTTATCAACGGTCTTCAGGGCAGCGATCCGAACCGGCTGAAAACCGCCGCCTGCGCCAAGCATTTCGCGGTTCACAGCGGTCCTGAAGGAGAGCGCCACGAGTTCAACGCCACCGTAAACAATTACGACCTCTGGAATACATATCTCCCCGCTTTTGAAGCGGCGGTCACCGAAGCCCGCGTCGAAGCGGTGATGGGCGCGTATAACCGCACCAACGGAGAACCGTGCTGCGGCAGCAAGACTTTGCTGATCGACATCCTGCGCGCTAAATGGGGCTTTGAGGGGCATGTCACCTCCGATTGCTGGGCGATCAAAGACTTCCACGAGGGGCACAAAGTGACGGCCACGCCGGTGGAGAGCGTCGCAATGGCCGTGCGCAACGGCTGTGACCTCAACTGCGGCAACCTGTTCGGCTATTGCCTCGCGGCGGTGCAGGAAGGGCTGCTCACCGAAGAAGAGATCGACCGCGCCGTGACCAACCTCTTCGTCACCCGTATGAAGCTCGGGCTTCTGGGCGCGCCGGAGAACAAAACCTACACCTCTATCCCCTACGAACTGGTGGACTGCGATAAACACCGCTCCTTCAATCTGGAGGTCGCCCGTCAGTCTCTTGTCCTGCTGAAAAACGACGGAGTTCTGCCGCTGAGGACAGACGGCATCAAGACAATCGCCGTGATCGGTCCCAACGCCGACAGCCGTATCGCGCTGGAGGGCAACTATCAGGGCGTGGCTTCCGACTATGTCACCGTGCTGCAGGGCGTGAAAGCCTTCGCCGCCGAAAAGGGTATCCGCGTTCTGTTTGCCGAAGGATGTCCGCTGGCAAAGGTCAACGACAGCGTTCTGTCTCAATTCAAAAATGACCGTCTCGCCGAGGCGCTGATCGTTACCCGCCGCGCCGACGCGGTGGTTCTGGCGGTCGGTCTTGACCGCACTCTGGAGGGCGAAGAGGGCGATACCGGCAACCAGTTCGCTTCCGGCGACAAACTGGGGCTGGCACTGCCGGGCATCCAGCAATATATGGCGGAGAAGGTGCTGGAAGCGGCAAAGCAAAAAGGCATTCCGGTGATCGCGGCGGCCATTTCCGGCAGCGCGCTGGATCTGCGATGGGCGGACGAAGGCGCGAACGCCGTGATTCAAGCCTTCTATCCCGGCTCGCAGGGCGGGCGGGCGCTCGCGGAGATGCTGTTCGGCAAGTTCTCCCCCTCGGGACGTTTGCCGCTTACGTTCTACCGTTCCGACGAAGACCTGCCCGACTTCCGCGACTACTCGATGCAGAACCGCACATACCGCTATTATAAAGGCGAGGCGCTGTACCCGTTCGGGTTCGGGCTGGGTTACGAACCGTTCGAGCTGTCCGGCGCGGCTTACGCAAACAGCGCCGTTACGGCGACCGTCACCAATAAAGGCAAAAACCGCGCTTCAGAGACGGTGCAGGTTTATATCGAGATCGAAGGGGAAACGGAAAACTGGAACCTGTGCGGTATCCAAAAAGTGGTGCTGAATGCGGGCGAAACCACGTCGGTAACCATCCCGATTCCGTCCGAAGCGTTCATGCGTTACGACGAAGACGGCGATATGCGCCTCTGCTACGGTAAAAAGGCTCTGCATGTCGGCTTCTGTCAGCCCGACGCGCGCAGCGCCGCGCTGAAGGGCAGCAAGCCGGCGCGAGTCGATGTTGCGGGGTAAGTAGTATACCAAGGGGCTGTCTCAGTAGGATTTTTGATAACTCCTACTGAGACCGCTCCCTATGGTTTGTTGTTGTGGCTTAGGTTAGGTGGCCGTCTCTACAAACGAGTTTGCCCTTCTCGACGTTTCGCCCTCTGCATCCTTTGCAAAAAACGCCGCAGCTGCGTAATATTTCTTACCCGCTGTGCCTTGATAAGTAAACGAATAATTGTAGCTGCCCGCCGGTGTGTTGGGGTTGTATTTTCCCGACTTAAGCGCTACAGAATTCCATCCGTCATCGTTACTGTTCCGCTCATATAAGATAATATCAGGGAAGCCAATTTCTATCATATTGAAGTGGGTACCCCATATGGTCGCGTTCACCTTGATCTTTCCGTTCCCCTCAGCGACAACGCCGACCCCATAACTGGATATTTGATTGCTGGCACGGGCGAATGTAATAAAACTTGTGGAAAGGAGCAAAAGGGCAAGAACGAATGAAATTGCTTTTTTCATAGGGGATTTCCTACTTTCTTCAGTTATATGGAATCCAGCATTTTTATTAGTTGCTCTCGGGTAAGGTCACCTTGTATTTGAACTTCGCAGAACCCATGCGCCCATATGGCTGTAAATCGATTGTTGTTAGCTATAATTATATATTCCCCGTTATACCTTTCCGCTCCTTCGGCAACAGACGCTTCAAAAAACGAACTGACACCCGACGACGCGGGATTTACACGAATAAAGAACTGCTTGGTTCCGCTTGTAAACCAAGCGCCGAAAGGCATAGAGCCATCGGGTTCATCGGGATCTGTATGGTGGTAAGTATACCCCTCCGGGATATATGCCGGGAGATCAATATTGATATTGAGCGCCTCCAAAGTATGAGTTAGCGCGCCAAACTCAGTATTAATCTCTTGGTCAATATCATCCTCGCCAGTTATCCCGAACACATATTGAATCGCGTCTTTCGTCCATGCGGAAATCCTTCCGAACAGATCAAACCCCGCGGCATTGGTAACGACATTGGTAAAGAACAGCAGGACAAGGACGATCGCGGCGAATCCGGCGGCGTGGGCGAAGCGCGGTTTCTTCCATGCGCGGGAGACAGGTGCTTCCGGCTTCTCTGGCGGTTTGTTCAGACGTTTCTGCTCAGCCCGCTCCGTCGCGTCGTCGAATGTACGGGCGGTTTGGAGGATTTCTTCTTCCCGAATCCTTAGCTCTTCGTCTGTAAACGGAACGGGCTCGCCTCTGCGCTTTAGTTCCTCCGTGAAACTGAAGAGGTAATGCGCCTGCTCCTTCACCAGTCCGTCTTTGGTATACATCGCTTTAAGCATATGGGTCAAATCCTCGGTTGTCCCCATTAAAAAGAGTTCTTGTACAACGCCAATCGCAAGATCTTTTTCCGGGTCGCCCGATTGGATTGACTCCGGGATTTCCACACCCCTTTCCATCAATTCTTTTGCTGCCTCGGTCAGCAGCTCGGTTTGTTCCGGGCCGGCGCTGCGCAGAATGTCCCACAACTCCTCTGCGGACAATGTCTTTAAGACATCCCCGCTGTCCGGCTCGTCGCTTTCGATTCTCCGCCAAACGCGCTGAATCGCCTCCTCCGTCTCTTCTTCCGTTATCTCCGGCAGTTCCCCCCTCTTCTTCAATTCGTCCACGGCGGAACAGAACAGGTCGGCTTGGGACTTGGACATGGAGTCCAGTTCAAGCAGCGTGTCCATCAGTTCGTTCAGTTCTTCCGACGTGGCGTGACGTATCATCTGGCTCATATCGATGCCTCCTATGTTCCTTATTACAGTGAAACCACAAAAGGTTACATCCGCGAAAAATTTATTAAGGTGCTCGAAAAACTCGCAGTGTGCCGTATGGGAATACAAAGGGTTTAGAGCTTCATAAGTAGGGATTGCTGAACAACGCGGCTGTCACGCTTCACAACTCTTTTCGACCGGCAAATTCTGAATTTTTCGCTTTGATTTCTGCGAAATAAAGCTCCATAATTTAGAATTTGACAACTCGCGCTTGCGGCGCTTCGGGTCGAAAAGGAGTTGTTCAGCAGCTCTTAATTATTTAATTATTTTCCTGTCTCTGCCCAACGCCTCTAATCGCCGTCTTGCGCGGAAGAGACGTACCTTTGCCGCGCTTTCGCTGATGTCCAAGAGGCTTGTGATTTTTCGCAGCTTGCTGTTCTTGACATAATACAGGGTTAGAATCTCTTGATCGGCGGGCGAGAGGGTTTCTATCAGTTCCATCAGTGATATATCCATGGTATCCGGGAATTGAGCGATTCTGGACAATTCGTCAACGATTCTTGCCTGCTTATCCAGTTCCCGCTGCGCGGTCATCGCCCTATTCTTCATCGTAACGATCAGCCAGCCGACCACATTCGGATGGGTTTCCAACTCTTCCGCGTGTC
>JAISVY010000063.1 GCA_031271325.1 Oscillospiraceae bacterium
CGCTCCGATTTAACAAAGAGATCGTTCTTGACAGCACACCGGCACCCTGTTATACTGAAAATGCAAGGGCGCTGCGTGATAAACGGTCAGCCCTTCGCTGAGAAATCAGTGAGAAAAAACCTCAAAGAAACCGTCGTTGTGGACTAGCGGCGGTTTCTGTTTTTCGCGATGTCCGTGACAGTGAACCGCCAGATATGCGGCGTAATCCGTATGAAGCATATTTTGCTGAATAAAATGGGGGCGTTTTTATGGACATCAAGCCCGATAAAATCCATGAAACGGTGAATTATGAGCCGGGATCGCTGTTTCTGTTCCATCAGAATTACAGGACCGATATTTATCCCGATCATTGGCATGACGCGATTGAAATCATTATGCCCATACAGGGCGGATACAAGATTGAAATCAATCATCAGCCGTTTTATTTGGCGGAGCGCGATGTGCTGATCATCCCCTCCGACGAACTGCACTCCCTGCATCCGACGGATGAGAACGGACAGCGTGTAATTTTGCAATTCAGCTTAGAATCGTTAAACGCAATCCGCGGTTTCATAAACGCCTCGCATATTTACTCCGAAACGCAGGTCATCACCGCGAAAAGCGATCCGGATTTGCATAGCGCGGTGGAAATCCTGCTGCTCAAAATGCTGGATGAATTTCTAAGCAGGAACGTGTATTTTGAGGTATCAATTACAAATAAAATTGTCGATTTGACCTTGTGCCTGGCGCGTAAACATAAAGCGGAAAGCGAGGCGCAGTATAAGAATTTGGTTAAGCGCAAGGGGCATGTCGAACGGTTGAATGAGTGCCTTACGTTTATCGACAGACGCTGTAACGAAAATCTGACGCTTGAAATAACGGCGGATTTCAGCGGATTCAGCAAGTTTCATTTCGCTCGCTGGTTTCGGGAGTATTCCGGTTTTACGTTCCATGAATTTTTGACCAAGTCGAGAGTTGACAAAGCGGAAGCCATGCTGCTCAGCACGTCGCGCCCCGTATCGGAAATAGCGCTGGAGGCCGGTTTTCAAAGCACGTCTACCTTCAATCGCGCTTTTAAGAAACTCAAGGAATGTACACCGCAGGAATACCGGTTTTTACATTACTTAGAGCAGCGATCGTATTCCGCCGGCGAGACGGAGAACGCTTACCGGGCGGCGATCACCATGAAAACGCCTGTGCCGGCAGGTATCCGGCCTCCGCCGAACGCCGAAAACCGGACGAACGGCGCGGCGCCGTCCCTATGGGCGGACATACCGGATCCGGACGTGATCCGGGTGGGCGACGTCTATTATATGATCAGCACAACAATGTATTTCTGCCCCGGTATCCCGGTGATGAAGTCGCGCGATCTGCGAAACTGGGAAATTGTGAACTATGTTTATGACATTCTGGACGACAGCGACGCCTGCGCCTTGCGTAACGGCGCAAGCGCCTACGGAAAGGGGAGCTGGGCCGGAACGCTGCGGTATCATAACGGTGTGTTTTATGTCGCCGCCGCGTCGTTTACAACAGGGAAGACATACATCTTCCAGACCGAAGACATCGAAAACGGGGCGTGGCGGCGCTTTGAAATAGACGGGGTGTTCCACGACCCCTCGATGCTGTTTGACGACGACGGGCGGGTTTATTTGGTATACGGAGCCGGCACTATTCGGATTATCGAGCTGACGCCCGCCGCCGACGCCATTCTGCAAAACGGGCTGAACAGGGTCATCATTGAGAAAGCGGACGCGGGCGGAGACAGCGGGCTGCCGGCGGAGGGATCGCATCTTTATAAAATTGACGGCCGCTACTATTTGTTTTTGATCGCATGGCCGGCGGCGGGTTCAAATCGCAGAATAGAGCTTTGTTACCGCACCGGTCATATAGAGGGTCCGTATGAAGGGCGCGTCGTGCTGGACTGCGGCCCGGGGCATAAAAACAACGGGCTGGCGCAAGGCGGCATCTTCGACACGCCGGACGGCAAATGGGCCGCCATGCTGTTTCAGGATCGCGGCGCGGTCGGGCGCGTACCGTTTCTGCTGCCGGTATCGTGGGCGGACAATTGGCCGGTTTTCGGCCTGAAAGGCCGCGATCTGTCCGTGGCGGCACCGGCAGGGATCATCATGTCCGATGAATTCTATCCGTCCCGTTTCGCAAGAGACTTTTCCGCGCGCAACGGCACAGGGTACCGGTACAGGCATATCGGCGAACTGTCCGGCGCGGAAAGCATGACGGATACGGAACTTCTGGTAAACGGTCACTTCACGGACGGTCTGAATCATTGGGATGTGATGGAGGTAGCCGAGATTGCCATAACGGACGACGAAACATTTGAGGGAACGCCTGTGTTGTTTGTGTCGGAGCGCGGCACCACCGCGTCAAGCCCGCGTCAGTTTATAACGGGCAAGGTTAAGCCGGATGACGTGCTTGAAGTGCGCGCTTATGTATTATACAAGTCCGGACCCTCCCGCAAAGAATTTAACATCAGCATCCGAAACGGAAGCTCTTGGGAAGGCATAGACATCATGGGAACAGGAATGGTCAAAAAAGGGGAATGGGGTCTTGTAAAAGGCGTGTATACGCTTCCGGGCGGCGCTGATCTGTCCGAAACTTCGATTTTCGTCGAAACGCCGTGGGTGGAAAAACCCAAGAAGGATTCTGACATCATGGACTTTTATGTCGGATATGTTTCCGCCGTCTCCAAAGCGCTGCCTCGGAATACCGCGCCGATGCCCGGAGAGAACGATCCTTCCGAAACCCGGTTACCGCTCCCGTGGCAATGGAACCATAATCCCGATCACAACCTCTGGACATTGACGGAACGCTCCGGTTACCTGCGCCTCAAGTCAAAATATCTATGCAGCGGATTGACCGACGCGCGCAACACCCTGACACAGAGGACCTTCGGTCCGGCATGCGCCGCCGCCGCCGCGCTGGAAACCGACGGCATGAACGACGGGGATACGGCGGGACTCGCCGCCTTGCAGGAACTGTACGGGTATGTCGGCGTGAAGGTGGTCAACGGCGTGAAAAGCATCGTCGCGGTCAGCGCCGTGACCGGGCAGGCGCGTGAAATCGAAAGCGTACCCGTTCAACAGGACCGCGTGTACCTGAGGGCGGACTTTCGCTTTGATGACGCCGACACGGCCGTCTTTTTCTACAGTCTGGACGAACTGAATTGGCACCCGATCGGAGAGCCTTTGCAGATGCGGTATAAACTGTCACATTTTACTGGGTACCGGTTTGCGCTGTTTTATTTTTCAACGCAAATTGCGGGCGGGCACGCGGACTTCGATTACTTCCGTCTCTGCGATACGCCGCCGCGCAGCGACGAAGGCTTGACGGTATTGAACGCGTCTCTGGACGGAGACGCCGAAATTGTGGGCGTAATCCGCGCGGAAACCGAGATTGCTGTGCGCATGGATGCGCTGCCCGCGGGCGTTTACGAGGGGATTTATTTCTCGATGCCGATACCCGAGGCGTTCCGCGTGACCGATGTTATCTTTCATTCGGACAATATCACGGGCAGCGCGGTCTATGAAGCGGACGGCAATCAACTGCGTCTGTCGGTGACGGGGGAGAACGTTGGGTTTGGCAACAACACATCCGATGTATTCGCCGTTTTGAAACTCTCGCTCAACGATTACGCGGCGGAAGACACGGTTATACACTTGCGGCCGGACCACCTCTATGTACGGGGCGGCAATGCGGCGTACCGCATCCACGGCGCGCGCGCCGCTATCACCGTAACGGCGCCCGGAACCGGAGCGGCGGCAAAAATACCGGGATACGCCAACCCGCTTGTCAGCCATACATACGGAGCCGACCCCTGGGCGATGGAATATGACGGCAGGGTCTATCTGTACCTGACAGGCGATTCATACGAATATGACGAATTTGGCCGGCTGACAGACAATACATACGGAAAAATCAACACAATACAGATGATCTCTTCGTCCGACCTCATCAATTGGACCGACCACGGGCTTATAACCGCCGCGGGCGCGAACGGCGCGGCAAAGTGGGCGGAACATTCGTGGGCACCCGCCGTCGCATGCAAGGAAGGCAAATTCTTCCTATACTTCGCCAATGACGCGTCCAACATCGGGGTGCTGACGGCGGATACGCCGACCGGTCCCTGGGCGGACCCCGTCGGCGGACCGTTGATTCACCGCGCCGTACCGGGCGTTAAGGATGTTACATGGTGCTTTGACCCGGCGGTATTGGTGGATGACGACGGAAGCGCGTATCTGTATTTCGGCGGCGGGCTGCCGTCCGTGTCGCCGGAGGATGTTCTGCACCCCCGCACCGCCCGCGTTATCCGGCTCGGCGCAGATATGATCAGCACGGTCGGAGAAGCCGTCGCAATCGACGCGCCGGCGCTGTTTGAGGATTCGGGTATCCACAAGCACAACGGAACGTATATCTATTCCTATTGTTCCAACTTTGAAAAGCCGCGCACCGCCGGATATCCGCTTTACGGAGAAATTGCGTATATGACCGCCGGCCATCCGATGGGACCGTTTACCTATGCCGGAACGTTTTTGAAAAACCCCTCTGAGTTTTTCGGCGTGGGCGGGAATAACCATCACTGCGTCTTTACGTTTCGCGGGCAGGATTACGTCGCGTATCACGCGCAGACGCTGGGAAAAGCCCTGGGGCGCGCAAAAGGTTACCGTTCGCCCCATATAAATCGCTTGGCGTATTACGGGGACGGAACAATTCAACCGGTCACAGCCGACAGGAAAGGCGTCGCGCTATGGGAACCGGTCAATCCGTACCGGCTGTCGGAGGCGGTCACCTTCGCCTGGTGTTCGGGGATAAACGCGGAGGACGGGGTTATCACGCATATTCACGACGGCGACTGGCTGGCCGTCGCGAACGTCGATTTCGGCGCGGACGGCGCTTCGCGCTTCCGGGCAAATATACTTTCGCGCGCCGGCGGAAAAATTGAAATCAAGCTGGACAGCCCCACGGGCGAAGTCCTCGGTTTTTTGGGCACCGGCACAAGCAGCCCGGGGAGTTCATGGGAATTCCGGTCCTGTGAGATAACCCCCGTTACCGGTGTGCGGAACGTCTTCTTTGTGTTTTCGGGCGACGGCGACGGCGACCTTTTCCGTTTCAAAAGCTGGCAGTTCGATCAGAATAAGTAGCGGCGGGCGCGCTTCCGTCCGTTCATAAAAAATTAACAACATAGCAATAATTGAGCAACAATTAGCAACGGATGATAAGCGCTTTGACGAATACCGTGTTATAATAGGGCATGTTAATTGGTCACAATTGACATGCCCGCATTTGTTGAGCGGCGCGTTGCAAAACGCGACAAAAAGTGAAAGGGGACATATCCAGTGAAAATCAAAAAAGCAATCGCACTGATCCTCAGCTTCGTATTTATCCTGTGTCTCTTCGGCGCGTGTACCTCCAATTCCCCGGCCGATTCCGCCGCCTCCCCCGGTCAAAACGACACGCCTTCGTCTAACGACGGAGACAGCGGAGACGGCGATACCCCTCCGGCCGGTAAAGACCCGATTACCTTTACCATGTTTGTAGCCGGTCCCGGCGAAGCGCCGCCGGAGACAAATAAAATTGTCAAAAAGATTCAAGAGCTCACCGGCGTCACCATCGAGTTTGAATTCCTTGTCGGCGACATGGAACAAAAAGTCGGCACCATGATCTTCGGCGGCGAGTATCCCGACTTTATCGGAGCGGGCAACGCCCGCGGGCAATTCTTAAACGCCGGTTCGTTCGCCGCGCTGGACGAGTATCTCCCGAACTACCCGAACCTGTGGAGCCACTTCTCTCCCTACGAAAAAAGGCTGCGCAACGTTTCCGAAGACGGCAAGATCTACATATTGGACATCTGGGGACGCCAGTACAGGCTTGAAGACGGAGAAGACGACCTGTATGAGGCCGATTACAACGGTCCCGCTTTCTGGATCCAAAAAGACGTGCTCGCTTGGGACAACTACTCCTACCCCAAAACACTGGAAGAACTCTTCGATCTTCTCGAGCGCTACTACGCCGCGTTCCCCACCATCGACGGTCAGCCCACCCTCCCGTTCGAGATTCTCTCTGACGGCTGGCGCTCGTTCTGCCTGAAGAACGCCCCGCAGCATTTGGTCGGCGGGCGTAACGAAGGCGACGTAGTCATGAAGGATTACAACACCTTTGAGGTTGAAATCTACCAAAACAAAGACTACGCGAAGGACTACTATAAGACGCTCAACGAAGCGTACAAAAAGGGTCTGATCAATCCGGAGACATTCACCAGGCTGTTTGACCAATACCTCAACGTCCTGTCAACCGGCCGCGTTCTGTGCATGTTTGACCAGCAGTGGAACTTCCAAGACGGCGAAAATGTCCTTGTCGGTGAAAACAAGCTGGAGCGCACCTATGTACCGCTCGGAATTTCCTACAGCGGCGAGCCTGTCGCTTACAACCGGGTGCGGTCAAACGGTATTGTCGGCGGCAACGGCATGGGCATCAGCGTCAGCTGCAAAGACATCCCGAGAGCGATGGAGTTTATGGAGCAGCTGCTGAGCGAAGAGATCCAAACGCTTATGTACTGGGGCATCGAAGGCGAAGACTACTATGTCACCGAAGACGGGCGCTATCGCCGCACCCCGGAGCAAAAAGCCAACTTTGACAACCCTGACTGGAGACTGGCCAACGCGGGTATGGTCATCGGCGACCAATTCCCGAAACTGGAAGGCCGCTTCCCCAACGGAAACGCCGTCAATGCCGGGAACCAGCCCGAAGAACGGCTGGAGAACCAGTTCGACTACGACAAAGAATTCTACAGCCATTACGGATTCTTCAGCAAAAGCGACTTCCTGCCCACGATGGCAAACCCCAACTATCCCGAAATCTGGTCGATCTTCTCCACCATGCCTGACGATGACCCGACAAAGATTGTATTCACGCAGTTAACAGAGCTTCAGGACCGTTACCTGCCGGGCGTAATCATGTCGGACGATTTTGAAGCGGCTTGGACAGAATACGCGGCAAGGTACGAAGAAATCGACTACCAAACACTGGAAACCACAATTCAGCAAGCGGTCGCCGAGCGCTATGACCCCTAACCCTATCCGCTGACGCAAACCTGATTCCGCAGGATATAAAGGGGTGACCTCAGGTCTTAACCTTTGGTCACCCCTTTCGGGATTTCATACATGGAGGTTTGATCTATGAATGCCATCCGTATTAACAGGGGCGGATTCCTAAAACGGGTTCGCTCTCAAAAGGAACTGGTCTTGCTTTCGGTGCCTTTTTTTATATATTTCCTGATTTTTTCGTATGCGCCGCTTTGGGGACTCACCATGGCATTTCAAAACTACAAACCCCAATTGGCCTTTGCCGAGCAGCAGTGGGTAGGGTTACAACACTTCAAAGACCTTTTCTCAGACGAAAAATTTATGAGGGTATTGGGCAACACCATAGGGATGAGCCTGATCAATCTAATACTCAGCTTCGTTTCCGCCATCGCGTTTGCTCTGTTCTTGAATGAACTGAAAAGCCGGAGATTCAAACGGTTTACTCAGACCATTTCGTATATGCCGCATTTTCTTTCCTGGATTATCGTTTGCGGTCTTGTCGCCAACATACTGTCTATGGACAGCGGAATCCTCAACGAGATACTTATGAAGCTGGGGCTTATTCAAGATAAAGTACATTTTTTGGGAGACCCGAAATATTTCTGGTGGATCGTAGGTCTTTCGAACGTATGGAAATCTATGGGGTGGAACAGCATCATTTATCTGGCGGCCATCACCTCCATCGATCCCGCGCTGTACGATGCCGCCTCGATCGACGGCTGCGGCCGTTTCAAGCGTATGTGGCACGTCACCTTGCCCGGCATAAAATCCACCATCATCATTCTGCTCATTATGAACGCGGGATGGATTCTCAACGCCGGATTCGAAGTACAGTACATATTGGGTTCAAGCGGTCTTGTTCTCGACGTTTCGGAAACAATTGACATATTTGTCCTGAAGAGTTTGGGAAAAGCCGGCGGATTTTCTGTCGGTACCGCAGCCGGCTTATTCAAAACGCTGGTCAGCGTCGTTATCCTCACGATGTGCAACTTTATCGCCGGCAAGCTGGGCGAAGAAAAACTGATATAATTAGGAGCTGCTGAACAGCCCAATTGATCGGAGGATTTAAAATGAGGAAACCCATCGGGAGAATGAGGAAACCTATCGGGACCGTGATCGCCGACTGTATCATCGTGTTCTTCATGCTGATCATTATCATTGTAATGATATACCCGATATGGAACACTCTGGCCGTTTCTCTCAACGAAGCGAGGGACTCCATAAAAGGCTCAATCTATCTGTTCCCCAGAGAGTTTTCTCTGTTCAACTACCAAAGCATATTTAAGACGGACAAAATATTCAAAGCCCTTCTCGTTTCCGTCGCGCGTACCGTCATTACCGTCTTCCTCAATGTGTTTTGCTCGGCATTGCTCGCGTATATACTGAGCCGCAAAGATTTTGTCTTCCGAAAGTTCTTGACCACATTCATGGTGCTGACCATGTACTTAAACGCGGGTCTGATCCCGCAATTCGCGCTATACCGCAATCTGGGGCTGTACAATAACTTTTTGGTGTATATCGTCCCGTCGCTCGTGGGCGCGTTTAACGTAATCGTCATTCGTACCTACATCAACACGCTGCCGGTCTCCCTGAGCGAATCCGCGAAGATCGACGGCGCAAGCGAATTGAAGGTATTTTTCCGCATCGTGCTGCCCATGTGTATGCCGGTTCTGGCAACCGTCGCGCTCTGGGTCGCCGTGGGCGCGTGGAATGACTGGTTTACGTCGTTTATCTTCGCGCCGAAGCAGGAGCTGAGTACGATGCAATACGAGATGATGAAGATTCTCTCCTCTTCCATGCAATCCGGTGTCCGGCAGCCGGACTATCTGGCCGGTCAGTCCGGCGCTCTCAGGAGTATGGTTACGCCTAACTCACTGCGGGCGGCCATGACGATCGTTGCCACTTTGCCGATTTTGGTGGTCTACCCCTTCCTCCAAAAATACTTTGTCACCGTCAACATCGGCAGCGTAAAAGAATAGGGAGGTCAGCGATACGCTCCGCCACCCCCCGGGCTTGACGCAAGATAACAATATTCAGAAAGAGAGTGTACACATGAAAAAGCAATGCTTTAACCCCTATCTTCCGTCGTGGGAGTATATACCCGACGGCGAGCCGTATGTCTTCGGCGGCAGAGTCTATGTTTACGGTTCGCATGACCGCGCCAACGGTTATGTATTCTGTCTCAACGACTATGTCTGCTGGTCTGCGCCCGCCGGCGACCTGAGCGATTGGCGGTATGAGGGGGTCATCTATCAAAAGACGGCAGACCCGATGAACAAAGACGGCAGGATGTGTCTGTACGCGCCTGACGTTACGGTCGGGCCCGACGGGAGGTATTATCTGTATTACGTGCTGGACAAAGTGTCCGTCGTGTCGGTCGCGGTGTGCGATACCCCCGCCGGAACATACGAGTTTTACGGATATGTGGCTTACCCGGACGGTACGCGGCTGGGCGAACGTGAAGGAGACGAACCGCAATTCGACCCGGGCGTGCTCACCGAGGGAGAGGTCACATATCTTTACACAGGCTTTTGCGGGATCGGCGACAAATCAAGAACCGGCGCGATGATGACGGTTCTTGAGCCGGACATGCTGACGGTCAGGGAGAAGCCGGTGTTCGTCGTGCCGGGCGGCTGCTACGGCGGCGGTACGTCATTCGCCGGCCATGAGTTCTTTGAGGCGCCGTCCATCCGAAAACACGGCGATGTGTATTATTTCATATACTCGTCCGTCGCTATGCATGAGTTGTGTTACGCGGTCAGCAAATACCCAAACAAGGGCTTTACATACGGCGGGGTCATCGTAAGCAATTGCGATCTGCACATAGATACCTATAAACCCGCACAAAAGCGCGCCTACCCCGCAGGGAACAATCACGGCAGTATCATAAACATTGAAGGGCAGTGGTATATCTTTTATCATCGGCAAACCAACGGCACATGGTTTTCGCGCCAAGGCTGCGCGGAACGCATCGAGATTAACGGGGACGGCACGATTCCGCAAGCCGGAATGACGTCGATGGGCGCGAACGGAAAGCCCCTCGAGGGGCGCGGCGAATACCCGGCGTATATCGCGTGTAATCTATTCGGCCGCGATGAGGAAACGCCCGCGAAAATTACGCAGGACGGCAGAGACGGCGACGAGGAACAGGGCTACATTGCGGGTATTGCCGATGCCACAGTCATCGGATTCAAGGTTTTCAACTGCGCAGGGATACGAAAAGTATCCGTAAAGACACGCGGATACTGCAATGGCGCGTTTGAGATCAGCATATCGCCTGAGGACGCCGCTCTGGGCGCTGTTTCCGTTGAGTCCGCCAACCTGTGGACGGTGTTCTCCGCGGAGATCGAAATTCCAGACGGCGTACACGCGTTATATTTTACGTACAGAGGAAGCGGCAGCCCAAGTCTGGCTTCGTTTATCTTGGAAGAGTAAAGAAGCTCTAAAAACCTCGTGTTCGCCGCTAGGCGAACGAGCGGAGCGCTCGCGAACAGGCGCTTTAGCGCGGTGTCACGTTCCCCCCGCCTCGCGGGCGGTTTTTAGAGTGACACAATAAAATAACAGGAGGATTTCCCATTGAAACGCTGCAAAGTAACGGTATTGATTCTGGTTCTCTTAACGGCGCTCATTCCATTCGGAACCCCTTCGGCGCATGCTGAAACCGACCCTGCGCAAAACCATGTTCTGCAAGTTCTCACCGGCGGTCCGCAGTGGGAAGGCGCGATTATACACAGCGACGGCTCAAACAGCATGAACCTTGAGGCAAAGAAGACATATGAATTTGCCTTCAGAGCCTACACGCCCAATAAGGATGTGGGGCTGCGATTCCAGGCGAACACCTTCGGAGGCTGGGACTGGGACGGTATTATCGACTACTTGCCGGAGGACCTTCAGCCGGAGGGCTGGTATGATATAAGCGGAACCCTTACCCTCGACAGACCCGGTTCAACCGATCTGCCGAGATTGGTGCTGGTTAAGACCCAAGGGGATAATGAAGGACTGGTCGCGAAGCTTTGGATCGACGATTTTACGGTTACCGACACCGCGACCGGCGAGGTCGTCTTCTCGGAGGATTTCGAGAGCGGCGAAACCGGCGCGTTCAGAGATAACGGCGGCGTTTGCTCCGTTGTTTTAGAGCAGGCGATTTATGACGACGCGGTCGCCGTCTCCGGCGGCGAGCACGCGTTGGACGTGCCCTCGCTGAAAGAGATATACCAAAACTATTTCATGATCGGGAATATCGCCAACGCCTCCGATTTCGGCGCGGGCGGGGCGTCGCAGGAGCGTTATGACATTTACAAGCACCATTACAACGCGATAACCTATGAAAACGATATGAAACCGGACTCCATGTGGGGACCCAGCACCGCTTACGAAAAACCGGAACAGCGGGACTTTACGGCGCTTGATGAGCAAATAGGAAGAATGACCGGCGACGGTTTTAACGTAATCGGGCACACCCTCGGATGGCACGGGCAGACGCCCAACTGGCTCAATATCTCCGCCGGAAACCGGAACGACAATACCGCCGTTTATAAACCGTACGCGGAGGCGCGCGGCAATCTTGAGGACTATATTAACCTTGTTGCGGGGCGTTTTTATGACCGCTCCGACGGCGTAAAAATCTACTCTTGGGATGTGTTGAACGAAGCGCTCCGGCGCGACCGCGAATACCCGGCCGACGAAGAAAACTGGGGGCGTCACGCAATCGGTCACATTTGGCCGGCGAACTGGGTATCGCCGTGGTATATATCCTACGGCACAGACGCTCCGGAAGGGGTTAACCCGTGGGACTATATCTATGACATCTATACATTCGCGCGCAAGGCCGACCCGTCCGCCGTGCTGTATTATAACGATTACGGAATGGAAGATCCCTCCCAAGTGCAACTGGTCGTCAACATGGTCAACGTATTAAACGCGCAATGGGCGGCGGATACGGCAAACAACCCTGACGCGGGTTCCTACGCGGGTGAAAACATCGAGATTGTGCGGGAGTACAAAAGAGCGGGCGGCCGTTTGCTGATTGAAGGCATCGGAATGCAAGAGCACGATACGATCAACACCAACATTCAAAATGTCGAGACCGCTATTCACGCCTATGCCGTTACCGGCTGTAAAGTGAGCATCACCGAGCTTGACGTAGGCGTGCCCGGTTACTCCAGAGGTCAGGAACTGAGCGCCGAGGACGAAGAGACGCAAGCGCGCTATTACGCCGAGCTGTTTGCCATGTTCAAGAAAAACTACGAATACATCGAGCGGGTTACCTTTTGGGGGCTGGACGACGCGCACAGCTGGCGGCCTAATGAAATGGGTCTGCTGTTTAACGGCGATCTCCGCACCAAAGAGGCGTATTACGCGGTAGCCGATCCCGAAGGCTGGCTTGCGGAGAATTCGCTGGAGCAGCCCTCGGAACCGGCATCGGAAGAGACACCGGCAGAAGTGACACCGGCGGAGGAGAGCAGCACTGACAACGAAAGTGCTGACCCCGAAGTTACTCCGACCCCGCCCGCCGAGGCTCCGGAAGCAAGCCCGCAAGTTCCGGCGGAACCCGATAGCGAATCATCAAACCATACCCTTCTCATAATCCTGATCGTAATCGCGGCGGCCGCCGCCGTGACGGTTGTGTTCCTTGTCCTCCGCAAGAAAAAGACAGGGAAAAAATAAAAAAGCCGCCGCCCCCTTCGATCCGAAGGGGGCGGCGGCGCAATGGTTTCCGCGGAATATCACATTCCGCGCCTTTCGTTTGCCGGCAGTATCTCCAGCCAGTACCCGTCCGGGTCCTCGATGAAGTAGATGCCCATTTGGGGGTTCTCAAAACAGACACAGCCCATCCCGCTGTGCTTTGCGAAGGCGGCGGCATAGTCGTCCGTCTCAAAAGCCAGATGGATTTCATTCTCGCCAAGGTCGTACTTTTGGGGATGATCGCTCAGTTCGGTGAGTTCCAGCAGATGACCGCCCTCCCCGTCGGACAGGTAGACGATCACAAAACCGTCCCCGTTCACCCGCCGCGTTTCCCGCAGACCCAGCGCGTCCGCGTAAAACCGGAGGCTCTCGGAAAGGTTTGCGACGTTGAGGTTATTGTGAATCATTTTGAAGGTCATGACGATTCTCCTTTTCCCATCTCTATCACCAGCAGATGCGCGGTGCTTTCCGCGTAAACGGTGACGCTCTCCTCCGTGATTTCCAGCGCGTCCCGCTCGTCCAGCGGCAGCAGGCCGTTCACAACGGCGCTACCCTCGATTGCGACAAGATATGCCTGACGCCCGGTTGTTACCTCGAACGAAAGACTGTCGCCCCGGAGGATCAGCGCGGCGTACATGTGGACATCGGCGTGAATCTGAATGGGGAAGCGTTCGTCCCCGTCGCCGGAGGCAATCGGCATCCAGTTCCCGACACGGGCACCCCACTCAAAGGGCCGGTCGCCGTACCGGGGCGGATACCCCTGCTTGTCCGGGAAAATCCATATCTGCAAAAGGCGCAGTAACTCATGCCCGTAGTTGTGTTCGCTGTGGGTGACGCCGGTGCCGGCGCTCATGTACTGCACCTGACCGCGTGTCAGCGTGCGGCGGTTGCCCATGCTGTCGGCGTGGGTCAGCTCGCCGTCCACCACATAGGTCAGAACCTCCATGTTCTCATGGGAATGGGAACTAAACCCGGTTCCGGGGCCGACGCGGTCGTCGTTGAGTACCCGCAGCGCCCCGAATCGGATGTTGTCCGGGTTTTCGTATTGGGCGAATGAAAAGTGATAGAACGCGTCCAGCCAGTGCTGGTTCGAGTGTCCCATCTCGCTGCTGCGTATCCGTCTGAGCATCGGTTATTCCCCCAGAAACGCCGCGAAGCGCGTCACGAATTTTTGGAGGTACGCGCCGGTTGATTCCACGACCGCCCCGTTCTCGTCCAGCAGCTTGGCGACGCCGCCGATGTACATCTCCGGCTGTTGCAGCAGTTGGATGTCGAGGAACACCACCGCCTGACGCAGCGCGTGGTTCGCGCCGAAGCCGCCGACGGCTCCCGGCGAGACGCTGACGACCGCGCCTTTCTTGCCGCCCCACACATTCTGCCCAAAGGGGCGGCTTCCGATGTCCAGCGCGTTTTTCAGCACCGGCGGCAAACTGCGGTTGTACTCCGGCGTGACGAACAGGTACGCGCCGCAGCTCTTGACGGCTGCCCGGAAGTCTGTCCATGATGGCGGCGGATTGCCGCCGTCGTCCAAGTCCTGACTGTACATCGGCAGGTCGATGCTGACAAACTCCGGCGTGATGCCGTCCGGCAAAAGCCTCACAATGTTCTCCGCAATCTTTCTCGAAAAACTCTCCCGGCGCAGGGAACCTACGATGATTCCAAGTTTCATGGCGAACCCCTTCTTTTTCATTTTCTTGCGTATGGTTTCATTATAAGCGACCGCGCGGGGAAATGCAATCGCAACCTGCTGTAATCTCACGTCAAACGCGTCAAACGCGCGAACGGACAAAATGAACAAAAAAGCGGCATCCACATGTAGGGGCGACCGTCCTCGGTCGCCCGTGCCTGCGGGATTTTCCGGGGTTTCGGGCGGTCGGGGACGACCGCCCCTACATTTCGTCTGTGCAAGATGGGCATTCATGCGTTTGTCGTGTTCATTCCCATTTCCGGCATTGACGTAACACAGCCGTTCCTGTATAATGTGGTTCAAGAAGAAACACATATCATCGAAGTGTTGAAAATTGCGCGTTCGCCGGCGGCGGACATTGTAACTTTCTCAAGAACAGACAGGAGCGGTATTTTCATGGCTCTATCCCTTTACGCTAAGCAACACCAATCGTATGTGTCCCGAGGGCTTTCGCTGAACATGACGCGCGGCGTTCCGTCGAAGGCGCAACTTGACCTTTCGCGCGGGCTGCTGACCTGCCTCGGAGACGACGATTATCTTTCGGAGAGCGGCGCGGACTGCCGTTCCTACGGCATCTTGGACGGATTGCCCGAGATCAAGCGTATTTTCGCGGACATTTTGGAGCTGACGCCCGGCGAGGTCATCGTGGGCGGCAACTCTTCGCTTGCGCTGATGTTTGACAACATCGCGTCCAATATGTCCCGGGGGGTGCGGGAAGATGTTCCGTGGGCGGCGCAGGGGCATGTGCGTTTCCTCTGCCCGGTGCCGGGGTATGACCGGCATTTTACCATCTGCGAATATTTCCACATCGAGATGATCCCGATTGAAATGACGGCGGACGGACCGGATATGGACGAGGTGGAGCGCCTTGTCGCGTCCGATCCGCTGATCAAGGGGATTTGGTGCGTTCCGGTTTTCTCCAACCCCGCCGGAATCGTCTATTCCGAGGAGACGGTGAGGCGTTTCGCGAGGCTGAAACCGGCGGCGGGCGATTTCCGCATTTATTGGGACAACGCCTATGGCATACACCAGTTTTCCGGCGAGCGGCCGCGTATCCCCAACATCATTCGCGAGTGCGAAAAGGCGGGGCGGCCGGATATGCCGTTGGTTTTCATGTCGTTTTCCAAGGTCAGCTTTCCCG
Source organism: Oscillospiraceae bacterium (assembly GCA_031271325.1). GTDB lineage: Bacteria > Bacillota > Clostridia > Oscillospirales > UBA929 > UBA929. The sequence continues at coordinate 15,590 of JAISVY010000063.1, forward strand.
GCGCGGCGGTGTCCTGCCTTGCGTCGAGCGAGGAAAACTGCTCGTATATCAAAAAACGCCTGTCGGCTCAGATGATCGGTCCCGACAAACTGCGCCAGTTGATGCACGTGCGCTTTTTCGGCGGCGCCGAGGGCGTGTACACCCATATGCGCCGCCACGCGGAGATCCTGCGCCCCAAGTTCGCCGCGGTGGGGGACGCGCTGCGCCGGGAACTCGGGGGTTTGCCCGGCTGCGACTGGATGATGCCGGAGGGCGGGTATTTTGTCAGTTTCAACGCGCCGGAAGGGTGCGCGAAGCGGATCGCCGCGCTGTGCGCCGAAGCGGGCGTCGCGCTGACGCCGGCCGGTGCGACATTCCCTTACGGGCGGGATCCCCGCGACCGGAATTTACGAATCGCGCCGACCTTCCCGCCGCTGGAAGAGCTGAAACTCGCGATGGACGTATTTTGCAACGCCGTGCTGCTCGCAAGCGAGGAAAAGGAGGAGAAGAGAAATGGCTGATGTCTTTGTGGAGCACTTGATCCAGCAGCGCCCGACCGGGAAGATCCTCATGAAAAAAGCCATGCTGGTGGTCGCCGCGATGGTCGCCGCGATGCTGCCGTCGATTATTTCGATGGTGTGCCTGATGTTCGGGGCGAACGTCAACCTGCTGTCGCTGACGCCGCTGACGCTGGTGGGTTCCGGGTGGGGGCTGATCATTCTCTTCCGGCGTTTGAACTTGGAGTATGAGTATATCGTCACCAACGGCGAGATGGACGTAGACAAGATCATGGGGCGAAACTTACGGAAACGTCTCCTGACCGTGGACTGCCGCACCTTTGACATCCTCGCGCCCTACAAAGAAGAATACCGGAACGAATATTCCTCGCAAACAATCGCGAACCGGATCGACGTATCGAGCCATCCCGAAGCGCCCGGACGCTGGTTCGCCATCTTCAACGCGAAAGACGGCTTACGCACCCTACTGGTCTTTGAGCCGAGCGAACGGATGCTGGATGCGTTCAAAATTTTTATCCGGGGAAAGATTAAGCAGTAGTTGCGTTCCCCTCGAAAAACTGAGGTTTTTCTCGGATAGAGTATGAGGAAACCGCTGCGGCGGAATGAATCCGCCTGCGCGGTGATTTCGTCGCGAGGGGTCTTTAGAGGGACTCGATTGTCACGGTCATTGACGGTGATGACGGCGCGTCTGGGAAGCCGCGCCCTGCAAATGCCGAAATTCCAAAACCCATTGTAAGCGTTTCCCGTTCAGCTCGTCATCTAATACAAGGCAGGTGACTCCCTATCCGTTTAATCACACACGAAACTGTACACATGCTGCTGCCGCCGCGTCCGAAAAGTGCCCATAAGGGAGACTTCGGACGCGTTTTTGTGCTGGCCGGAAGCACCGGGTATTCCGGAGCGGCGGTATTCTGCGCACTTGCCGCCGTGCGCGGCGGCGCGGGGCTGACCCGTATGGGTGTACCGGAGAGGATATGGAACCAAGTCGCGGCACAGACGCCCGAATGTATGTGTTTCCCGCTGCCGTGCGACGCGGAAGGCCGAATCAATACGGACGCGTTTGACTGGATTCGCGAAGAGGTTTCAAAAGCGGACGTTTGCGTCTGCGGTCCGGGGTTGGGGCGCGGCGGCAATCTGGAAAAGCTGGTCGAAATGCTGACAGCGCTGGATACGCCGTTGGTTCTCGACGCGGACGGCATAAACAACAGACGCGGACATATACTGAACTGTCCCCTTGTCCTAACCCCGCACGAAGGCGAGTTTGCCCGCATGGGCGGCGATTTGTCGCGCGGGCGGGAAGCGGGCGGACGGGCGTACATTGAACGAAACCCGTGTGTCTTGGTTCTCAAAGGGCATGATACGCTGGTCTTCGCGCCGGGGGAAGAGACGCGTCAAAACACCACCGGCGGGGCGGGTCTCGCCAAAGGCGGCAGCGGCGATGTGCTGGCGGGTTTGATCGCGGCGCTGATCGCGCAGGGGTTACCACCGTTCGGCGCGGCGGCGGCCGGCGTTTATTTGCACGGCTTAGCGGGGGATCTGTGCGAGGCGGAGATCGGGGAACGGGGCATGTCTGCGGGCGATTTACTGCATGCTATCCCAAACGCGTTACGCCAAACAGGAGGATGACATATGCGTGTAAAACTCATCTGCATACTGACGATACCGCTTCTGCTCGCTGCGGGGTGCGCGTCCGGCGCGGAGGGGCGCGGGAACATCGCCGACCGGATACGGGAGCATTACGCGGCGATCGGCACGGCGGATTACCGCGTGACGCTGCGAACCGATTTCGGCGACCGCGTGCTCGACTTCACGGTTGACTATGCCCAAAAACCGGTGGCAAGCCGGATGAAAATCATCGCGCCGGAACCGGTTGAAGGTATTGAGGCGGAACTGGGCGCAAACGGCGTGACACTGCAGTACGACGGCACGGTTCTGGAATTGGGCGCATTGCCCGGCACAGGGTTATCGCCGATGGAGAGCCTGCCGTTTATCATCGGTCAGTGGGCGCACGGATACGTCACGCAAACGGGCAGTGAAGTACGCGCGGGACGTACGCTGCTGATGCTCTCGACCCGTGTGACGCAAGGGAGCGCGACACTGGACACCGCCACTTGGTTTGACGGCGAAACGCTCAAACCGATCAACGCCGAACTGTCGGTCGACGGGCTTCTGACGGTCAGCGCGTTCTTTGAAGCGTGAAGATGGGTGCCGTTGAGGCGGTTAATTCCCAAAGTAAATGCAACAGCGGATAGCAGTAGCGTTAAGCATGAGAATCCAAGGCGGAACGCGTACTGAGAGGAGTGTGAAAGAGGGCAAAAGAGAAGAAGGATGCCCAT
>JAISVY010000083.1 GCA_031271325.1 Oscillospiraceae bacterium
TAATAAACCGCAAGCGCAATCTCACATAACGCAACGAATGCCTCCAGCGAAAGCAAAATGATAATCGCTTTATTTAGCCCGCGCTGTTTTTTCGCTTGCATAATGATAACACCTCCAAAGATAAATACAGCTCCTATACTGCTTCGCGGTCTGCACCACGGATAACCGCGACACCCTCACAGTATACCTCAAAACAGCCAACTTGTCAAAAACGCCGTTCCGATTTCCGGGACGGCGCTTTTATGGGCATGTTGAAAATTGCCCGCTCCGACTTGCGATGCCGCGCTAAAGCGCCTGTTCGCAAGCGCTGCGCTCGTTCGCCTTGCAGGCGAACACGCAATTTTCAACACTTCGATTATATTTTCAGGAAAGGACGAGCCGCCATGAAAAACCGCGTTTACCCCTAAAGAGATATTGCACCCTTAAAGAAGATGATAATGATAAAAAATTATATATCCAAATTATAAAATGGATAATGGATAGTCTGTATTACTATGATTCCATTAGAAAATTCTTCTACAAATAAATCGAAAACGGATAAGACTGTAGCCGCATCAATTTACGCTTAACTTACTGCTAAAATGATTTACCCCCCTTGACAATGTTTATCAGCTAACGTCCAATGGATGAAAATCTTTAACCTCAAGACAGCCGCCCGCACCCTTATCTTCCTGAAGGAACACGGCATTGATTCCTATGAAGAACTCGCTCAGAAATCCGCCGCCGCGTCGCGGGATTTCCATCAGGTTTCCTCCCGGCTGAAGGAGATTGGCGAACGTAAGAAAGCGATCACGGAACTGCAAAAGCAAATCGGAACCTACGGGAAAACGCGGGAAACATATCAGCGGTATCTTGTGTCGGGGAGCGTCATTCGCAGTTACCCGGCATTTAGCAGTGGCTTCAAAAGCGTTTTTCGGAAGTATTCCCTATTGGCGAAGTGTTGAAAATTGCGTGTTCGCCTGAAAGGCGAACGAGCGCAGCGCTTGCGAGCAGTCGCCTCTGGCGCGGCATCGCGAGCCGGAGCGGGCAATTTTCAACATGCCTATTGGCAATGCCGACATGTGATTGTTTGATCACGAGCATGAGATCGCCCGGCGACCGTACAACACAACCAGCCGGGAGGTTTGTTGATGGCACAACCCCTGTTACATGAAATAGTCCTCATATGGAATCTCTTCGACTTGTCCTAACCCCAACCATGCGCAAATCTCCATAATTTCCTTTTCGTAGCTGCCGTACACCACCGGGTAATGATGCGGAAACCGGCTCGCGATGACGGTGTTGATTAAATCGCGCACGACGACCGGGCGACCGTTCATACGCAGGGTGTCCATCCAACCCCTGCTACCTTTATGGCTCGGTTTTTCCCGGTCGAGGAAGCTTCCGCTCAACATGAGCATCTTGTCAAGGCTTGCGTCCAACCGCGCCACGGTGGCAATGCCGGGGTTAAATACCATATCCCGCGTAACGCCATTCCCGAACGGATCGGCCATGCCGAATTCGTGCGGGCGTCCGCTGTAGTTGAGATCCAAGTCGTAGTTCTGGCAAAACTGTTTGGCGGTTGGACCGCAATGCCAGAGCAGAACACTTTGGTCGGTCTCGTCAAAATTGACCAAATCCATCAGCGTGACAGCGCTCTCCGATAAATAACGAAGCATCAGCATACAAACGGCGCTGACCAAATCCCCTTCGCACGCGGCAACAGTGCCTTCCTCATTGAGCTGACCAAGCACGGCGCACACACTGAATTCAAACTGTTCCCCAAACGCCGGCCAACAGCTTACGGCAACACCGTCATATTGGTTTTCCTTGACAAAATCGGTATATGCCCGGTAAAAGCGCGCGTTCGTTTCCATCAAAGGCGCGGCTTTGGGATGAACGCAGCGTGCGCAGCCGCTCATGCTTTCCGCGAGCGCCGCGATTTGATCGGAGGGGTAGGATAAGGCGCGTTTCTTCAGCTCCGCGAATTCATGCAGGCGGTTCAGCTTCATACCGTCGAATAGATGGAGCAGCTTCGCCTCGTCAAACAGCAGATCGTTGAATCCGGGTGCGACGCCGCCGATAAGCGCGAGCCTTGAAGCTTTCAACCTCTTGATACATCGCAGCGCCGCAACGGTGACCCGCAGGCGCTCGTCGAAAAAGGGATGCCCCTTATCGCCGAAGAACCATTTGAACTTTTTCGCATACCGGCCAAGATAATGACCGATAATACCGCTGTACATGTTAATCGAACAAAACGAATTAAGCGGCATAACCCCGTTGTCCGTTCCTTCCGGAATAGCCCATAGACCAAGACCCATCACATCCGCTTTCGCGAAAACCGGCACAAGCTGCCCTGCGGAATAACTGGTTGTCTGCCACAACAGAAAATCCACACGATTCTTTTCTATTGTTCGTACAGCCGTTTCCGCGTCTTCTTCGGTGATGACCGAGTCGGGATATACATACAGCTCAACGCGGAATTGCTTCGCCAAGTCTGCCAACTCCGCCGCCGAACGGGCAAACCGACCTGCCTTGTCGCCCGGGAAACTGAGCTGGCTGCTGCCCACCAATCCGATTTTTAAGGTTACCATTGCTTCCCCTCCTAATCCCTTGCCGCCGGGTACTCGTTACACAACAACCGGTACGGCGGCTCGTCTTCCTCGATTGCGGGGAAACGCCCTAATGGCTCGGAAAAGCGGTTGTCCGTATTGTCGTCGTTGCACATGCTGACCTCTCCAATGAGAACAGGACCGTCCCTCACGACAAACTCATGGTAGCAATACGGGTACAGGGACATGCTCTCTCCCGGCTTCAGGATGACGTCCTCTCCCGGTTTGACGCTGTAATTGCGTCCATCCTTGCTGATTACGACCTCGGATTCTCTGTCCGGCTCTTCGCTGATCCGGTCGGCGTTGAAAAGCCGGAAGACGATGTCTCCGCCGCCCCGGTTGATGATGTCCTCCATCTTGTTCCAATGGAAATGCAGAGGGGATACCTGTCCGCTTTGGCTCATCATGATTTTTTCAGCGTAAGTTTTTGTGTACTTGGGGTTTTTGATGTTCCCGTTTCGGAGGGTAATCAACGCCAAACCCTTGCGCGCAAAGCCCCCTTCGCCATAATCGGTTACGTCCCAGCCCAGCATGTTGTCGCGGATTTCATCGTACTCATGCCCCTTGTCTTTCCATTCCTCCGGCGTCCACGCGCAGAACCCCGGAAGCGCGAAGCGGAACTCGGAAAGCCGCGCTTCAAATCTTTTGATAATCTCATTGATTTCAGAACGTTTCATACTCTTCCTCCATACGATAAATTTCCTCTCCCTCGAGGATGGTGAAGGTCAGCTCGGTGGTTTTCGTTTGCATCGGTTCCAAGATGGGTACATCGCCGTTCTCTTCGTGCCCCGGTCTGCCGGAAACCCGCGCGTTGGCTGGCTCCAACCCTAAAACATAGTCGCCGGACGCAGCGGACAGCCACTGGTGAAAATATGGCAGCTCCCCGAGACGAAACTCCAGCTTTACGCCCAACCCCAGCGTTTCGTTGACGACCGCCGCGTAGGTGTTCCCCTCTTCGCCCCCTGACAGTCTGTGCGTGAAAACAGCCTCCGGTTCGTTTGGGATCGGCGCGGGCATACGGTTCCAAAAACTCTGCCGTTTTGCGGATAGCGTATCGCGCGGCATAATCTCCCGGGTCGGCAGAATCAGACGTGTTCCCTCCGTCAAAAGCGGATACCCTATATTGATGTGGTACATCAGCAGCAGCGGCTCAGGGCGGAAAGACTGGTTCTCAATCTCATCCCGGATATGGATGCTCTTTTCCCCATAACGCGTGGTAATCTTCCGGCGCAAGATCATGTTTTCCCCGAATAGCTCCGACTCGCGCATTTCACCGCCGATTGTCACCCGGTACGCGCCGTCCTCCATAGCGGCGTCTGCGGAGACATGCTCCGCAGGGGTCGAACGCATACGACCATGCATGGGGTACTCCTTCCCGCCGGAGATACATGGCGCGCATATATTCTCCAAACCGCAGGTGAAGAAAAAACCTCCCATGATGCTCCGCCGAGCCTCCTGTCCCCGGGTATCGTAAGCGTCGCGCCCGGTCAGTCCCGGCTTTGACAGGAAGTGAAATCCGACGCCTTTATACTCTAGCTCACCGATGTCCAAACACTTCCCGGACAGGACAGTGAAGCGCAACGCTCCGTTTTTGACGAGGTATCCGTCAAGACCCCGCGCCCGCCCTTCCGTATAGGTTACGGGACGAACAAACACTTCCTGCTGTATGCTGCCCATATGGGCAAACATCTCTTGCTTTTCCAAACCCTTCACTCCAAATTCGCGTGATATGTCCATAAGGACGCCACGTCAATCCGCTTCTCCTCAATGATCATCGCCGCCAGAATATCGCCGAGAAGCAGCACGCTTTGCTCAAAGAGTGAGGTCATCGGCTGGGCGGAATCAACCTCATCCTCAAGCGCCATTTTCGTCCTGACGGGAATGCGCACTTGGAAGCTGGCGGCCTCCCGCATGGGACTTCCGGGGTTCGATCCGATATGTACGACCTTCGCTCCCAGTGTCTGTGCTTTCCGGGCGATTGCGAGCGGAAACAGCGTGACACCGCTGCCCGATCCTACGATAAGCAAATCCTCCTTCCCGATGGCGGGTTCCGTAACCTCCCCTACCCAATGGGCGGAAATACCCAGATGGGAGAGTCGTTTGCAGACGCATTGCAACGCCAGCAAAACGCGCCCGACACCGACAAAAAACACCTGACCGGCGGCGAGAATTTCCTCTTTGAGCCGTTCAACCGCTTCCGGATCCACGCGAGACAGCGCTGTATTCAACTCGCTGAGAACCATGCTTTTTTTATCTGTGTAGCTCATTTCCGCACCTCTTTGAACGCGGAGCCTGTCACGAAACAATCGGCTATGCCCTCCCACCTTTGCACGTTTTCATGGGTTATCCGTCCGTCCAGCTCTATTTTGACCGGAAGACTCCGCCGATCGATCTCTTCGCGTAAATCACGGATTTTTTTGTCCGCGTAAGCCACCTGCCCTTCGCCTTTGCTGGAGGCGTAGCCGGGGTTGATCAGCATTAGCAGCACGGTGTCGCATTTCTCCAGAACATACTCCAATACAGTCAGCGGAGTGGAGGGTTTGAGCGCAACTCCGGCCTGAACGCCCGCCGAACGGATCCGGTTGAGCATTCCGTCGATGTGACGGCAAGTCTCGGCGTGGAAGTTGATTCGCTGTATGCCGATGTCCAGCAGTTCCCCGACAAAATACTCCGGGTCTGACGTCATTACGTGCGCGTCAAAGAACAGGTTTGTTTTGGCGCGCAGCTGCCGCACGGTTTCCAGCCCCAGCGGCATACTCGGGCTGAAGTGCCCGTCCAAGATGTCGATATGCAGCATGGTTACGCCGTCCGCTTCCAGCCGGCGCACATCGGACTCCAAGTTACACATGTCCAAGCAGATCAATGACGGGGAAAGAATCATGAAAAGTCACCCCTTTCCAGCAGTTCCTCAATTTCGGCACGGTAGGGTAAGGCGCTGATTGCGCCTTTTTTTTGCACACAGAGCGTCCCGGCGGCGTTTCCCTCGCGGAGAGCCCGCGTGATCGCATCCTCGTTCAGCGCATGGGTTTGTCCGACGCCCTTTAATAACAGCCCGGCTAAAAACGTTCCCCAAAAAGCGTCGCCCGCCCCGGTGGTGTCCACACGCGGCACCTCCGGACAGGAGGCATAGAGTACCGAGCCTTGAAAGAACGCCCGCGCTCCTTGAGAACCCAAGGTTTCGACAACCAAAGGGATGCCATATTCCCGCATGAGCGCGGGGATATCACCGCCCAGCAAGGGCGTCTCCTCCTCGGATACTTTCAGCAGGCTCACATAGGGCAGCGCCTCCCTGATTCGCTTGACGGCGGCTTGTTCGCCGCCGTCCCACAGCAGGGCGCGGTAATTCACGTCAAAACTGATTAACTTTTTTAACTCGCTGCCGCGCCGCAGGGCATACAGAGTGGCGTCCGCCGAGGAAGCGCCGGACAGCGAACAGGAACCGGCGTGAATCACGGTCGCATCGGTCAAATCCTTCTCCCGCACGTCGGCGGAAGTCAGCAGCATATCGGCTCCCGGTTTGCGGGCGAAGGTAAACGAGCGTTCACCGTCCGATTCCAGCGTGACAAACGCCATTGTTGTGACCGCTTCCGCCGTCCTTCTCCCGCACAGAAGGCGTACGCCGTTTTCCTCCAGAGTCGCGGCTAAAAAGCGTCCGAAGGCATCGTCGCCCAGCATCCCGCAAAAACCCGCGTCCATTCCGTTCCGCGCCGCCGCAATCGCCATATTCGCCGGTGCTCCGCCCGCGTTCCGCAGATAACTGCCCGGTTCCGTACCCGGCAAAAAGTCAATTACCATCTCGCCTATACTGAAAATATCCATCAGCGCGCGCCTTCCTTCTGCCGCCCCGCGATCAGCCGCAGGAAGTCCATGAAGATCTGCGCAAGCTCGGCGCGGTTGGCGTTCTGCGCGGGGAGGAGCGAGGTCTCCGCAAATCCGTTCAGCACTCCGGCGTCGGCCAGCGCGTTCACCGCGGCGGCAGCCCAAGAGGAGACGTCCGCGCCGTCGGTATACTGCGCGTTCTGATAAGCCGGGATGTCGTAGCCTTTATACAGGATGTAGTTGTACAGCAGCGTGATCATCTCTTGGCGGGAAATATCTTTGCCCGGATTGAAATTGCCGCTGCCGTCGCCGTTCACGATGCCGTTCTCCGCCGCCCAGATCACCGCGTTGGTATACCATGCGGCGTCCGGCACATCGGCGAACGGGTTGGTCCCGGCCGGAGCGGGCTGCCCTTCAAGCTTCCAGACCAGCGTGACGAACTCCGCGCGGGATAGGTTCTCTAAAGGCTTATACTCGTTGTTGCTGCCGTCTACATAGCCGTAGAAGTTGGCGTAGGCGACCGCGTCATAGAACCAGTCGCCGGGGTTGACATCGGTGAAGATGTTTTCCCACAGCGCCACCGGGTCATAACCCACAACATAGTAGCTCTGGTGCGTTACCGTGAAGGTGATCATGCCGGTTTGCGCGTCGTAGACGCCGTTCAGTTTGGTCAGCTTGCCGCTGTCGGCCATGTGCCAGACACAGACGGCGGCCGGGTCTTCGTTCGCCTTCAGGGTATAGGGGAGGCTGATCGTAAGCGATACGTCTGTCTTCTTGTCCCCGACATACACGTCTACGTTAACGACCGTTTCATACCCTTTGACCTGTGCCGCTTGCATCCCCTTCAAATCCTTCATCGGGACGCCGGAGACGGACACGGTGACGGGGGTTGTGCCAACGTCGGTGGTTTCCGCGAGATCGGCCAGCGCGGGCGGATCGAGGGTTATGTCCCCGATCGGGAACTTGACGGATACGCTGACGTTGGCTTCGCTGAACGCTTCCGCCGCGTCTACGTCGAGCTGAACCGTTTCGGCAGCCGCAATCGTTGAAATATCCAGTGTCACGACCGGTGTTGCCGCGGAATCGCCGGAGGCGGCGCTCAGCGCGTCTTCGATCAGGGTTTCGGTGGTTTTGTCATCCAGCTTCACGGTAACGGTGGTGTCTTTGACGGTGACCGGAATCTGTACGGCTTTGCC
>JAISVY010000094.1 GCA_031271325.1 Oscillospiraceae bacterium
GAGCTTCTGAATTTATTAGGAGGGCGAGAAAAATGTTAAGGCACGTAGACCACAAAAAAATGGGGCGCAGCCAGTTGGGCTGGCTCGACAGCCACTTCCACTTTTCCTTCGCGGAGTATTTCAACCCGCAAAATATCCGTTTCGGCGTACTTCGCGTCTTCAACGACGACATCATTAAGGCGCAGACGGGTTTCGGCACCCATCCGCATCAGGACATGGAGATCATTACCTATGTAGTGCAGGGCGAAGTTTCGCACAAAGACAGCATGGGCAACGCCCACGTATTGAAGCGCGGGCAGACGCAATATATGTCGGCGGGCACGGGCGTTTTTCACAGCGAATACAACAGGCAGGAAAAAGACGATCTGCGCCTGATGCAAATCTGGATCCTGCCCGACGAGCGCGGCTACACGCCGAATTACGGCGAATACCGCTTCGCGCTGGAAGACAGGTTTGACAAATGGCTCCCGGTCGCGACGGGCTATAAAAACAAAGAAAACGACGCCCCGGTCAAGGTGCATCAAGACGTTAACGTATACGCGACGATCCTCGGCGAGGGTAAGAACATAGACTTCACTGTCGGCGGCGACAGGCAGGCGTATCTGGTCTGTCTGGAGGGAGAGGCCGACGTCGGAGGAATCCGCCTGCATACACGGGACGCGCTGGAAATTATCAAGGAAGATGTCCACATAGAAAGCGGCGGCTGCCATCTCTTGGTCATCGAAATGGCGTATGACGACGAATGCTATAAGAAATACAACCTGGAAAGCCGTTTGCGCAACGAGCCGACTTGGTAGAGCGTTTTATAAATTTGGGGCGGTGTCCACACCGCCCCTTTTTCATATGGGCATATTAGCTTACAAGAGTTCGAGCCGTTCGCCTAGCTTCTTAATTCTCCATCTGTTTTCCCAAAAATCCCGCGACGGTTTGCGCCAGTTTGTGTTCCGTGTCCGAGAACGGCGCGCCGCTGTCGGGCAGCAGAAAGACCACCGCGCCGGATACGTCGCCTTCGGCGATGATCGGGGCGGCGATCCCCGCATGATATTTTTCTTGGTCGTCGGAGACGACAATCTTGGTACCGCCTTGCTTATACTGGTAGATATGGCGGCTCTCCATGATCTTTTCCAAGTCCTCCCCGATGCGTTTTTCCATTAAGTCCCGCTGCGGAAGCCCGCTGACGGCAATCACGCTGTCGCGGTCGCAGACGCAGACCATCGCGCCGGTGGTTTTGCCCAGCGTATCGCAGAGCTGCGAGGCGAACGCCGACAGTTCGCCCATCGGGCTGTATTTCTTAAAGATGACTTCGCCGTCCTTATCGGTGTAAATCTCCAGCGGGTCGCCCTCACGTATACGCATGGTGCGGCGGATCTCCTTCGGGATAACCACGCGTCCCAGATCGTCGATTCTCCTGACTATACCTGTCGCTTTCAAAAGATTCCCTCCTAAGTTCGGATTTCTGCTTTAGGTTGCGCAAGATTTTCAACTCTATGCAGAAAGTTCCCCCGGAAGAAATTAGAAGAAAACGCTCCATTCTGTTGTCGGGTTAGGATTGCTGAACAACGCCGCTGTCACGCTTCACAACTCTTTTTGACCGGTATTTCCGAAATTTGACACAGCTCGCGCCTGCGGCGCTTCGGACCGAAAAGGAGTTGTTTGGCAGCTCTTGCTTACATTTACCCGGCTTGCCTGCCTTCCGCCATCGCCTTCGCGGCGGCATAGGCGGCGGCGCGTTTGTAGTCGCTGTTCCAGCGGTTGACGCCTATGTAGTCGAAGATCACCGCGCCGGTGTGGCGGCAGAACCTGTCCATCTGGTCGAGGCAGGAAATCAGCCCGTTTCCGCTGCCGCCGGGCGACGCCACCAGCAGCACCGGTTTGCCGGAACACGCGCCGCCGTAGCCGCCCAAAAAGCTCTCACAGCGGCGAAGCCTGTCGAGGAAGCATTTCAGCCCTTCGGCCGCCTCCCCCCAGTACACGGGCGTGACGATGCAAAGGGCGTCGGCCGCTTTCACGGCTTCCTGCGCCTCGGCAAACCCGTCGCCGCCGTATGCGCAGGTGTGTGACTTGAGGCAGGTGCCCCAGCCGTCGCCGCAGCAGCGGCAGCGCTCCACACCGCGGCCGACCGCCAGCAGACGCGTCTCCGCGCCGCCGTCGGCGGCTCCGCGCAGGACTTGTTCGGTAACCGACGCGCAAAGCCCGTCTTTCTTTGGGTTGCCGGATAAAACGAGATACTTCATGTCTGTTCTCCTTTACGGTTGATTCGCCGCGATTCCCTCGCGCGCTGCGCCGCTTTGACCGCCTCGACCAGCGGGATGATCGAAACCGAAAGTCCCAGCGCCACGGCGAGTTCGCGTACGCTCAAGGGCTGCAGCGAAAAGATGCCGGCGAGGAACGGCACATAGATTACGGTTAAGGTCAGCACAAGCGACAACAGCATCGCGCCGAGCAGCATTTTATTGGCTTTCTTAAGCGTAAAGACGCTCTGCGTTTGCGAGCGCATGTTGTAAGAGTGAAAGATCTCGCACATCGACATCGTGAGGAACGCGGCGGTCATGGCGTAGTCATGGTTGTGCCATTGGTCTACGATCTTGTAAGAGGCTACGGTCAGCAGCGCGACAAAAATCCCTTGATAGATCACGCCGAACCCCAAGCCGCCGGAAAAAACGCTCGCGCTCACCTTCCTTGGGGGGCGCTGCATAATGCCGGGCTGCGCGTGTTCCATCCCCAGCGCGACGGCGGGCAGGCTGTCGGTAATCAGATTGATAAAGAGCAGATGCACCGGCTTGAACAGTACAAACCCAAGCACGGTGGCGAGGAAGATGGAGAGCACCTCGCTTAAGTTGGAGGAGAGCAAAAACTGTATCGTCTTGCGGATGTTGTCATAGATGCGGCGGCCTTCCTCCACGGCTGCGACGATCGTCGCGAAGTTGTCGTCGGCCAGCACCATATCGGCGACGTTTTTGGTCACGTCGGTGCCGGTGATGCCCATCCCCACGCCGATGTCGCCCGACTTGATCGCCGGCGCGTCGTTGACGCCGTCCCCGGTCATCGCGGTGACATAGCCCTTCTTCTTCCACATGTTTACAATCCGAACCTTGTTTTCCGGCTGCACCCGCGCGTAGACAAAGGTGTTTTCAATCCGCCGCTCAAACTCTTCGTCGGTCAGTTCGTCCAGTTCACGCCCGGTCATGGCTTGCTCGGAGCTTTCGATGATACCCAGTTCCTTGGCGATCGCCGCGGCGGTTTCTTTGTGGTCGCCGGTGATCATCACAACCTTGATTCCGGCGCTCCTGCATTCGTCCGCCGCCGCTTTGACTTCGGGACGGATCGGGTCGATCATCGCTTCCAGCCCGATCAGCGTCAGCCCGTTTTCAATCGCGCCGGGCGAACAGTCCGCCGGAACGCCGTCCCATTCGCGGAAGGCGCAGGCGAGCACCCGCAGGGCGCGGTCGGCGTACTCTTTGTTTTTGTCCGTGACCGTCTTCAGCGCCTCCGGCGTCAGCGGCGTAACGTTCCCGTCTGCGAGGATATGCGTACAGGCGCGTAAAATTTCGTCGGGCGCGCCCTTGGTGTATTGTACTGCCCCGCCGCCCGTTTTATGAACGGTCGTCATCATCTTCCGCACGCTGTCAAACGGCGCTTCACCCACGCGCGGGAATTCCGCCATCAGCTTATTTTTGTCCAGCCCCTCTTGCAGCGCGAACGCCACCAGCGCGTTTTCGGTGGGGTCGCCCACAATTTTGCCGTCGGGCGAAAGCTGTGAGTCGCAGCACAGCGCCATCGCCGCCGCCAGCGGCTTCGTCTCGCCGAAGCTCTCCACCACGGTCATCTTGTTCTGGGTCAGCGTTCCGGTCTTGTCGGAGCAGATGATCTGGGCGCAGCCGAGGGTCTCCACAGCGGTCAGGCGGCGGATGATCGCGCGGCGGCGAGCCATGTTGGTCACGCCGATGGAAAGCACGATCGTCACCACGGCAGCCAGACCTTCCGGGATCGCCGCGACCGCGAGCGACACAGCCAGCATAAAGCTGTCCAATACGCCCTCGGTATTGAAATTACCCGTGCTGACCAGCCGCACGGCGAAAATCACGGCGCAGATCCCCAGCACCAGAAAACTCAAAATCTTACTCAGGCGCGACAAACTCTTTTGCAGCGGCGTTTCGCCCTGTTCCGTGCTTTGGATGATGCCCGCGATCTTTCCCATCTCGGTGCCCATCCCGGTGGCGGTCACGACGCCCTCGCCGCGCCCGTACGCCACACCGGAACCCATATACGCCATATTCGTGCGGTCGCCCAGCGCCACCGTCCCGCCGCCCTCCAGCGCGCCCGTCTGCTTGTCGGACGGAACCGATTCGCCGGTCAGCGCGGCTTCTTCGATCTTCAGGCTCGCGGCTTGAATCAGGCGCATATCGGCGGGCACGGCGTCCCCGGCCTCCATCAGCACAACGTCGCCGACCACCAATTCCCCGGCCGGAAGCTGCGCGACGACGCCCCCGCGCCGCACCTTCGCCGTGGACGCGCTCATCTCCTGCAAGGCTTCAATGGCTTTTTCGGCTTTGCTCTCCTGAAACACGCCCAAAACGCTGTTCAGCACCACCACCGCGAGGATAATCCCCGCTTCGGCGTATTCGTTCGGGTTCCCGCCCTCGGTGATCGCAATCACCAGCGACACGGCGGCGGCGGCGATCAGCACCAGTACCATCGGGTTGATCAGTTGTTCCGCGAACCGGCGGAGCAGGCTTTTCTTCTTCGCTTTCGCCAGCTCGTTCCTGCCGTTTTCCAAAAGCCGTTTTTTCGCTTCCGCGTCCGTCAGTCCGTTTTCGCCCGTTTGCAGGTTTTGCAGCGCGGTTTCTTTTGTCTCTCGGTAAAAGTCCAATCTGTCGCCCTTCCCTTCAGAAAGTGTTGAAAATTGCCCCTTCAATATGCCCTTCACGTGTCATCCTATATAGTATAACAGCATGACTTTGAATTTACCATATATTTTTCAACGACCCCCCGCGACAAACGTATGAACGGTCAAAATACGCAAAAAGCGGCATCCTCATGTAGGGGCGGCTGTCCTCGGCCGCCCGCGCTTTATCAGGAACACAAAAAGCGGGACGCCCGGCCGGGTGTCCCGCTTGCCTCACTGTGCCGCCTATTCCTCGTTTTTCTCGTAAGCCACCAGCACGATGTCGAATCCTTTTGCGCTCATCTCCCGCTCATACTGCT
>JAISVY010000114.1 GCA_031271325.1 Oscillospiraceae bacterium
GAGCAGACCGCCGACCGAGGTGATCGCCATCGGCTGCATCATTTCGGTACCCTGCCCGACGGCGAACATCATCATGCTCATCGCGACGATTGTGGTCAGCGCCGTCATCAGGATCGGGCGCAAACGGATCCGCCCCGCTTCGACCAGCGCGTCTTTTTTCGACATCCCCTCTACCCGGCGGAGCTGGTTAACGCAGTCGACAAACACGATGCCGTTGTTGACGACGACGCCGGACAGCAGAATCAAACCGACCATTCCCACCACCGACAGCGGCATTCCGGCGATCATCAGCGCCGCGAAACCGCCGGTGAACGCCAGAGGGATGGTGAACATGACGATAAACGGCGAGAGCAGCGACTGGAATTGCGCCACCATGATCAGATAGATGAACACCAGCGCGAGCGCCAGCATCAGATACAGGTCGTTGAACGATTCCTCGATCATCTCGGCTTGCCCGCCGACGGTGACGGAAATCCCTTCGGGCGGGGTATAGCCGTCCAGCAGGCGCCCGATTTCGCCGTTGACAAGCCCGACGTTGTACCCTTCGGCGATCTCGCCGCTGACGGTGACATAACGGCTGCCGTCCTGCCGGTTGATCGAGGTGAACCCGGTGTCTTCATAGATCTCGGCAATATCGGAGAGCGGCACGCTCTCGCCGGACGGATTTGTGAGGGTAAGCGATTGCAGCCCGGCAAAGTCCGGCGCTTCCCATTCGCCGTCTTTCACGATCACCTCATGCGAAACGCCGGAGAAGGTCATCGATACCGAACCTTCCGGTTCGGCCAGCGCCTCGCTGACCGCCATGTACACCTGCGCCACGGTCAGGCTGCGCCGCATCGCCGCGTCTTTATCCACACGGATGCGCCATTCGGGCGCGGCGTCGCGTGCCACGTCGGTAACGTCGGCCGTACCCTCGACCGAGCGCACGATTTCGGCGACTTCTATCGCGGCGTCCCGCAGATCGTCAAGCTCCCGCCCGGTGACGCTGACCGAAACGCCTTCGCCCATCAGCGTGCTTAAATCCCCGGCGCTGCCGCCCTGCACGGTTACCTCGTAACCCAACCCGGCGGTGCGGTCACGGATCTCCTGCGTCACCTGCTCGTTGGTCATGGTGCGCGGTTCGCGCAGAAGGATATACATCGACACTTCCGCAGACTGTGACGAACCGCCGCCGCCGAGTCCGCCCATCATCGCCATCATTCCGCCGCCGCCGATCGTCGCGCCGACCGTTTCGACGTCTTCAATCGCGCGGATAAGGGCGGTAACCTCTTCGGCGGCTTCAACCGCCTCCTCAAACGCCGTGCCTTCGGGCATGGATACGCCGGCGGTAAGCTGCGGGGAATCCATCGCCGGGATCAGCTCGGTGCCCATACGCATGATTCCCCAACCCGAACCGGCAAACAAAGCAACGGCGATCAGCAAGACCAGCCACTTGACTTTCAGCGCCGCGCCGAGAACCCTTCCGTACCAGTCGCGGAAACGGTTATAGATCTTGTGCTCCTTTTCCCGCATATTGCGGAAAACACCGCTGGCCGCCGCCGGAACCACCGACAGCGCCACCACCAAACTCGCGAGCAGCGAATACGCCAGCGTCAGCGCCAAGTCGGTAAAGAGCTGGCGGGTAAGCCCCTCGGTGAAGACAATCGGGAGGAATACCGCAATCGTCGTGAGCGTGGAGGCGGCAATCGCGCCCGCCACCTGCTTCGCGCCGTCAATCGCCGCGCGCTTGGCCGGGACGCCGAGGTTGCGCAGGCGGTATATGTTCTCAATCACGACGATCGAGTTGTCCACCAGCATACCGACCGCGAGCGCAAGCCCCGACATCGAGATGATGTTCAGCGAGATACCGGTAAAGTACATGGCGGTAAACGCGAGCATTAAGCTGATCGGGATCGAGATGCCGACGATCAGCGTCGGGCGCAGGTCGCGCAGGAAGAGAATCAGGATCAAAATCGCGAGCAGACCGCCCCATAAGAGGTTGGAGACGACCGAGTCGATGATGATGTCGATGTATTCGCCCTGATTCATCAGCACGGCGAACTCCAGTCCCTCATGCTCCGCCGACAGCTCCTCCATCCGCGCGAGAATGCTGCCCGTGACATCGGAGGTGGAGAATTCGGATTGTTTCTGCATCGTGAGCATGACGGCAGGGCTGCCGTTTACGCGGGTGTATTCGGTGGAGCTGTTGTCTGTCGCGAACACCTCCGCGATGTCGGACAGGGTGACCGGTTCAAAGCCCTCGATACCCGGGTCGAACAGCAGCATCGAGGCGACTTCTTCCGCCGAGGGGAAGCGGTCGCCGACCCGAACCATATACTCCACGCCGTCTTCGGCGGTCACGCCGGCCGGCATCGAGAAGTTTTGCCCCTGCAAAAAGCCGGTGACGGTATCGACGGTCAGCAGCTCCTCAGGGATGCCGATGTCGGCGGGGTCCGGCTGTGCCGCCGGGGTTTCGCTCCCCTCCGGCAATTGCGTTATATCCGCGCCGGGAGGCAGTCCCGCCTGCATCAGAGCTTGCATCGACGCGGCGAGACGGTCGTTGACCTCGTCGATCTTCTCTTGGCGCAGGATGACGTTCAACTGGTTATGTATCAAGCCGGACGAACTGACCGACGCCACGCCGGCTACGCCTTCCATTGCCGGGGCGATGTCGTCGCTAACCAGCGCCGACACCTCGTGGATCGATTTATCCTGCCAGTATACCGCCGAAACCATGATCGGCAGCATGTTGGGGTTGAGCTTCAGGATCGTCGGCTTCCCGGCGTTTTCGGGCAGCTCGATCTGATCAAGCATCTCCCGCATCTCGAGAGAGGCGGAATCCATGTTTGTAGAAGCCACAAACTCCATGATGACAACGGAGAAGTGCTCGCTGGACATTGACATGATGCTGTCGATCCCGCTCACGGTACCCACCCGCCCCTCAATCGGAACGGTGACGTCGGCTTCCACCTGCTCGGGGGTCATGCCCGGATAGGTGGTCATTACGACGGCATAGGGAAGGTTCATGCTGGGCAGCAGGTCGGTTTGCGTGTTGACAAACGACACCGCGCCGAGCACGATGATCAGAATAACCCCCACCAAGACGGTGAACGGTTTGCGGACACTGAACTTTTCAAACATGGGGTACCCCTCCAACTTCACGCGCGGCTGCAACCGGCGCAAGCCTGAGTATACCCCCGCCGGCCGAGAGATGTCAATCAGTTCTATTGAAATATTACAGAAGTTTTACAAATGAGACACTCTAAAACCCTCATGTTCGCCGATAAATACGACGCGCCGTGAACGTCCCCCCGGCGGAAGGGGGCTGCGGAGGAGAAACAACGCAGCCCTCGTCTTTAATTGTCAACTGTCAACTGTCAATTGTTTACATCCCCTGGCGGCATTCGCCGCCACCCCCTTCCGCCGGAAGGGGGCTACGGGGGAGAAACAACGCAACCCTCGTCTTTAATTGTCAATTGTTAATTGTCAATTGTCAATTGTTAACATTTGCCGCCCAGCTGCCGCATTACGAGCATATCGCAGTTGTGCAGAACGCCTTTCGACGCCCAGAAAAAAGCGATGATCAGCACAATTTCCCAAACGCACAGTACCGCGACAGACACCGGGAGCGCCGCGCCCAGCACCGCCAGAACCACCGCCCCGGCGACGCCGGGCAGCATGACCAAAATAACCCCCAGCATATACAGCATGATCAGCAGCCCCGCGCTAATATCCATACCGGTAAACCGTAAAGACAGGAAATTAACGCCGACCAGCAGAAAGCAAAACAGCGTATACGCCAGTATCGAGACGGCGATCAGCGCGGCTCCGGCTCCGGCGGCGATTCCCGCCGGGATAAATATCAGCAGCGCCTCGCCGGCGGCCTTGAGCGCCACCTCGCCGTTGCTCCAGAGTATCTTTCTAAACGGGCTGTCGGGAACCAGATAGATATAGTGGCTGTATGTCTCCCGTATGCCGCGTCCCATGCCGATGAAAAACACCTGCAGATACATTGCGATGGCGAGCAGCACCACCATCGCGAGCGACGATTTCGACGTCCCCTGCGCCACCCCGTCCGTTCCCGTCGCCCGCGTCATAACAAACACCATCAAAAACGCTGTACCCGCTTGCAGCAGCGAGGCGAACCCCCACAGCCCGAAACGGTTCGCGCGGAACGTCTCGCGAAGGTGCTTGAAGAAGAACGCCGATGCCCCGGTGCCGCGTACTCCCGTCGCCTTGACCCGGACGCGCTTGTTTGTCTCCAGATTGATCTTGCCTTCGGCGGCTTCGCGCTTCCGCTCAAACGCCGTTTCGGACGCCACCAGCACGTCTTCGTAATAGTCCGGCTTGCCGATGTAGATCACGGCGACCAGCGCCGCGCCCAACGCGGTCAACAGCGAGAAAAACAGAATCCCGGCGGCGATGTCCCCGCCGAAAAAGGCGACGGTGCCGGCGGAAACCCAGCCCAGTATCGGCGTATAGGATACCGCCGGCGTTCTCAGCAGCGCGAGCAGCGCCGCCTGAAGATTTCCGTTCAGGGCTATGAACTGCCAAACGGCGGTGATCACCATCGGCAGAAAGAGCAGCGCGATCAAGACTTTCGCGAAGCGCTTGCGCCCCGGCCTGCCGTTGGTCAGGCTGTAGAGAACCAGTCCGAGGATCTGAATCACAACGGCGGCAAGCAGATACCCGCCGTAAAGGATGGCTACCCCGCCGAACCCCACGCCGAAGCTTTGCAGGGTTCCGGCTTGGAACAGGATGAAGACGCTTGCCAGCGCCATTGTCTTCAGTACGCGCGCAACGCCGTAAAGCAGCACCGAACGCGGGCTGACCGGCGCGACGAACAGCAGGTTGACGTCCTCCATCGCAAAGAGAGTGCTGCCCTCCGACAGCCCTTGCCTCACCGCCGCCACGAAAAAGAGCAGCAAATAAACAAAAATCGCCCCGGTCAGCCAGCGGATATCCGGCGTTGACTCCGCCGTGTCTCCCGGCAGGAAAGAAGCTACGATCACGATGGCGAGAAAAAACAGGAAGACGATATACATCGCGAGTTTCTTTTTGTTGCGCACGATCTCCAGCAGGTTGTTCTTTAAACTTCTCAGCAGCAGAAAGGCGAGGCTGTTCATGTTACGTCCTCCCGCGGGTCCCCGATGATCGAGAAATACGCGTCTTCCAAAGAACCGACAGCTTCTTCCCGCCGCACCTCGCGGGCGATCCGCCCGTTCTGCATGATGAAGGTGACGTCCCAGTTTTCCTCCATGCTCTCGATGATGTGCGTGCTGATAATGATCGCCTTCCCCTCGCGGCGCAGGTCGAGGATCGCGCCTTTCAGCTCGCGGATGCCGTGCGGATCCAGCCCGACCAGCGGCTCGTCGAACACGACGGCGCTCGGCTGCGGCAGCAGCGCGCAGCAGACGCTGATCTTTTGCTGCATCCCCTTAGACAGCTCTTTGCCCAGCTTATTGCGCTTGTCCTCAAGGTCGAAACGGCGAAGCAAACCGTCCGCCCGCTCCCGCCAGTCTTCCTCCAACCGGTACGCCTTCGCGATAAACTGCAGATGCTCGTCCACCGTCAGCATCGGGTACGGCGCGGGAAACTCCGGCACATAGCCGAGCAGGCGCTTTGCCTCCTCCGAACGGCAGTCGTGACCGCCAATCGAAACCGAACCCTCAAAGCGCAGCAGCCCGCAGATCGACTTGATCAGCGTGGATTTCCCCGCGCCGTTGGGTCCCAGCAGCACGCCAAGCTCCCCCGTGCCGACGTTCAGGCTGATGTTGTCGTTGGCAAGCACCTTTCCGTAACGCTTGGTCAGACCGAATACGGTGATCATGGGCAAGTCTCCTTTTACTTTTAGTGCTGCCGAGCAACTCTTTTTCGCCCCGAAGCGCCGCAGGCGCGAGCGGTCGAAAAGAGCTGTGAAGCATGACAGCGGTATTGTGTAACAAGCCCTATACTACGCCCAATTTACACGTCTGTCAAGCGGCGGACGCCATTTACCGGATTACGATATTGCGTATTGACAAAAATACCGCGCTGTGTTATCATGTAATTACGTAACAACGTATATTTATAAAGGAGATGAGAACATGCCCAGAGATTTCGGACGTGAGATCGACGAACTGAAACGGCAGATTGATGAGCTGGCGCGGCTTTTCGCCGGAAAGCAGCCGGAACCCAAAGAGAAACCGGAATATGCCGGCGAGGTGAAAAAGATGGAAAAAATGCACCCCGACCCGGCGATCATGAGCATCTTAGACCGCTTGGAGGACACCTGCGGCGAGAGCGGCGACACGGGCAGGATCACCTATCTCGGCGTGTTTACGAGCGGCGGGCGGCAGTCCAACTGGGTGCAAAACGGCGTCAGCGCGGACGAACTGCTGAAACTGATTGAAGACAACACGGCGGAAAAGGTACTGCGCTGCATCGGCAGCAGCGACCGGCTGAACATCCTGCTGGCGCTGCTCAAGCAGCCGATGACGGTGGCGGCGCTGGTGGAACGGCACGGCTACAACACCACCGGGCAGGTATACCACCACTTAAAGCCGCTGCTGGCTGCGGATTTGATCACCGAGGATAAGAACGCCGCCAAGGGAACATATTTTGTAAACCCCCACCGGGTGCAGGGGATCATCATGCTACTGGCGGGTATCCATGACTTGGTGGACGTCCGGTACACCAAAGGCGACTGGAGCGCGGAGATCCACAGCGGCGCGAAGATGGTGGACGAGCGGTACATGACGACGGCTGAGGAGGAAGAAAGAATCATCAAAACGTATTTCGCCTCTTTGGAGCCTCTCACGCTGAAGAAGTTCCCCTTAAAGGAGAAGCGAAAGCTCGTCATCCTGAGGGTTATTGCCGGGCAGTTTGAATGTAAGAAGCGTTATTCCGAAAAAGAGATCAACCAAATCCTCAAGGGAATCTGCGAAGATTACGTCACCGTCCGCCGTTACCTGATTGAATACGGCTTTATGGAGAGAACGCGGGACTGCTCGGAATATTGGCGGTCGGATGAAATATAGGAGCGCGCCGCGTGCCGCCCGCAAGCGTACGTAGCGCGCCCCTGTGAGGATATGCCCGGGTTAACGCGGCTTGCCGTAGAGCTGGGTGGAATAATAACGGTATCCGCCTGTGCCGGAGTAATTGCCCGCGCCCATTTCGGTGAAGCCGGGGTTGAGGATATTGTCCCGGTGACCGGGGGAGTTGATCAGGGCGTGAACTGTCTCGACGGCGCCGCTATACCCCGCGGCGATGTTCTCGCCGAGCGCCCGGTAACGGTAACCCGCCGCCGCCGCGCGCTCGGCCGGCTCCGTTCCGCCCTTGCCTGTGTGCCCGACATAGCCGTTGCCGTACATATCCGCGCTGTGCGCGCGCGCCGCGTCCGCCAGCGTCTCGTTCCAAGTCAGCGGCGCGGCGCCGCGAAAGCCCCGGAAGGCGTTGGTCAGTTCAAAGATCATCGCCTCGCTGAACGGGAAATCCACCGTTACGCCGGGCGCAGTGAATAGCGCGGCGTATACGCCGCTGTCCCCGTCTTTATACTCCGCCGAGGTTTGGAACGTGTCCGGCACCGCGGGCGAACGGGAAGCGGGTACGCTAAACACCGCATCCGCCTTCCCGTCTTTGATGTGTATCATGTCAAAGCGCGTATACGCCGCGTCATGATACACGTTCCAATCGCCGATGGCGCGGGACGGAGAACTCCATTCGCCCGCCGCGCTTCCCAAGATCACGGTTCGCGTCCGCCCGTCCCAAGACGCATCAAAACCGAGCAGTTCGCAAAGCTTCCCCGCGGGCAGATAGTTGGTGCCGTTGTAAGCGATACTGTACGGCACGGTCACCCCGTTGTCCAACGTGAGCGCCTCGCCCTCCCGCACGACGTCGCTACCGTTGACGCGAAGGTTAACCCCGTTGAATGTCACCGCCTCCTGTTCCGCGCGGACGGGGCCGATCAGCGAAAACAACAGCGCCGTCACGGCCGCTCCCATAAGAAAACTTTTACGCATAAACGCACCTCTCTCTTCGTAATACAAATTTTCCGCCGATTTGCTTTCTATTATAGCCATAAATTTTGTTTTTCAACGGGAAAAATTAAAAACTGACTTCGGAGTTTTCCCTGCGTTTCTTTCGTAAAATATACGTAATTTTCTGTGTTTTGCGCTTGACAACGGCACATTTATGTGATAAAATTTGTGATAATGTCACTGTAAAAAGATCCCGCGTTTGGCACCTGCATACCATGTGCGTGTCGTTGCGGAAAAGAGCGGATATGCGCGAGCGTACCGGCTCTATTTATTAGGAGGGTGTAAAAAAATGAAAAATCTGCGCGTATCCGCGAAAATGCTAACCGGGTTTATCATCATAACCGCATTGACAATCGCCGTCGGTCTTGTCGGCGTCTTCACCCTGACGAGCTTGAACAACAGCTATACAGACGCTGTTGAAACCCACGGCAAACCTTTGGAAAACGCCGCCTATACGCTCTATGCCCTAAACGGAATACGCGCCGAGCTGCGCGGCGCGATCATCTTTAGCGGAGACACGGCGCGCGTGCAGACGCAAAAAGATTTAGTGGCGGAGTATGTCACCGATTTTGAAGAAAACCTAAAGCTGTTCAGGGAGCATTTGGTGAGACAGGATACCCTTGACTTGTACGAAAAAGCCATGCTTGAATATGAGAATGTCACGGTCTCCCTCGACAAGATCCTGACCGATGCCGCAAACGGGGTGCCGCAGGATGAAATCGCGGCGTATATGATGAGCGATATGAAACCCGCGATTGATGTCGTCATTGCGAGCATTGAGGAATGTATGACCATCAAATCCGATATGCTGGATCAAACCAGCGCGGCGGGAGCGAGCTTGGCGCAAACCGTCTTAATTGTGCTTGTCGCGCTGATTGCCGTTTCTGCCG
This sequence comes from Oscillospiraceae bacterium, assembly GCA_031271325.1. Taxonomy (GTDB): domain Bacteria; phylum Bacillota; class Clostridia; order Oscillospirales; family UBA929; genus UBA929. Next base: position 8,888 of record JAISVY010000114.1, read on the forward strand.
CTATCTCCGTCTTCCTGGGCGTCTACATATCCCGCCTGATCAGCAAACCGCTGACCGACATGATGGGCTACATCAAACAGGCGGGCGAAACCGGAAACCTCAAGTTCCGTGACGACGAGTGGGCAAACTGCGACCGCCTCTCTCAGAACAGAGACGAAATCGGGCAGACGATGAAGGCGTTTACTCAGATGATGCGCAAATTCGTTTACTACGGAGAATCCGTCAACAAAGTGGCCGCGCAGGACCTGACCATCGACGTGGATGTCCTCGGCGACAAAGATACCTTCGGCAACGCCATCCGGCAGATGGTAGACAACCTCAACAACATGTTCGGCGAGATCAACAACTCCACGGCGCAGGTCTCCACCGGCGCGAAGCAGATCGCCGACGGTTCGCAGGCGCTGGCGCAGGGCTCGACCGAGCAAGCGGCGTCGGTGGAAGAACTGTCCAGCTCGATCTCTGAAATCGCGAACAAGACCAAAGAGAACGCCGCGATGGCCGACAAAGCCGCGACACTCGCGAACACCATCATGAAGAACGCCGAAAAGGGCAGCAACCAGATGGACGAACTGACCGGCGCGGTGCGCGAGATCAACACCGCGAGCCAGAACATCAGCAAGGTCATCAAAGCCATCGAAGACATCGCGTTCCAAACCAACATCTTAGCCCTCAACGCTTCTGTGGAAGCCGCCCGCGCCGGACAGCACGGCAAAGGCTTCGCCGTTGTGGCGGAGGAAGTGCGCAGTCTCGCGACCAAAAGCTCCGACGCGGCGAAAGACACCGGCGCGCTGATCGCGAACTCGGTGGAGAAAGCCGAGCTGGGCGCGCGCATCGCGGGTGAAACGTCTGCCAGCCTCGCGGAGATTGTGGCCGGCATCAACGAAAGCAACCAGCTTGTGAGCGACATCGCGAAATCCTCCGAAGAGCAGAGCCTCGGCATCGCGCAGATCAACAAGGGCATTGATCAAGTGGCGCAGGTGGTTCAGCAGAACAGCGCGACGGCCGAAGAGAGCGCCGCCGCGAGCGAAGAGATGAGCGGTCAGTCGATCATGCTGGAAGAGCTGATCGCGCAGTTCAAGCTCCGTGACGCCAACATCGGTCATTCACGCCTAGGCTCCGGCGCAAAACCCAAAAAGCAGATCGAAATGCCTGAAAAGACAACCTACACCCCGAACGGCGGAGATTTCGGAAAATATTAACCGGTAGGGGCGATCGTCCCCGATCACCCGAGGTTGCAGCCGTTTTACCCCGAGCGAAGCGAGCTGTCAAGTGAGAAGCTCTAAAAACCTCGTGTTCGCCGTTAGGCGAACGAGCGGAGCGGTTGCGCACAGTGCGCTCCAAACACAGAAACAACCCCCGTGTTTGCTGCCTGCGGACACGGGGGATATTTTTTACTTCGCGCGGTTCTTCATCCTCTGTTCGTGCGAAAGCACACGCTTGCGCAAGCGCAGGGAGCGCGGGGTGACTTCTAAAAGCTCATCGTCCGCGATGAACTCCAGCGCCTGTTCGAGGCTGAAGATACGCGGCGGGATCAGGCGCAGGGCGTCGTCACTGCCGGAAGCCCGCATGTTGGTGAGCTGCTTCTTTTTGCAGACATTGACGACAATGTCGTCCGATTTGGCGTTCATGCCCACAATCTGTCCGGCGTACACCGGCGTACCGGGGCTGATGAACAGAACGCCCCGTTCCTGCGCCCCCGCGAGCCCGTAGCCTACGGCGTCCCCGGTCTCGTAGGAAACAAGGGAACCGTTCTGCCGCCGCGAGATTTCGCCCCGGAACGGCACATACCCCTCCAAGACGCTGGACATGATCCCTTCGCCGCGCGTATCGGTCAGAAACTCGTTGCGGTAGCCGAACAGCCCGCGTGACGGAATCAGAAATTCCAGCCGCATCCGGCTGCCCATCGGGTTCATGTGCGCAAGCTCCGCTTTTCGCTGCCCCATTTTGTCCATCACCGCGCCGACGCAGTTGTCCGGTACGTCACAGCTCAGACGTTCCAACGGTTCCTGACGTTCGCCGCCGATGTCCTTATACAGTACGCGCGGGGTGGAGACTTGAAACTCGTAACCCTCGCGGCGCATCGTCTCCATCAGGATGGAGAGGTGCATCTCGCCCCGTCCGGCGACGTTCCACGCCTCGGTGGTATCGGTGTCGGACACGCGCAGCGATACGTCCTTCAGCAGCTCGCGGTACAACCGGTCGCGGATGTTGCGGCTGGTGACGAATTTGCCTTCCTTCCCGGCGAACGGCGAATCGTTGACCGAGAAGGTCATCTCCACAGTCGGCTCCGAGATTTTGACAAACGGCAGCGGCTCCGGCGCGGAAGGGTCGCAAACGGTGTCGCCGATCGTGATGTTCTCCGCGCCGGAGAAGCAGACGATCGCGCCCGCTTCCGCGCTCTCGACCGGCACGCGGCGTAAGTCTTCGATCTCGTAGAGATTGACCAGCTTCGCCCGGTAGGGCGCCGCTTCGGTAACGGCGTTGCAGACGACGATGTCCTGTCCTGCGCGCACCGTGCCGCGCTCAACCCGACCGATGCCGATCCGCCCGACATACTCGTTGTAGTCGATCGAGGAAACCAGCAGCTGCGCCGCTCCCTCCGGGCTGACGTCCGGTTCGGGGATATAAGAGAGGATCATATCCAACAGCGGAATCAAGTCACTGCCCGCGCTGTCGGGCGAGAGCGACGCGGTTCCCGCCCGCCCGGAGCAGAAGAGCATCGGGGAGTTCAGCTGTTCGTCGTTGGCTTCCAACTCCATCAGCAGTTCCAGTACCTCGTCGATCACCTCGTAAATTCTCGCGTCGGGGCGGTCAACCTTGTTGACGACGACGATGACCTTGTGGTCCAGCTCCAGCGCCCGGCGCAGTACGAAACGCGTCTGCGGCATCGGACCTTCCGCCGCGTCCACCAGAAGCAGTACGCCGGATACCATCTTCAAAATACGCTCTACCTCGCCGGAGAAATCGGCGTGACCGGGGGTGTCTACGATGTTGATCTTCACGTCTTTATAACGGATTGCCGTGTTTTTCGCCAAAATGGTAATGCCGCGCTCCCGCTCCAGATCGCCCGAGTCCATTA
>JAISVY010000135.1 GCA_031271325.1 Oscillospiraceae bacterium
GAGGTTCAACCCTTCGAGTAGTGCGGTTCGATGATTGCTTTCCATTCGCCCCACGGCACGAGTTTTTCTATCTGTGCCAAAAACTCTTTCTTATGCGTTTTTGTCTGCGATAACTCATCGGTCAGTGCGTTCAGCGTCAGTTGTTTTATCATGACTATAGTATACCATCTTTTAACTCTCTTGGCTATACTCTTCTGTGCGGTGTTGCCTTAAGATAACGCAAGTGAGGGGACGCCCCCTTGGGCGTCCCCTCTTGCGGGACAGCTGAATTAGGATTCGATCGCGGAAACAGGGCACACAGCGGCGCAAGCGTATTTCGAAAACGGAAAAGAAACTCGATTCACGGCCGGTAAAACTGCCCTAGTCGAGATTCACAACGTCCGCGCCGTACAGAGCTTCCCACTTTTCGGTGCGCTCTTGTATGATCTCGTCTCCGCCGTTGCTTTTGATGTTGGCGACGCCTTCATCAAAGATCGCGGCTGCCTCCTCGGGGGTCGCAGCCTGCACGGCTTCTACGAGCATCGCGTTGCGCGTTTGCTCTAAACCCGCGAGACGGTCGGCTTCGCTTACGATCTGACCGAGGTTGATGGGTTTGCCGACGCGGGAATTGCTAACCATATCGGTGATGGATTTTAAGACGACCTCAGGCGGGGTTCCCGGATACCCGAGGACGAGGGAGGCGTTGTTGACGTCGGCATCGCCTAAATCAAGCCCGTTGATTGTGATGGTATAGTCGATGTTGCGCGGGGAGTTCATGATCTTCTCGCCGGTGGCGGCAATCGCCTCGATCGCTCCGTTTTCGAGCACTGTGTGATTGACGCCCTCATCGCCGATTTGCAGAAATTTACGTACCTCAAGGCTCGAGATAAAGTCGATATAGAGCAGACCGGCGAGCGGCTCGTCGTTGGTCGCGGGCATAAATACTTTGCGGTCTACCGGGGCGCTGGCCATTCTGACGATATTGCCGGCGTCGTTGGGGAACGGGCTGATCGAAACAAACATAGCCTCGGGTCCCACATTACGGATCATTTGGTTCACATAGGAGTTTTCGCCGTTACGGTAAGGCATATCCACGTTGCCCGCGAACGCGCCCACATAACCGGCTCTGGCAAGGTTGTCAAAGGTTTCGCCCAGTGTGGCGTCGTCATAGATCATGAAGTCTTTCCAAGTAAGACCCATGTTGAACCATTTATTGAAGACCAGCACGGCTTCTTTCATGGCGTCGGTGGTAGCCCAATGCTGCACATAGTCGGTGACATAACGCTCTTTGTCGGTCAGATCGTCGGGCAGGAAGCTCTCCAACAGCGGCCGTGCCTGCCAGCGGATGTCGTGGGTGAAGCCGAAGGGGATGATCTGATCCGGGGTTTCGGGCAGCAGGGTCGCCGCATTGTCCTTGAACGCCACGAGCGCGGCTTCAAACTCTTCCAGCGTGGTAGGTTCGGCGATGCCCAGCGTATCCAGCCAGTCTTTGCGGATGAACGTGTTGACCGCCCAGTTGTCTTTTAGGAACGCCTCAACCGCCCACACATGGTTGTCGACAGGATCCCGATAATAGAAGAGGTTTTGGGTTCCCATCAGGTCATACGCGTTCGGGAACCATTCGGCGAGATTCGTCAGATACGGATACATGTCGATAACGCCGCCCATGTTGCCATAGGTTTGAATGGCGTTATAGTTATAGGTCACGCTGACATCGGGAGCCGTGCCGGCCGCAAGCAGGTTCGGAATCTCGGTGTCTTCACCCCAGCGGGGGACGGAAACGTACTCGACGGCGATGTTGTGCTTGTCAAGAATCGCCTGCTTTAGGTAATCGGTGAAATAGTTGTTTGTGGGGTCTGTGCCGCCGTCGTTGGAGCGGTTATAGATCTCCACGGTGAGGTTGCGGGTTTCCAGGAACCGCAGGTTTTCATCAATACCGTACTCGGCATAGGTCTCCGCGGTGATTCCCTGCGGCGGCGTGCCGGCGGGGTCGGTATCGTCCGGGGTATTTCCGGGCGGGTTGGGATCTGTGTTCTCCGCCGGGGTGTTGGTATCCGTGCCCGGATCGGCGGAATCGGAAGGGCTGGAGCAAGCCGCCGCCAATCCCAGCAGCATCAGGGATACCAGCGCGAGAGCAATGAATTTGCGGGTTTTCATCTTTTTTCCTCCTATTTGCTTTTTTTATTCCTTCACCGCGCCAAGAGTGACGCCGGCGATGAAATACCGCTGAAGCCACGGGTAGATGATCAGGATGGGGATCGTGGCGAACATGACGGTTGCCGCCTTAACCGATTCCGCTTTCCCCGGCATGACAAACCCTTCCTGCTGCCCGATCTCCAAGCTGGAAGAGTTGTTGAGCAGGTTATACAGCAGCAGCTGAATCGGCCAGGCTTTTTCGTTTTGCGATACGTACAGGATCGCGTCGGTGTAGCCATTCCAGCGGCCGACCGCGTAGAATAGCGCGAGCGTCGCAAATACAGGCTTTGACATGGGCATATAAACCCTCGTCAGCACTTTCAGAGGACCCGCGCCGTCAATTTCCGCCGCCTCACGCATACTGAGCGGTATCCCGTAGAAGAAACTGCGCATCAAAATCATGTTAAAAATGCTCAGGCAGTACGGGAGAATCAGCGCGATCGGCTTGTTCAGCATCCCGAGTTCTTTCACGAGCAGGTAGTTGGGAATCGTGCCCGCGCCGAAATACATGGTAATCAGGGCCAGCGCGTTGAAGAACTTCCGCCCCGGAAGGTTGTCGTAGGTCAGCGGGAACGCCAGAAGCATCGTCATGATGAGCGAGAGCACGGTTCCCACAACCGTCAGTACCGCCGTATAACCCAGAGAGTATGTGTATTTGCTGAGCGAGAGCACGTCCGCGTACGGCTGGATGGTGAAGCCGACCGGCCATAACCCCACTTGGTTTTTGATCAGCGCGTCGGCGCTGGAAAGCGAGCGGGCCGCGATATTGATTACCGGGATGATACAGATGAGAATCAGGAAAACGCAGATCAAAATAATAATCACGTCACCGATTTTCTGCCCCTTAGAACGTATCATATTCAGCCGCTCCCTTCTCTACCAAAGTCCGCGCTCGCCGATTTTACGGGCTCCGATGTTGGCGGCTACCAAAAATATGACGTTGACCACCGACTGGAACAAGCCCACCGCTGTGGTGTAAGAATACTGATAAGCTCGGATGCCTTGGGTATATACATAGGTGGACAGCACTTCGGAAACGTCGTTTACGCTGTAGTTGCCAAAGATATATGGCCGGTCAAAGTTGCTTCCCAGCATGCCTCCGAGAGCTAATATCAGCAGCACCACGATGGTGGGTTTGAGACAGGGCAGCGTGATGTGCCATATCTCGTGCCTGCGTTTCGCGCCGTCCACCCTTGCGGCTTCATAGAGTTCCGGGTTAATGTTGGTAATTGCCGCGAGATAGATGATCGTACTCCAGCCCACCGTCTGCCAGATACCGACAAAAACGTAGGTAAAGACCCAGTGTGTATTCTCGTTTAGGAAAGGGATCGCTTCGCCCCCCATTTTGCGGATCAGGATGTTAATCAGCCCGTCCTGCGGGGCGAAGAGGCGCGCCGCCAGCCCGTAGATGATGACCCAAGACAGGAAGTGCGGCATGTATGCGATGGTCTGCGTAACGCGCTTAAACCTTCTGGAACGCAGTTCGTTGAGCAGAATCGCCAGAATGACCGGTGCCGGGAAACCCATCACGAGATCGAGGAAGTTCAGCATCAGTGTATTACGCACGGCGTTCCAGAATGACGGGTTCTTAAACGCCTCGAGGAACCATTGGAAACCGCCGTTGTTCGCCCACGGAACCTCCCAAAGCGGCTGAATGATGTTGTTTTTTTTGAACGCCATCGCGAGATACTGCATGGGCATATACTTGAAGATAATAAGATACGCCAGCGGAAGAAGCAGCATCAGGTACAGAACCCAATATCGCTTCATCCGGTTGCCGGCGGACTTCCAGTTGAACCTCTTTGATTTGATTCGCTGCAGCTGCATGACGCAAAGCCTCCCATACAACTCCGAAACAGTATACGGTTACATCGCTGATCGATACAATATAACTGGTAAGCTGATAAAATTTTAACATGATTTTGTCTCGCTGTCAAGTCGTTCCGGGTTATTTACACGGCTGACGCTAAAATTAAAGAATGAGTAACTTCGCAAAGCAAGTGCAACAGTGGCTGATGGGGTAGCGTTTACTGTGAGACGTGGAATATGGTAACCTTTAGTCTGGGAAATGAACCGCAGACAGGAGGTTACCATGTCG
>JAISVY010000144.1 GCA_031271325.1 Oscillospiraceae bacterium
CGCGCTGAGCGGCGACCCGATGAAGGTGTATCAAGCTGTGATGATGGATCCGCTGACCGCTTCGGTGCTGTCGCTCGCGGAAATCAAAGAGATGGTGAAGGCGATGTTTGAGAAGAATCAGGAATATCTCAGCCATTTCCGCCCGCTTACATGACGAAACATGTCTATCCGGTAAAACTCCGCCCAAACCCCGTCAACGCGGCGCTCGAGGTTCCCGGCTCGAAGAGCGTCACCAACCGTGCGCTGCTGCTGGCGGCGATGGCGCGGGGGACGAGCGTTTTGCGCGGCGTGCTGTTCAGCGGCGACACCCGCAGTTTTTTGGATTGCCTGCAAGCGCTGGGATTCGAAATGTCGGTGAACGAAGCCGCCAAAACCGTTGCGATCACCGGCGGCGCTCCGAAAGCGGACGCGTCCGTCAACGTCGGAAGCGCCGGGACAGGGGCGCGTTTTCTGACCGCGTACCTCGCGGCGTGTGAAGGGGAGTACCGTATCGGCGCTTCCGAACAGATGCAAAAACGCCCGATGAAGCCGCTGCTGGACGCGTTAGTTCAACTGGGATGCAGCGTGACCTATCTGGGGAAAGAAGGATTCTTGCCCGTGACGCTGCGCGGAGCGCGTCTGCGCGGCGGAGAGATTACGCTGGACGCGGGGATGAGCAGCCAGTTTACCAGCGCCCTGCTGATGACCGGGATTCTGCACCGGAACGATCTGGTGATCCGCCCGGGCGGCGGCGAGATCGCGAAGTCGTACATCGGGATAACGCTGACAATGATGGCGCAATTCGGCGTCGAAGCCGTTTGGGACGGCGGGGTTTATACCGTACCGGCGGGAGAGGGGTATACCGCGCGGGACTATGCGGTTGAACCGGATGTTTCCGGCGCGTGTTACTTTTACGCCGCCGCCGCGCTGACGGGCGGTTCCGTGCTGGTGAAGAACGTGTTTTTGTCCTCGATGCAGGGGGATATTCAATTTTTGGGCATCCTAGAACGGATGGGATGCAAGGTCGCCGAAACCCCCGAAGGGGTGCGCGTCACGGGCGGCGCTCAACTCGCCGGGATCGACGCCGACATGAACGATTGCTCCGACCAGACGATGACGCTGGCTGCGATCGCGCCGTTCGCGTCCTCCCCGACGGTAATCCGAAATGTCGGTCACATCCGGCATCAGGAGAGCGACCGGCTTTCCGCGACGCTGACCGAACTGCGCAAGATGGGGATACGGTGCGACGAGACGGACAACGGGCTGGTGGTGTATCCCGGCAATCCCAAACCGTCGTTGGTGGAGACGTATGACGACCACCGCATGGCGATGGCGTTTTCGCTGACCGGCTTGCGCGCCGGGGGGATTCAGATCGCGAACCCGTCATGCGTGTCCAAGACGTTTGAGAATTATTTCGGGCTGTTTGAAACGCTATATTAAGAGCTGCCGGTCGAAAAGAGTTGTGAAGCGTGACAGCCGAGTTGTTCAGCAGCTCTTATATTGGGAGGGCAACATGAAAAATGTCTTAGTCACCGGCGGCGCGGGGTACATCGGCTCGCACATCATTGTGTCGTTGTTGGAGCAGGGGTATGGCGCGGTGTCGGCGGACAATTATTCCAACTCCACGCCGGATGTGTATCCGCGTTTGGAAGAGCTGACCGGGAAAACGTTCGCGGCCGCGGAAGCCGACGTGCGCGACACGGGGACGATGGCGCGCCTTATGCGGGAATATGCAATTTGGGCGGTCATCCATTGCGCGGGGTATAAAGCCGTACCGGAATCGATCGAGCAACCGCTGGCATACTATGAAAACAACCTCAACACGACTCTTTCGCTCTGCAACGCGATGCGCGAAACGGGCGTGACGCGGTTTGTCTTCAGCTCGTCCGCGACGGTCTACGGCGAACCGGAGTTTTTGCCCTACACCGAGGAGCACCCCACCGGCAACTGCTCCAACCCGTACGGGTTTTCCAAGGTGATGAACGAGCGTATATTGACCGACGCGGCGGCGGCCAATCCCGGATGGGGAGTTGCGCTGCTGCGGTACTTCAACCCGATTGGGGCGCACCCGTCGGGGCGCATCGGCGACGCGCCGGGCGGCAAGCCGTTCAACATCATGCCCATTATCTTACAAACGCTGACGGGCAAGCTGCCGTACGTTCCGGTGACCGGAGACACGTATCCTACCCCGGACGGTACGGGTATCCGCGATTACCTGCATATTGCCGACCTGGCCGACGGGCATGTGGCGGCGCTGCGATACCTGGAAACGTTCACCGGCGTTGAGGCTGTCAACCTGGGCACGGGACAGGGTGTGAGTGTCCTCGAGATTCTGCGCGGCATGGAGACCGCCGCCGGGAGAGCCATCCCGACGAAGGTTACGCCGCGACGGCCCGGCGACATCGCCGAAATGCGAGCGGACGCGTCGAAGGCGAAACATATGTTCGGCTGGGAGACAAAACGCACACTCGCCGAAATGTGCGCTGACGCGTGGCGTTGGGCGAGTAACAATCCGAGAGGATATGAAAATGGATAAGGCAACACCGCACAGAAGAGCATAGCAAAGAGAGTTAAAAGATGGTATACTATAGTCATGATGAAACAACTGGGCAACTCGAAGAACCGACCGATTCGCGCCGTTGTGGAACCATCACCTGCAAATCGGCGAAAAAACGTACAATTCGCCAATACCGCTTAAAAACCCTGGTTTTCCAAAAAACCATCCCCGGGAGTGCAAATTACTCCGTGTAAATGGTATAATCAGCCAGTGGATTAACGATACTATAGTTGCGGTATATACAGGGCAACGGTGAGGATCGACCCGACGCGTGCCGCGGCTTATACGATGAGCGCGCGGGCGCTGAACCCCGGTGGGTAATAAAAAAGCGCAAGTTGACGCCAACAAACAGAACCCGACGAGGGGTGCAGTTAAATTTACAATGGGGGCGCCGCCCTCGTCGCCCCGCTCAAATGAAAATTTTGATTGACATATACGCTTTCGCGTGGTACAATACTGTGTTAATAAACCGAAAGGATGTGGTTCCAAATGGTTCATTCCGAGTTCGACATCAAGTTCGGAAAAGAGGGCATCACCTTTGACGATGTGCTGCTGATACCGGCGCACAGCAAGGTGGAGCCTTCCGGCGTATCTCTCGCGACCCGCCTGACCAAAACGCTGCGGCTCAACATTCCGCTGATGAGCGCCGCGATGGACACGGTTACGGAAGCGCGTCTTGCGATTGCGATTGCGCGTGAAGGCGGGATTGGCGTTATTCACAAGAATATGAGCGTTGAAACGCAGGCCAGTGAGGTGGACCGCGTCAAGCGCAGCGAGAACGGGGTCATTGTGAACCCGTTTTTCTTATCTCCCCAGCACACGCTGCGCGACGCGGAGGAACTGATGGCGAAGTACCGCATATCGGGTGTGCCGATATGCATCAACGAGGGGATTCTGGTCGGTATCCTGACCAACCGCGACATGAAGTTCGAAGACAATTTGGACAGACCGATCAACGAAGTCATGACGACGGTGGACAGGCTGATCACCGCGCCGACCGGCACCGATTTGGCCAAGGCGAAAGACATTCTGCATAAACATAAGGTCGAGAAACTGCCGCTGGTGGACAGCGGCGGGAAACTGCGCGGTCTGATCACGATCAAGGACATCGAAAAAGCCGTACAGTACCCGAATTCCGCACGCGACAAATCCGGCAGACTGCTGGTCGGCGCGGCGGTCGGGGCGACGGCGGACGTAAAAAACCGCGCGGCGGCACTGATCGAGGCGGGCGCGGACATCTTGGTGCTGGATTCGGCTCACGGGCACAGCGACAACATCTTAACGACGGCGGCCGCGCTGAAAGCCGAATGGCCGTCGGTGCAGCTTTGCGCGGGCAATATCGCGACCGGCGAAGCCGCGAAAGCGTTGATTGACGCCGGCGTGGATTGCGTGAAGGTCGGGATGGGTCCCGGTTCCATATGTACCACCCGCGTGGTGGCCGGTATCGGCGTTCCGCAGGTCACGGCGATTTACGATGTGGCGTGTGAGGCGCAGAAGAACGGCATTCCGGTGATCGCGGACGGCGGCGTACAGTATTCGGGCGATATCGTCAAGGCGATCGCGGCCGGAGCCGACGCGGTGATGATGGGTTCGCTGTTTGCCGGGTGCGAGGAATCCCCGGGCGAGAGCGAAATCTATCAGGGGCGGCAGTTTAAGTCATACCGCGGGATGGGTTCAATGGGCGCGATGAGCGACAAGGGCGGCAGCCGCGACCGGTATTTCCAGAGCGAATCAAAGAAGCTGGTGCCCGAAGGCATCGAAGGGCGGGTACCGTATAAGGGAATGCTGTCCGACACGGTGTTTCAGATGTGCGGCGGCATACGCGCCGGAATGGGCTACTGCGGTACGCCGGACATCGAGTCGCTGCAGCGTGACGGCCGCTTCGTACGGATCAGCGGCGCGGGTTTGCGCGAAAGCCACCCGCACGACATCTACATCACAAAAGAATCGCCCAATTACACACCCAGCGTGCAATAAAAAGATGCGGGTGATGGCGGTGGACTACGGCGATGCGCGAACCGGCGTCGCGGTCAGCGACGCGACGCGGAGCTTATGCGGCGACGCGTTTGTCGTGCGTGAAAGCGACGCGGGACGGCTCGCGATACGCTTGGCGGAGGAAGCGGCGTCGCGCGGCGCCGATACGCTCGTGCTCGGCAACCCCCTCAACATGAACGGAGACGCCGGACCCCGCGCCGAAAAAGCCGCGAAGCTCAAGAGCCTGCTGGAAAAGCGGGGTTTACGCGTCGTGCTGTGGGATGAGCGCCGAACAACGGTGGAAGCCGGGCGCTTGCTGGGCGAAACAAACGTGTACGGCGCAAAACGCAGGCAGACCATTGATGCCGTGGCGGCGTCACTGATTCTCGACGGGTTTCTTCTGTTTGAAAAACACCTCGCGCAGTCCGATGACAGCCATTAGGATGCCTAGCCCCGTCCGTAACGGTTTGGCATCCAGCTTCTGGGCGGCGAACGCGCAGAGCAGTCCGGCGGGCAGTCCCGCGGCAATCGCGGACAGGGCGGGTTTCCAGGCGATTTGCCTATTCTTGATATGCCCGACCATCGAACCGGCTGAGCAGGGGAGGAAATAGAGCAGGTTCACCCCTTGTGCCGCGTGCTGATCCAAACCGCCGAACACCGTCATCCAAATCATCAGCAGTGTGCCGCCGCCCAGACCGAATCCCGACAGAGCCCCGGTCAAAAGCCCGGCGCAGGCGCTGGGAAAGAAACTGTCCCATACCGGAACCTCCCCGCCGAGCGACGAGAACCACTGCCGCGCCGAGCCGAGCAGCAGAAGAAGCCCGAAGCCGCGCCGCAGCCAGCCCGGCGGCGTTTTCGCAAAGAGGAAACCGGCGGCGATGCCGCCAAAGAAACCGCCCAGCATATACGACCAGGCGGTCTGCCAGTTCATCTTCCCGGAAGCGATATAGATTCCCGCCGAGACGGCGCTGATCGGCGCGATGCAGAAGACAGACGTCGCCATCGCCTTCTTTTCGTCCAGACCGATCCAGTCGCGCAGCAAAGGAACGAGAACCGCTCCGCCTCCCGCTCCCAATAGTCCGCTCAGCAAACCGGCACCGGCGCCGGCGCCGGCGCTCTTTATCTGTGGATGCGCTTTATAATTCTCCATGGCGGTAGTATTTTACGCTTGTGCAATAATATACACAGCCACACGGGACCGAGGCAGCGGTTCACCGCTTTGTCGAACGGCATATGCTTGCATTCACTTAGAAACTGCTCACGCTTCTCATGGCGCGGCGGCGCGGCGTTCAGCGTCGGGTTATACTGTTCCAGCGCGTCGGGCGGGATCTCGCAGAAGACGGCGCGGTGGCGGTCAATCTCCTCAATGGCGGCGCGTCCTTTGTCCGTGTGCGCCAGCACAACCGAAGCGCCCTTGTCGTCATACAGCTCGGGGATGTGTTTATGCCCTTCGGCAAACGTGCCCAGCGTCAGATCGCTGACCCGCTTTTCGGATGTACGGTACGGACAGTCGTGGCATTTCTCCGCGAGGCACAACCCGGCGCGGTACGCCCGCATAAACGGATCGCGGTAAGCGGGTACTTCGTAAGTGCCGCTCTCCGATCCGATTCGCACCGACGCTTTGTTCCAGCCCCTCGGCTTGCCGGACATGTCCACCGCCGAGACGGTCGCGCCGAGCCTCTTCTCGACCGACTGCAAATACGCGGAGAAGACGGCTTGCTCCGCGACCCCGGTACAAACAACGTCAGCGGTCAGCAGCAGCGGGGAATCGCTGAGGTTCCGCGCTTCGTTCCGGGAGTACAAGCCCGGCGCGGAAAGCGCCGTCGCCGGAAGCCAGCACAGATAGGCGTTCAGCTCCGCAATCTGACAAGCTGTCCCGGTGAAGAGGACGGGCGTGCCCCGTTGCAGGCAAGCCGCCGTCTGCTCGTACGCGCTGCCGGTTTTGCTCTCGGTATACTTCGCGCCGCGCATCGGGACGCACTCGGGGATACGGTCGGCCATACCGTGCGCCGTCTCGAACATGTCGTTGTAGTGTACGCCAAACACCACGCCGCCGCGCCGGATCATGTCTTCGCAGAGCAGCGAAAAGACCCCACCCGCGGAACTGGCGGAGCGGATATTCTCATTGAGGTTGGCCGCGCCGTAAACGGTCGTGACCGGAGCGATGCCGTAAGGGTTCAAAACCGGGGTCACAGGCGTCTCTGCCGGTTCTTGCGGGGTGTTTTCCGCAGGGACCGGGATGTCCACGACAACCGTAAACTCCGGCTCGTCCAAGAGTCCCGGTTCGTCCGGGATGCCCAGCGCTTCCGGCGGAACGGTCGGTGTATCCGGCGGGGTTGGCGATATGTCCGGCGGAGCGGCGTCGTTTTCTGGCGGTTCATCTGTAAGAGGCGGTTCTTCTGTGAGAGGGCTGCTTTCCGGCGCGGGGGGCTCTTCTGCAACGGGAGACGGATCCGGCGGCGGAGAGACCTTGGGCGGAGCCGAAGACGGGCAGAGGGACACTTCGGGAAACCCCGCGCGGCGCAAGGCGGCCAGCGCATCACGGTCGCGGGCGAAGATCAGGTCAAACTGCTGCAGCGCGGTCAGGCTGGTCGTGAGCCATTGCAGTTCGCAGCCCCAGAGCGCCGCTTTGCACCCCGCCTTCTTGGCGGCGACGATATAGGATTTATAACGCGGTTCGCCGCCCATCAGCGCCACGTCCGCTTCGGCGGCCAGCGTCTTGAAGCGCGTCGTGACGAAAACGGAGAGCGGCGTGTCGTATTCGGTGAGCGCGGCTTTTTGGAAATAACGCTCGATACTCGCACGTTCGCCATCGAATGTACCGAATAGCAATATCTTGATATCAATCACCTCATATATGCTTAGAGAATACCACATTTGCTTGGAATTGTCAATTGAGGCGCTCTAAAAACCTCATGTTCGCCGCTAGATGAACGAGCGGAGCGCTTGCGAACCGCCGTCGTAGACGTGAGCGCCTGTGGCGCGGCATCGCAAAAGCGCCTGCGGCGAAGAGCGAGCTTGCTCGCTTGACAGCCGCGAAGCGGGAAAGCCGGAGCGGTGGTTTTTGGAGGTATCCAATCTATTTCAAGAGGGAGCGGCTGATGGCGATCATAAATTTGGGGGCGGTTGCCCCCGACCGCCTGCGGGAACCCGGGGAAAGCATAGATTTTTTGCTCGTGACCGGGGACGCGTGGGTGGATCACCCTTCGTTCGGCGCAGCCGTGATCGCTCGGGTGCTGGAAGCGGAGGGGTATGTTGTCGGGCACCTCGCGCAGCCGGACTGGACAAAACCCCTGACCGGCATTCCGCGCCCGAAACTGGCCGCCCTGGTGACGTCCGGGAACCTTGATTCGATGGTGGCGCACTATACCGCGGCCAAAAAGCGCCGGAGCGGCGATTTCTACACGCCCGGCGGGGAAGGTGGCAAGCGCCCCGACCGCGCCGTGATTGTCTATACGGTGCTGCTCAAAGCGGCGTTTCCCGGGCTGCCGGTGATTCTGGGCGGGCTGGAAGCCTCGCTGCGCCGCTTCGCGCACTACGACTACTGGGATGACGCGGTGCGCCGTTCGGTGCTGGCGGATTCCGGCGCGGACGCGCTGGTATACGGAATGGGGGAGCGGGCAATCCGGGAACTGGCAAGGAAACTAAGCAAAGGCGAAGTACTTTACAGTAAGCAAAACATCACCCGCGGCGTATGCTTTATGACAGGTGATCCGCCGGAGAACGCGCTGGTTTTGCCGTCTTACGAGGAAACGGTTTCGGACAAAAAAGCCTACGCCCGCGCGACGTTACTGGAATACCGCGAACACGACCCGGTACGCGGGCGGACGCTCGTCCAGCCGCACGGCAAGCGCTTTCTGGTCTGCGCGCCGCCGGCAAAACCGCTGTCAAGCGAAGAACTTGACAGAGTTGCGGAGCTGCCGTATACGAGAGCGCCGGATCCGTCTTACGCAGAGCCAGTCCCCGCGATTGAAGAGGTGCGCTTCTCCCTGATCCACAACCGGGGCTGCTTCGGCGCCTGCCATTTTTGTTCACTGGCGTTTCATCAGGGGCGGTTTATTTCGGTTCGCAGCCATGCCTCGCTGCTGCGGGAAGCGCGGGAACTAACCAAACTGCCGGATTTCAAGGGGTATATCCACGACGTAGGGGGACCGACGGCCAATTTTCGCCATCCCGCTTGCAGAAAACAGGCGAAGGAAGGCGCTTGCGCCGCCCGGCAGTGCCTCACGCCCAAGCCCTGCCCCAACCTCGACGCGTCGCATGACGATTTTATGCGCCTGCTCCGCTCGCTCCGGGCGTTGGACGGGGTTAAGAAAGTGTTCGTGCGTTCGGGGATACGGTATGACTATTGTATGCTGGACAAGGGCGGTCAATGCTTGGAAGAACTGGCGCGGCATCATATCAGCGGGCAGCTCAAGATCGCCCCGGAGCATTGCGCCGATCACGTTCTGGACATGATGGGGAAGCCGCGCTTCGGCATTTATAAAGCGTTCGTCAAGCGGTATGAGGAGGCAAACCAAAAGGCCGGAAAAAAGCAGTTTTTGGTGCCCTACCTCATTTCGTCGCACCCCGGTTCGCGTTTAGAGGACGCGGTGGAGCTGGCGGCGGCGCTGAAAAAGATGGGGCGGCGACCCGAACAGGTGCAGGATTTTTACCCGACCCCCGGTACGATATCCACCTGTATGTACCACACCGGTCTTGACCCGCGAACGATGAAGCCGGTGACTTGCGCAAAGACCCCGAAAGAAAAAGCCATGCAGCGCGCGCTGCTGCAATGGTTCCTGCCGCAAAACAGGGGACTGGTCAGAGAAGCCCTGCGGCAGACGGGGCGGACAGATTTATTCCCGCTCTTACTTCCCGGGAAACGTGTGAATCAGAAGAAAAAACACGGACGTTCATAAAGAACGGCGTCCGGGAAGCCGTACCCCGTAACACCGGTTAGGTTGCAGACAAAGCTGTTTTATTCCGCCGCAGCGGTTTTCTCATTCTCAGCCCCTCAAAAAACTGGGGCTTTTCAAGGGGCTGAATTGCACATGGCACATTGACATGGCGCATACATATAGGAAGACGCTCCCCACAGAGTGGGGAGCGCCGCAGGCAGCGGTCAAAGATCAATGCAGAATCCCCTGCGGGCTGACGGAAGCATTTTCGACGCTGTAGGTGAACGCGAGCATACTCTCCAAAAAAGCCAAACCCTCCACCGGATCGTAGGCGCAGACCGCGTCTAGGCAGTGGGCGAACAGGCGGATGTGCGGCTCGGGGCAGCAGATGACCTCACGGGTGAGGCGGGAGAAAAAGTCATAAACGGCGCGCCCGCCCGACGTTACCAACGGCTGCAGCGCTTCGGCATAGGGAAGCAGCGCCGCGAGGTCACGGCGTTCCAGCGCGTTCTCCGCTTTTTGCAGCAGGCTCTCTGTTTGTGTCACGTTTCGGTATTCTCCTTTGTACGCCGCATCATGTCTGTTGAAAGGAGTATACCACAGTTCAAACCATATATCAAGTATTATTTTTCACGTCAGGCACAAAATATTGAGAAAGTCCTGTGAAGATGTAAATATGTGTGGCACAGGACACCTACATAGGGGGTTGCAATGATGAGGCGTTACTTGATGGTTTTGCTGGCTCTGATTCTGTTGATCGGTTTATTGGGTTTTCTGCTGGTGAAACCGGACAAGGTGATTATCACACAGGGAGAAGCGCCGCCTCGGGAGATATATGTACCGATTGTGGATGCCGGGCACGGCGGGGAGGACGGCGGCACCGAATCGCGCTCGGGCAATTGGGAGAGCCGGATCAACTTGGATATCGCGGTCAAGACCAATCTGCTGCTGCGGTTTTTTGGGTATCATACGGTCATGACGCGCGAAGACGACATCTCCCTCCATGATGCCGGGATGGGCACCATCCGGGATAAGAAGGTTTCCGATTTGAAAAACCGCGTGAAGAAGATCAACAGTGTGGATAACGGGGCGCTTATAAGCATCCACCAAAACTATTTTGAACAGTCGCGCTATCACGGCGCGCAGACATTTTACCACGGTTCCGCGAACGGCGCGTTTGCCGCCGCGATGCAAAACGCTCTTCGGCGCACCCTAGACCCCGCCAACGAACGCGGATGCAAACCGACGAACACGGTGTATGTTCTTAACAGGATTCAAAAACCCGCCGTACTGGTAGAGTGCGGGTTCCTCTCCAACCCCACCGAAGAAGCCCTGCTTCTTACCGCCGGTTACCAGCGCAAAGTGGCGCTGGCTGTGTGTCTGGGGTTTATGGACTGGAGCCGGGCAAAGCGGTAATATTTGTCACGCCTCCGCCCTCACGCGCGCGGTCATACTGCTCGCTGTACTCCCTGCGTGAGGGATAGGCGCTTCGGGGGTATAATAAAAGCGCCCTACCGTATGGCAAGACGCTGTTTATTCGATTGTGTGGGCTACATAGCTACGGGAAAAGGTTCCTCTACTTCAACAACGACACTTTTAATGTCTTTTGGGTAGATGGTCTCAGTCTCATATTCACCGTCTTGAGCTTGGATATCGACCATGTAAGCCTCGCCGTCATTGAAGATTTCAACAATATGACCGAACCTACCATCTTTCAGCCTAATTTTCTGAAACATATCGAGCTTCATGTCATCACTTCCTTAATCTTTTCTTTGTCACATATGCGCTTGTAAGACGGGGAAAATCTGTGCCTTTTTCAATAATCCAGCCTGTTAGCACATTGGCAGTTTTACCATTTACGCCGGTCAATTGCATGATGATCTCATAAATATCCCCAAAGCCATTGTTTCCCTTGGATGTAGTGCTAAACTTGGAGATATTTGAATGAATATTGTCAATGAGTTTGTCGGCTGTTTCCTTTGTGTACCCCAATGCCGATTTGAATGCCGCCGCCTTATTGGGCTCTTTCTCAAAGTCAAGAGAGTATTGCGTCAGCTTTTTTATCGGTATAACTGCTTTGTCCCCGTTAGGCAACGCATTCATTTTTCCACCGTCCACGCCCTTATTATACTCCGCAGCGTCAATGCTGTCAACAAATTTCCGCTTCCATTCCGGGTACATCATGCCCCGGCATGATGTACCTCCGTCCGCTATCCTTTTTTGTCCGGCCAGTCGCGGTATCGCGGTGCCCGATTTGTTGTCCGCCGGGCAAAGCGGTAATTTGAGGTATGAAAAAGCACCCGCGCCGTAAAGCGTGAGTGCCTAGTCATTCGGTTGTCGGGGGTTACACAGCCTTTTTGTCGGTAGTAGGTTTTTCCTTCTCGTTTTCCAGTTTCTCCAGAAGCCTTTCGGTTTCCGCTCGTAACGCTTGCATGGATTCGCGCGTTATTTCACCGTCGAATGCCATGACCTCCGGTTCGTCGGAATAAACAACGCGGTTGATGATCGCTTGCTTAACCGTATCATACCTACCCGGCGTGTTTGATAGGCTGCTCAATCTCGACAATCAGAGAAGCTATATCCGAAAAACTGATTGTTTCCGTTGTATAATCACCCTCGGAAAGTTCAATATCCGCGATATATGCCTTCAGATTTTCCAGCACTTCCACAATTATGGCATACTTTCCGTTATGGAGTTTTACCTTGTCGTATTGCTTAATCATGAAGATCACCCTTCCTTTTTTTCACATAGATACTGGTTAATCGCATTTCTCCGGTGCTTTTATCGTCCAGCCAAGCTGTCATAACGCTTGCCGTTCGATCATTGGCTCCTGTCAGTTCCATCAGAACCGCGTATGTCTGACCGTAACCCTTATCGCCTTTTTGTTCCGCCGAATAATTTATCAGACTCTGTTTGATGTTTGACAATAGCATATCCGCATTTTCGAGATTATACCCCAGCGCCTCTTGGAACGCAATCCACTTGCCGCGGCTATTCATTGGGTCAAGCGCGTATTTCGTTAGTTTTTCTATCGGTATTACGGCTTTAGCAGCGTTGGGTAATATGTTCATCTTTCCACCGCCTGTGCCCTCATTATACCCCGCGGCGGCATTGGTGTCAACAAATTTCCGCTTCCATTCCGGGTACTTCATGTCCTAGCATGATGTACCTCCGTCCGCTATCCTTTTTGTCCGTCCGGTCTCGGTATCGCGGCACCCGGCTTGTTGTCCGCCGGGTAAAGCGGTAATGTTTGTCACGCCTCCGCCCTCACGCGCGCGGTCATACTGCTCGCGCCGCTCGCTGTACTCCCTGCGCGAGGGATAGGCGCTTCCGGGGTATGAAAAAGCACCCGCGCCGTAAGGCGTGAGTGCCTAGTCATTAAATTGTATAGATAAAGGGTTATTGGCAGGGCCGGCTGTTCCTGCATCTCTTTTAGCCGTTAAGGCGCGTGGATGCCGTTGTCCACCTCAATAACCCTATATCATCGTATACAGATTATAGCTCGATTATTCTGACTTGTAAACCATTTTATGCTTTTGTGCCTTACAAGCGATCGTTACTGAGACAGCCCCGTTTACTTGGGTACTGTCTTCTGCGGTTATTCCGCCGCAACGTGAACGTAGAAGTTGTCTGCGAGCAGTTGGGTCGCCGCTTTGCCCAGTTCGGCTACGCCGATGTTATCAAGCCTTGTCATGT
>JAISVY010000168.1 GCA_031271325.1 Oscillospiraceae bacterium
CTGGAGCAATCGACCGGAACCGTGCTGTATGAAAAAAACGCCGACGAAAAGCTGTACCCCGCAAGCGTCACCAAAGTCATGACGCTGCTGCTGACAATGGAGGCTCTTGAACGCGGTCAGCTTACGCTGAATCAAAAACTGACGGTCAGCCGCGCCGCGATGAGCATGGGCGGCTCCACGGCGTTCCTGCATGAAGGCGAGCAATACACCGTTGACGAGATGCTCAAGGCGGTGACGATCGCGAGCGCGAACGACGGCTCTGTTGTTCTGGCGGAAGCGATCTCCGGCACGGAAGAGACGTTTGTCGCGATGATGAACGAACGCGCGGCGCAGCTCGGACTGACGGGTACGCACTTTACCAACTGCCACGGCTTGGACGATCCGCAGCATTACACCACGGCGCGTGACATCGCGGTGATGTCGCGCGCGCTGCTCGCGCACAAGGATATCCGCAATTATTCCACCGTGTGGCTCGATTCACTGCGCGACGGAACGTTCACGCTGGCCAACACCAACCGCTTGGTGCGTTTTTACGAAGGCTGCACCGGGCTGAAGACGGGAACAACCAGCAAGGCGGGCAGCTGTATCGCGGCTTCGGCGGAGAGGGACGGTATGCAGCTGATCGCCGTCGTAATGAAGGCCGCGAGCACCGACGACCGTTATGAATCCGCGCGGAAAATGCTGGACTACGGTTTTGCCGGTTACGCGGCGATGACCGCCTGGCCGGAAGAGGCGCTGTTGCCCGTGCCCGTAAAGCTGGGGCGTAAGGCGGAGGTGCAGCCCGTCCCCGAAGGCGAGGAGACGGTGATCTACGAGAAACACAAAAAGTCGCTGGTCACGAAGACCGTCACGCTGGCCGAAGACATCAAAGCGCCGGTGGAGCGCGGGCAGCAGTTGGGCGAAGTGGTCGTGGAATGCGAGGGCGCGGTGCTCGCGCGCATCCCGATTGTGGCGGCCGAATCGGTGGAGAAGCTGACATGGTGGGATGTCTTCCTCCGTCTGCTGGGGATACTGACGATGAGCGGTAAAGCGTAGCCAAAAACACTAAAGGAGCGCCGTCTCCCCGGACTGAAGCCGTGCAGCCATGCGCCGTTTTGCCCGGCAAGTGAGGAAAACGGCTTTGTCTGCAACCTGCACAAAGGAGCGCCGTCTCCGGCGCTCCTTTTCTTATGACGGGATCACAAAGTCTTCAGTTGAGACATACAGTTGGAGCAAATATATTTTTCTTTGTACGCGGTGAGATTCTCCGGGTTGCCGCAGAAGACGCAGGAAAGTTCGTATTTTTTTAACACGACGCAGTTTCCGTCGACGTAGATTTCGATCGGGTCTTTTTCCGCGATGTCCAGCGTACGCCGCAGCTCGATGGGAAGAACGATGCGCCCTAGTTCGTCGACTTTCCTTGTGATCCCGGTGGATTTCATAAACGGTTCTCCTTGTGAAAAAATTTCGGCGATTATAGCGTCATTTTGTGGTAAATTCGCCGTTTGATGACAATTATAGACGAATTTTGCAAATCTGTCAATAGCTTATCGAAAAAAGGCGGATGTACGATGGCGATGTCTGTTTTGCTGGTGGTCATGATGCTGGTGGCCGTCATATACTCCCTGTTTGCGGGAACGGTTTCGGAGATGTCCGCCGGGCTTTTGGGCGGCGCCGAGCAGGCGGTAAAGCTCGGCATTACGATGGCCGGCGTTCTTTGCCTGTGGAGCGGCGTGGTGGAGGTGATGCGGCGGGCGGGGCTGATCAAAAAGCTCTCCGACCTGTTGAAATTTCCGCTCGGCGCGCTGTTTCCCGAGACGCGCTCGGACGATTCGCTGCGCGGGGATTTGGCGGCGTCCGTCTCGGCGAACCTCTTGGGGCTTGGCAACGCGGCGACGCCGCTTTCGATCCGCGCCTGCTCCCGGCTCCACGAGAGCGCGGGGCGTACGGGAGTTGCGTCGGATTCGGTGTGTATGCTGGTGATTCTCGGCGCGGGTTCGCTCCAGATCATCCCGGCGACCGTCGCGGCGGCGCGCGCGTCGCTGAACGCCGCGAACCCGTTTGACATTCTCCCGGCGGTTTGGTTCGCCACCGCCGTGAGCTGCGCAACCGGTATATTGTGCGGGCTGCTGTTGAGGAAGCTCTGGCGATGATCTGGCAATTGTCGGCGCCGCTGATCATCCTCGGCGTTTCGCTCTATGCCGTCTTGCGCGGCGAAGATATTTTCGGCGGCTTTATCGAGGGCGCGAAAGACGGCTTGCGGGTGCTGTACCGGATTGTCCCCACACTCGTAACGCTGCTCGCGGCGATCACTATGCTGCGGGAATCGCGAGCGCTGGACGCGTTTGCCGAGCTGTGCCGCCCGCTGTTCGCGCTGATCGGCATCCCGGCGGAATGCGCGCCGCTGCTAATCATCCGCCCGTTTTCCGGCAGCGGAGCGCTCGCGATGGGGATCGAGCTGATGGCGGAGCACGGGGTGGATTCGCAGATCGGGCGCACGGTCGCCGTGATGCTCGGCAGCACCGAAACGACCTTCTACGCGGTCAGCGTGATCTGCGGCGCGGCCGGGGTCACCAAAACGCGCTATATCATCCCGGCGGCGCTGACAGCCGACTTCGCCGGGTATATTACGGCCGCCGCCGCCGTCCGGTGGCTGTAACTCTTGATTGCCTTTTACCCGCCCCTATAGTATACTGTCTGCGAAGGCATGTTGAAAACTGCCGGCGCGGCTTGTGACGCCGCGCCAAAGACGCCTGTTCACATGAGCGGCTTTCAACACTTCGTACGAAGGGGATGTCATCTTGAGCAAACAGGACGAGTATACTGTCATCGCCGGGTGCGGGCGGCTGGGCGCGAATCTGGCCAATAAGCTTTCCGAAGAGGGGGAGAGCGTCACCATCATCGACAGGAATAAAGATTCCTTCCGCAAGCTCTCGCCTTCTTACTCCGGCATTTCGCTCACCGGCGACGCGACCGACCTCGGCGTGCTGCGCGATGCCGACATCGAACGCGCAAGCGCCGTGATCTCGGTCACCAACTACGATAACACCAACATCATGATAGCGCAGCTCGCCAAGAGATTGTTCGGGATCGGGCGCGTTATCGCGCGCCTGTACGACCCGGAGCGCGAATTTGTCTACCGGGAGCTGGGGATCGACACCATCTCCCCCGCCGTCCTCTCCATTCAGGAGATCGACAAACTGCTGAACAAAAAGGCGGGTGACGCGGAATGAAATCACGTGTCTTCCTGATCGGCGGGTTCAACAAGACAAAGTTTTTGGCTAACTCTCTGCTCAAAAAAGGCTACAGGGTCACCGCGATCAACAGCGACGCGGATAAATGCCGGTCGCTGGCCGAAATAGAAAAACTGGAAGTTTTCCACGGCGACGGCTCCAAACCGTTCGTGCTGGAAGACGCCGACGCGTATAACGCGGACATCGCCATCGCGCTAACCGACCGCGACGACGACAATATGGTCATCTGCGAACTGTGCAAGAAGAAGTTCCGCGTCAAGCGCACCGTCACGCTGATCTCCGACCCGAAAAAGATCGAGTTCTTCCACATGATCGGCATCGACGCCGTCGTGTCCTCTGTATCGACGATTGCGTCGGTGATCGAGCAGCAGGCGTTTATGGACGAGCTGACCACGCTGATCCCGATCGGAGAAGGGCGCATCCGCGTTTCGCAGGTGCCGGTCACCGAGAACGCGCCGGCGGCCGGCAAAAAACTCAAAGAGATCAACCTGCCGGTCATCGTCGGCTGCATCCAGCGCGGCACCATGAGCCTGATACCGCGCGGCGACACCCGCATCCACGCCGGCGATATACTGGTGCTGATCTCTTCTGACGAGCATGAGACGGCGGCGGTTACCGAACTGACCGGACGGTGAGGCGCTTGATCCGAATCATCAAAAAAGGCAGCGATTACGGGACGCTGATTCTGCTGGTCGGTCTGCTGCTCGGCGTACCGATGCTGGTGCTGCCGTTTTACCCGGAGGAGGCGCGGTTTCTGCCGGCGTTCCTGATTCCGGCGCTCGCGTCTGCCGCACTGGGTTTTTGCATCTGCCTGTGCACCTACCGCCGGGAAGAAGACGACGCCCGGCAGCAGGGCGCGCGGCGCGGCAGTTCCCCGATTCTTTTTATCTGGCTGTATAACTTCCTGATCGGCGCTTTGCCGTTTGTGCTTGCCGGGCAGCTGGACTTTTTGCGGGCGCTGTTCGAATCGGTCAGCGGCTGGACGACGACCGGGCTGACGGTGATGGACGTTACGGTTACGCCGCGTGTGTTTTTGTTTTTCCGCAGTTTTATGCAGTATTGCGGCGGCGTGGGGTTTGTCGTGATGATCGTCTCGGTCATACAGGGCAAGCACTCAATGGCGCTGTACAGCGCGGAAGGGCATCAGGACATGCTCCGCCCCAGTCTGCGCCGGACGGCGCGGGTGATGTTCGCGATTTACGGCGGTTTTCTGTTTCTCGGAACGCTTTCGTATTGGGCGTTCGGCATGGATATGTTTGATGCCGTGTGCCACGCCATGTCCGCGCTCGCCACCGCCGGGTTTACGACGCAGGCGGGCGGTATCGGAGCTTACGGCAGTCTGCCGGTTGAAATTGTCACCGTCGTGCTGATGCTGATCGGCGCGTCCAACTTCGCGGTGCTGCTGCTGCTGACGGAAGGCAAACTCCGCCAAGTCTTCCGGGTGACCGAAATGCGGTTTATGTTCGGAGCGCTTGCGGTGTTCGTGCCGCTGATGACGGCGTCGTTCGCGCTGGGTTCGCGCATGGGGTTTTGGGAGAGCTTGCGCCACGCCCTGTTCGGAACGGTCGCGGCCTTCTCCACGACGGGGTACGCCCTGTCGGAGCACACCGCGTGGCCGCAGTTCGCCTTCGGGCTGCTGATGATCCTGATCTTTATCGGAGGCAGCGCCGGTTCGACCTCCGGGGGAATCAAACTGCTCCGCGCTTACTTTGTGCTGAGGATCACGCGGGAAAACATCCGAAAGAGGATGTCCCCCGCGAACAAAACCGCCGCGCCCGCCTACACCACCGTGCGGGGAAAAGCGCCGATCGACGGCGCGCTGATCGCCGACACGTTCGGCTTTATCGCGAGCTACACGGGCATCCTGATCATCGGGACGCTGCTGCTGACGCTGACGGCGGGCGGTTCTGTTTTTCAGGCGTTTTTTGAGTTTATGTCCGTCCTCGGCACATCCGGTATCACGACCGGACTCACCCACGCCGGCACCAACGCGCCGACGCTGATCATCGAAATGTTCGGCATGACGCTAGGCCGGCTTGAGATCTTCGTGGTGTTCTTCGGTCTGCTCTCCGGCGTACGCCGGCTCGCGGGGAAAGCGCGGCGGGAGGGGTAACCCGAACGTTTGTATCCCCCGTTATACGCTTATTTTGTCAGAAGCCGGAACCCATTCGGATGTTTTACGCGAACCCAAAGGAGGCGTGTCATGAGCGGTTTTGTCCATCTGCACGTGCATACCGAATACAGCCTGCTGGACGGCATGTGCCGGATCGGCGGGCTGATGGAGCGTGTGAAGGCGCTTTCGCAAGAAGCCGTCGCGGTCACCGACCACGGTTCGATGTACGGCGTGATCGAGTTTTACAAGGCGGCGAAGAAAGCGGGGGTGAAGCCCGTAATCGGCTGCGAGGTGTATGTCGCGCCGCGCACGCGGCACGACAAGGTGCATGAGTTTGACAGCGAACCGTACCATCTGGTTCTGCTCTGCGAAAACGAAACGGGGTATAAAAACCTCTGCCGCTTGGTTTCCCGCGCCAACACCGAGGGGTTTTACACCAAGCCCCGGGTAGACCGCGAATTGCTGGAGGAGCATCACGGGGGCTTGATCGCCCTCTCGGCGTGCTTGGGAGGGGAGATTCCCCGCCGCCTGACCGAGGGCGAAACCACGCTGGCCGCCGAAGCGGCGCGGTACTACGCGAACCTGTTCGGCAAAGACCGCTTTTACTTAGAGCTGCAAGACCACGGCATCGCCGAGCAGAAGAACGTCATGCGGGCGCTGCTGCGGCTTTCGCGGGAGACAGGTATCCCGCTCGTCTGCACCAACGACGCGCATTACCTGACGCGCGAGGACGCGGACGCGCAGGACGTGCTGATGTGCATCCAAACGCAGACGACGGTTGACCGCGAAGACCGCATGAAGTTTGAGACGCAGGAGTTTTATATCAAGAGCGAGGCGGAAATGGCGGCGCTTTTTCCGCGCGAATCCCTAGACAACGCGGTCAAAATCGCGGGCATGTGCGATGTCGCGATCACGTTCGGCGAGTACCATCTGCCGCGCTTCACGCTGCCCAAGGGGGAGAACGCGCCGGAGGCGTATCTCCGCCGCCTTTGCGCCGAAGGGTATGCCCGGCGTTACCCGGACGACCCGGAGGGGTATCAGGAGCGGCTCTCGTTCGAACTGGACATGATCGCGAAGATGGGGTTTGTCGATTACTTCCTGATCGTCGCGGATTTTGTGCGCTACGCGAAAGACAACGACATCCCGGTGGGACCGGGGCGCGGCAGCGGCGCCGGTTCGATGGTGGGTTACAGTCTCGGCATCACCGACGTTGACCCGATGAAATACAACCTGCTCTTCGAGCGGTTTTTGAACCCCGAGCGGGTGAGTATGCCCGACTTCGACATCGACTTCTGCGTCCGGCGGCGGCAGGAGGTCATCGACTACGTGACGGGGAAATACGGCGCTTCCCATGTGGCGCAGATCGTCACGTTCGGCACGATGGCGGCGCGCGCCGCCGTGCGCGATACCGCGCGGGCGCTGGGCTGGACGTATGCCGAAGCGGACACGGTGGCCAAAGCCGTGCCGTTCGCGCTGCATATGACGCTGGACAAAGCGCTGGACACCTCCCCTTCTCTAAAAGAGCTGTACGAAAACGATACCCGCGCGGGCGAGCTGATCGACATGGCGCGCAAACTGGAGGGGATGCCGCGCCACGCCTCGACACACGCGGCGGGTGTGGTGATCACGGCGGAACCGGTCAGCGAATACGTTCCGCTCGCCCGCGTCTCGCGAAAGACCTCGCGCCAGACGGCGGACAGCGACGAGAGCCTCTTGGGCGCTTCCGACGAAGCCGTTGTCACCCAATTCCCGATGACGCAGCTGGAAGAGCTGGGACTTCTGAAGATGGACTTTTTGGGGCTGCGCAACCTGACCGTTCTGAAGGAAGCGGAGGAACTGGTCCGCAAGCGTCTGCCGGATTTTGACGGAACCTTCCCCGAGGACGATCCGGCCGTCTTTGAGATGCTCACGCAGGGAAAAACAGCGGGTGTCTTCCAGCTCGAAAGCGCGGGCATGACCGGGGTTTGCCTGCGGCTCCGCCCGCAATCAATCGAGGACATCACCGCCGTCGTCGCGCTGTTCCGCCCGGGACCGATGGAGTCGATCCCGCGATTTATCGACAGCAAGCATCACCCCGAACGCACGACTTACAAACACCCGCTGCTGAAACCGATTCTGGACGTTACCTACGGCTGTATCGTCTATCAGGAGCAGGTGCTGGAGATACTGCGCCGCCTCGCGGGCTTTTCGCTGGGTCACGCCGACGTGGTGCGGCGGGCGATGAGCAAGAAAAAGTATGACGTGCTGGTCGCGGAGCGTCAGGCGTTTCTGGACGGCTGTAAACAAAACGGCGTACCGGAAAGCACGGCGCAGAGCATCTTCGAAGAAATTATGGACTTTGCCAACTACGCGTTTAATAAGTCCCACGCCGTTTGCTACGCGGTCATCGCTTACCGCACGGCGTACTATAAATGCCACTATCCCGCCGAGTATATGGCGGCTCTCCTGTCCAGCGTACAGGGCTGGACGGGGAAGGTCGGCGAGTATATCGCCGAATGTCAGGAGCAGGGCATTCAGGTGCTGCCGCCCGACGTCAACGCCTCGGAAGAAGGATTTACGCCGGTGAACGGTCAGGACGCGGGACGCGCCGCCCCCGGCGCGCCGCCGGCCGTCAACGGAGAAACCGGGGCTGCCATCCGGTTCGGGCTGGGGGCGATCAAGAATCTGGGCGCGGGGTTGATCGCGGAGATGATGGAGGAACGGCGGGGAAAGCCGTTTGCGTCTTTTGAGGATTTTTGCCGCCGGATGGCGAAACGCGACCTGAACCGGCGGGCGCTGGAATCGCTGATCAAGTGCGGCGCGTTCGATTCGATGGGCTACAAACGGCGGGCGCTGGACGCGTTGTCCGGTTCCCTGCTCGACGACATCGCGTCCGGGCGCACGATTGCCGGGCAGACCGACCTCTTCTCAATGAGCGGCGAAGAGACCCACGAGATCCCGATTCCCGACATAGACGATTGGAGCGTAAAAGAAAAGCTCGTGATGGAACGCAGCCTGACCGGGCTGTATCTGTCCGGGCATCCGATCGACGCGTACGCCGCCGAGCTGCGGCGCAGCGGGGCGCGGAGCATCGCGCAGGTGGTGGAAGGGCTGGAAGACGGCACGTTTGAAGACGGTCAAAGCGTAAAGCTGGCCGGTCTGCTCTCCGGCGTCAAGACCAAGACGACCCGCAACAACACCCTGATGGCGTACGCCACGCTGGAAGACCGCGCCGGTTCGGTGGAACTGCTGCTGTTCAGCAGTGTCCTGAACCGCAGCGGCGGGTATGTCAAGAACGACGCGGCCGTGCTGATCGACGGGAAGGTGAGCGTCCGCGACGACCGCCCCGCGCAGGTACTGGTCGACGCGCTCACGCCTTTGGATGCCGTGGGTTCCGCGGACGATTTCCCGCAGACAGCGGAAGACGGCGGCAAGCTGTATATAAAACTGCCGCAGACGGGCGGCCGGGAAGCGGGGCGGGTGCTCGCGATGCTGGAGCTGTTCCCGGGAAGAACCCCGGTTGTGCTGGTTTACGCCGACACGGGCAAACGGATCGGCTGCGAATGCGCCCCCGCGCCGCTGCTGCTCTCGGAGTGCCGCTCGCTGCTGGGCGAGAAAAACGTGGTCTTGCGGGACTGAGAGTTTTGTGATAAAATAATAAGAAAATAGGGGCGGATGGAAAATCATGGGAGTACAGCGTATCGGTTTGCTGACCAGCGGCGGGGACGCGCCCGGCATGAACGCCGCCGTCCGCGCCGTCGTGCGGACGGCGTTTGTCAACGGCATTGAGGTACTGGGGATCCGGCGGGGCTACAACGGCCTGATTCACGGCGACGTCTTCGAAATGGAGCATAAGACGGTCAACGGTCTGACCGGACGGGGCGGCACGATTCTCTACACCGCGCGTTCGCCCGAATTCGCCACCGACGAAGGCGTGCAGAGAGCGGCGAAGACATGCAAATTCCTGGGCATCGACGCAATTATCTGCGTCGGCGGCGACGGCACTTTCCGGGGTGCGCGCGACCTGTCCAAATACAACATCCCGGCTGTCGGCATCCCGGCGACAATCGACAACGACATCGCCTGCACCAACTACACCATCGGCTTCGACACCGCCTGCAATACCGCGATCGACGCGATCGACAAACTGCGCGATACAATGCAGTCGCACGAACGCTGTTCGCTGGTTGAGGTGATGGGGCGTAACGCGGGGCATTTGGCCGCGTATGTCGGCATCGCGGTCGGCGCGAACGTCATACTGGTGCCTGAACGCCCCTATGACTTCCATAACGACGTGATAGAGAAAATGCGCCGCTCGCGTATTCACGGGCACAATCACTTTATCGTGATCGTCGCCGAAGGGGTGGCCGAAAAAGAAGGCGATTCCCACCAGATCGCCCGCAACATCGCCGACGAAATCGGGCTGGACGTACGCGTCACCATCTTGGGTCACATACAGCGCGGCGGGCAGCCGAACGCGCGTGACCGCGTCACCGCCTCCCGGATGGGGCGGCACGCCGTCGAGATTCTGCGCGACGGTAAGATCAACCGGGTCATCGGTATCCAAGACGGGGTGCTGCAAGACTTCGACATCGACGAAGCGCTGCTGATGGAAAAAGACCTGCAAGAGACGATGTACGACACGGCGCGGATCCTCTCGCTTAGTTAAAAGATAAGGCTGCCGCAGGGAGGAATTCTTGAATGCAAATGACAATGCGCTGGTTCGGGCGGCTCGACCCGATTCCGCTGAAGCATATCGCCCAAGTGCCCGGCGTGTCCGGTGTCGTCACAAGCCTGATGCACATCCCCGCCGGGGAGGTTTGGCCGCTCGGCGAATGCGAAGCGATGCGCGGCGAGATCAACGCCGCCGGGCTGCGCGCCGAGGTCATCGAAAGCGTGAATATCCACGAAGACATCAAGCTGGGCGCGCCGGGGCGCGACGGCTGGATTGACAAATACACCGAGACGCTGGGAAACCTCGCGAAAATCGGCATCAAGGTGATCTGCTACAACTTTATGCCGGTGCTGGACTGGGCGCGGAGCCACCTGTTCTACGATCTGCCGGACGGTTCCAACACGATGTTCTTCTCCCGCGCGTTTATCGGGAGCACCACGCCGGAAAAGCTGGCGGAGCGTTACGCCGAGCAGTCGGGCGGGATCGCCCTGCCGGGCTGGGAACCGGAACGGCTGAAGCATATTGTCGGGACAATTGAGAAATATAAGAGCGTCTCGCAGGAGCAGTACTGGGAAAACGCCGCGTATTTCCTGCGCCGGATTATCCCCGAAGCAGAGCGGCTGGGCATCAAGATGGCGATTCACCCCGACGACCCGCCGTGGCCGCTGTTCGGTCTGCCGCGCCTAATCAACTCGCGCGAGAACATCAAGCGGTTCCTGAGCTTATACCCCAGCCCGAGCAACGGGCTGACCCTCTGCACCGGCTCGCTCGGTGCGGATCCGGGCAACGACGTGCCGGCGATCATCCGGGAGTTTGCGGACTCCGTTCACTTCGCGCACGTGCGGAACCTGAAATTCCTCGGCAACGGCGATTTCTACGAGTCGGCGCACTTGAGCGCCTGCGGTTCGTTCGATATGCTTGCCATTGTCCGGGCATTGAAAGAGAGCGGTTTTGACGGCTATATCCGCCCCGACCACGGGCGTCTGATATGGGGAGAAACGGGACGCGCCGGTTACGGGTTGTATGACAGGGCTATCGGCGCGGCGTACCTCGAAGGACTTTGGGAGGCAATATGAAACAGATAGCGATATTGGGTTACGGAATCGTGGGTTCCGGCGTGGACGAAGTGATCAGAGAGTATGCCGAAAAAAAGCGCTCCGGCGTTACCCTTTCGGTAAAGTATATTCTGGATATCCGGGACATCCCGGACAGCCGGGTGGTATCCGACTTCGCTCTGATCGAGGAAGACCCCGACGTAGCGGTTGTGGTGGAATCGATCGGCGGGCGCGGCGCCGCGGCCGAGTTTACCAGACGCGCCCTGTCGGCCGGCAAGCATGTGGTGACCTCCAACAAAGAGCTGGTGGCCGAACACGGCGCGGAACTGCTGGCGCTGGCCAAAGCGAACAACGCCCACTATCTCTTTGAGGCAAGCGTCGGCGGCGGCATTCCGATCATTCACCCGTTTTGCCAATGCCTGGGCGCGAACACCGTCACCGACGTGATCGGTATCTTAAACGGCACGAGCAACTACATCCTCACCCATATGGAGCAAAACGGCGCCTCGTTTGAAGAGGCGCTGAAGGAGGCGCAAAAGCTCGGATACGCCGAAGCCGACCCGTCCGCCGACGTAGACGGGCTGGACTGCGCCCGGAAGATTTGCATCTTGGCCGACCTCGCCTACGGACGGCATATCCCCCCCTCGAATATATATGTCGAGGGGATCGGCAGCGTCACGACGGCGCACCTCCGGGAGGCGAACAAAGCCGGCTTCACAATAAAGCTGCTGGGGCGAGCCCATCAGGCTGAGGGCGAGCTGCCCCGCGTCTACGCCGCGCCGCATATGGTTGCGAAAGCGCACCCGCTGGCGGCCGTTTCGGACGTGTTCAACGCCGTGATGCTGCGCGGCAGCGTCGCCGGGGACGTGATGTTCTACGGCAGGGGCGCGGGCGCGCGCCCGACCGCGAGCGCCGTTGTCTCCGACATCCTCGATTGCCTGCGGAGCGACGATCCGCTGTGCGGCTTCGCGTGGAGCGCCGACCCGCTCGACATCGCGCCGCCGCAAAACGCCCCCGGCTACATCTTTGCCGACGGGAAGAAAATGCGGGTGCTGAAGAACAATTGAGAAGCTCTAAAAACCTCGCGTTCGCCGTTAGGCGAACGAGCGGAGCGCTTGCGACCAGGCGGCTGTGCCGCGGCATCGCAAGCTGGAGCGGGAGGTTTTTTAGAGTGACCCAATTGAAGGATGTTTTTAGGGGGCGGGTGTTACGGAAAAACAGGATAAGCGGAAGATGCGGTTCAAACAGCGCAGCGGCGTTTTCTGGGCGGACAGAAATTTTGTCCGTGAGCATTGTATCAGGCGGCCTAACCCGGCTTGGTCCTCACGCAATCCAAAATGGGCAGTCCTGTATGTAGTTGCTTTGTTCGTTCTCGTCATTGCCTCGGCGCTCCTTGACCCTGTCAGGCTTCCTTTTTTGGGTTTACTTGTCCTGACTTATCCGCTCCTGATGACGAATGTATTCATGGCGGAACTTCGCGCCCATCGTTTTTATCAGGACGCTCTCAGACAGGGCGGGGAGACCGTCAATCCTTGGAACATGAAGCTCATCCGCAGAATATATGGCGGACATTTGATTCTGTATCCCCTCTTTATGACGTCCTTTTTCCTGCTTCTTGGATTATTGCTATACGAAGAGTTGAAATCGCCCAGAGCGGGGTTTGAAGTCTATCCTTTATTTTTTGAGATAGGTATCACACCGGGTCTTTATATTTTCAGCATTCAAACAGGCGGGTTTACCGCCTCCCCGTACATCTTCATGGACATCAGCGAGGGTATGCTGTTCGGCGGCGCGCTGTTCGCGTATGACACACTGCGCGACATCCGCCCGGTGAAGAAGGAAAACAATTACGAGTTGTTTTATGAGGGCAAAAAGGTTGCCGCCTTCGTAATGCTGCCGGACGATATGAATTATTTGCGCGAGGTTTTAGCCCTGCGCGGGAAATACGCGGAGCATTTAGAGTGACCCAATCACCTGCGGACAACCCCGCCGCTTCTGCGCATAAAACGGGCGGACACCGTTCGTCCCCATAAACCGGAGGCAAAAACTATGTTTCACCGCATTGTCGTCAAGGTAGGCACCTCGACCCTCACCCATCCGTCCGGTTCGCTGCATTTGGAGCGGCTGGACAAACTGGCGCGCGTGCTGTCCGACATCCGCAACGGGGGGCGGGATGTGCTGTTTGTTACCTCCGGCGCGATCGGCGCGGGCGCGTCGGCGCTGAACTTTGCCCAAAAACCCGCTTCCGTCAGCGGCAAACAGGCGGCGGCAGCCGTCGGGCAGTGCCGCCTGATGCATATTTACGATAAGCTCTTCAGCGAATACGGGCGGCATGTCGCGCAGATTCTGGTGACACGCGGCGACCTGACCGAGCCGAGGCGGAGCGCGTCGCTGCTCGGGACGCTGGAGGAACTGTTGGGCTGGGGCGTCATCCCGGTCATCAACGAAAACGACTCGATCTCGCAGGAGGAGATCCTGTCCGAGCAAAACATCTTCGGCGACAACGACACCCTCTCGGCGCTGGTGGCGGCGCTGGTACGCGCCGACCTGCTGGTGCTGCTGACCGACCGCGACGGGTTCTACACCGCCGACCCCGGCACCGACCCGAACGCGCAAAAACTCGACCGGGTGCGCGGGATCACCGCCGCGATGCGTTCCGGCGCGGGCGGCGCGGGCAGCGCGCGCGGCACCGGCGGCGCGATCACCAAACTCGCCGCCGCCGACATCGCGCTGGAACGCGGCTTCCCGATGGTGATCGCGGGCGGG
>JAISVY010000105.1 GCA_031271325.1 Oscillospiraceae bacterium
ACATAGAACCCTTTGCCCGCCAAGAAGTCAAGCAGCTTGTTTCCTTTTTGATTACTCAATGGTAACACCTCCGCCGCTAGTATCACCAGCGGAAGCGCGGCTTATACATAATATAACTGCCTTTCCTTTATTTTGTAATTCTCGTCAACGTCCTGTGCAGGGCATGGCATCCTTGACGCGCCGTGAACATCCCCCGGTGTGCGGCGGGTTCACGCTTCGTTTTCAAACCGAAGCGGGCAATAGGGGAGTGTACAATGTACAGTTGACAATGGACAATCAGGACGCGTAGGGCGCGACGACCCCGGCGCGCCGCCGGTTTCAACGTCCTGTCTAGGGGAGGCGTTTTGCCTCCCGCGATACCTGCGGGCGGGATAACCCCGCCCCTACACGATGGGAATTATCACGTTCCCCTCGCCTCATGGCAATGGACAATGGACAAACAGGACGCGTAGGGCGCGACGCCCCCGGTGCGACGCCGGTTTCAACCTCCTGTGTAGGGGAAGCGTTTTGCCTCCCGCGATACCTGCGGGCGGGATAACCCCGCCCCTACGAGTCCTAATTGTCCATTGTTAACTGTTAATTGTTAATTGTTTACACCCCGTCCTCCGCCCGGATCGTCTCCACGGTGTTCTGCTTGCGCAAGCGTGACGCGGCGAAACGCATAGACACGAAGGTCACGGCGAACACGCCGAGCACGCACTCCGCGATGGCGAGCCACGGCACGGTGAACGGGAACCGGTAATCGCCTTGAATCACGCCGGTATACACAAGCCAAGCAGCGAATATCCCCAGCGGCAGCCCGAACAGCAGGGCGCGGACAGAGCACAGAATGCTCTCCAGCGTCAGCATTCGCGACAGACCGCCGCGCGTCATGCCGACGCTTTGCAGCATGGCGAATTCCCGCTTCCGCAGACGCACATTGGTGGAGACGGTACTGATGACGTTGGTCAGCCCGATCAGGATCAGCAAACCCACGAAACCGTTGACGAAGACCGTGACGAGGTTCGTAATCCGCATCGAAACCTGTTCCTGCGTCTGGTAGTTGATATACGAAAGCGCTTTTTCCCCTAGCCCCAGCGACGCGCGGAACTCGTTGCCGGCGCTTTCGGCATAGAGCAGAAAGTCCGCCGCGTCTTCCGCCAAAACATACCAAACATACTGCGGCGTACCGATGTCGGGGACGATCAGATACAGCCTTTCCACAGCGAGCGCCGACAGTATCTCATTGGGCACTTCGTCCAGCACCCCGGCTATCGTGTACTCCCGCGCTGCGCCGTTTATATCCGCCGGAGAAGCGGTGAGCGTCCGCCCGGCTAAGCGCCCGAAGGGGGTTGTGATGATGTATTTCCCCTCGTCAAACACGCGCCATTCGTTATATAGGAGAACGCTGCCCGCCGTAACGCCCGCCTCGCGGCACAGCTCTTCGTAGTGCACCCGTTCCACCGCGATCAGCTGCATATCGTACCGCTTTCCGTCGATGTTCGTCTGGTAGGAGGAGTCCGCCCCTAACCCGAAGACGGACGCGCCGCCGTATGCCCGCAGCTGCCCGGTCATACGCTCCGCGTCTTCGGGCGAGAGCGTTCGGAAAGGTTCCGCGGATGTGGGGGAATAGGTCATGGCGGCGGTGGCGTTAATACCCTCCATCACGGTGTCGGTCAGCTTGGTCATGTGGATATGCAAACTTGCCGCCGCCAACATCATCACGATACTGATCGTGATTGATACGACCGTCGCGCGGAAGTTGCGGCGGCTGCGCCTGAGCGACTTCGCCGCGAGCGTGCCCTCCACCCGGAACAGGAGTTGAACAAGCCGCGAGGTCTTGACGCTCTTACGCTTCAGCTTCACGTCGCCGGTACGCCGGATCGCGTCGATCGCGGGGATTCTCGCGGCTCTCCGCGCCGGAAGCCATGCCGAGAGCATCACGGTGGCAAACGAAGCGACCGCCGCCGCCGCTATTGCTACCGGGGAGAGGGTAAACCGGAGAACAAGGTCTCCTCCCTCTAAGAAATTGTTAACATACCCGAGCAGACCGTTCGCGATCGACAGCCCGGTATATTGAATCAGTACGCCGAGCAGCACGCCGATCGGAATACCGATTGCCGAGAAAAACAGCCCTTCGTACATCACCGTGGCGGCAATCTGCTTCTTGGTCGCGCCGGTGCTTTTGAGCAGCCCGAACTGGTTTGTCCGCTCCCCGGCGGAAGCGCGGAACGCATTGCTCACGACGATGACCGACGCGAGCGCGACGATGCCGCCGAAAACCGATGCCAGCGTAATCATGATGAGCCTGACTTGTTCCTTTTCCCGCCCTTCGGTTACTTCGTTGAACGTCGCCATACCGCTTGCGGCGAAACCGCAGATGGCGGTAACCATCGCGACGCACAGGAGGATACCGAGCATCGTCCAAAGGGTGCGGCTTTTGCTCTTTTCGATCTGCGCGAGGGCTAATTTTGCCGTCAGTTTCATGAATAGAGTTCCTCCGTCGTTTTCATCTTCCTGAACTTCCTCGCGGCGTACACCGCCGTCAGCGCCACTACCGCGAGCACCCCGCGACCCCCGCGAGACAATGCCGCCACGGAAGGAAAAACCGCCCGGAGCGCGGTCAGCGCGACTGTCTGCAATACGTTCATGTCCGCACCGTTTCGTCGCGCAGAATCATCCCGTCCGCGACCGTGATTACGCGGTCGGCCTGAAGCGCGATCTTCTCGTCGTGGGTGATGATGATCAGTGTTTGGTTGTACTTTTTATTCGACAGCTTGAGCAGGTCGATGATTTCTTTGCTCGCCTTGCTGTCGAGGTTGCCGGTCGGCTCGTCGGCTAAGATCAGCGCGGGGTCGTTGATCAGCGCCCGCCCGATTGATACCCGCTGTTGCTGACCGCCGGACAGCTCGTTTGGCAGATGCCCCGCGCGGTCGGTCAGACCGGTGGTTTCGAGAATGGCGCGGAGCTTTTCCGGGTCGTGCTTGCGCCTGTCGAGCAGGCGGGGCAGCATGATGTTCTCCTCGGCGGTCAGCGTGGGGATGAGGTTGTAGAACTGATAGATGATACCGATGTTGCGGCGGCGGAAGATCGCCAGCTCGCTCTCGTTGAGGCGGTAGATGTCATTGCCGTCCACCGTGACGCTGCCCG
>JAISVY010000125.1 GCA_031271325.1 Oscillospiraceae bacterium
CGGGGGAAAACGCGGTGCTATCTCAACGGAGAGGTTAAGACGGAGGACGCGAAAGAAGAAAATCCTTAACAACGGAGGAACCCATGCCAAAGAAACCGAAAGCCGAGCTGACGCCCGCGCCGCTGCGCCGGGAACCGATTACGACGACGCTGA
The DNA here is from genome assembly GCA_031271325.1 of Oscillospiraceae bacterium. Lineage (GTDB taxonomy): Bacteria > Bacillota > Clostridia > Oscillospirales > UBA929 > UBA929. Next base: position 154 of record JAISVY010000125.1, read on the forward strand.
AGCAAAACTTCATGCCGTACGCGATGAGCGTCATCATCTCCCGCGCGATCCCGGAGATCGACGGGTTTAAGCCGTCGCACCGAAAATTGCTCTATACAATGTACAAGATGGGATTGCTGACCGGCGCGCGCACCAAGAGCGCGAACGTCGTCGGGCAGACGATGCGGCTCAACCCGCACGGCGACAGCGCGATCTATGAGACGATGGTGCGCCTCGCGCGGGGCAACGAATCGCTGCTGCACCCGTTTGTGGACAGCAAGGGCAATTTCGGCAAGGTGTTTTCCCGCGACATGGCGTATGCCGCGTCGCGCTACACCGAGGTCAAACTGGATGCCATCTGCCACGAGCTGTTCGCTGACATCGAGAGCGACACGGTGGACTTTACCGACAACTACGACAACACCATGCGCGAACCGGTGCTGCTGCCGACGGCGTTCCCGAACGTTCTCGTCTCGGCAAATCAGGGCATCGCTGTCGGTATGGCGAGCCAGATGTGCGGTTTCAACCTTTCCGAGGTGTGTAAGACCACCGTCGCGTATATGAAAGACCCCGGCTGTGACCTGCTGGAGACGCTGCCCGCGCCGGACTTCTCCACCGGCGGCGAACTGCTGTACAGCCAGAACGAGATGCGTTCGCTGTACGAAACCGGGCGCGGTTCGTTCCGGGTGCGCGCGCGCTGGCGGCACGACCCGAAGGCGGGCGTGATTGAGATTTATGAAATCCCGTACTCCACCACCGTGGAGGCGGTGATTGACGCGGTCGGCAAGCTGATGAAAGAAGGCAAATTGCGCGATGTCGCCGATATGCGGGACGAAACCGACCTCTCCGGGCTGAAACTGACCGTCGATCTGAAGCGCGGCGCCGACCCCGAACGGGTGATGAAACTGCTCTTTCAAAAAACGACGCTGATGGACAGCTTTTCATGCAACTTCAACATCCTGATCGCCGGAACGCCGCGCGTCCTGCCGGTGCGCGGGGTGCTGGAGGAGTGGTGCGCCTGGCGGCGGGATTGCGTGCGGCGGCGGTGCTTCTTTCAGGCGGGCAAGCTCAAAGAAAAACTGCATCTCCTCTACGCGCTGCAAAAGGTGCTGCTGGATATCGACCGCGCCATCCGCGTCATCCGCGAGACGGAGGAAGAGGCGGAGGTCGTGCCCAACCTGATGATCGCGTTCGGTATCGACGAGGTTCAGGCGTCGTTTATCGCCGACATCCGGCTGCGCAATATCAATAAGCAATATATCCTCAAGCGGGTGGAGGAGGTTTCCGCGCTGGAAGGGGAACTGGCGGAGCTGGAGAACACGCTCCAAACCCCTTCGAAGATCGACCGTATTATCATAGACGAGCTAAAAGCGATCGAAAAAAAGTACGGCAAGCCCCGGAAGACGCTGTTGATTTACGACCACGCGGAGGAACCTGCCGCGGACGAAGCGGAGGACTATCCCGTGCACGTCTTTCTCTCCCGCGAAGGTTACATCAAGAAGATCACTCCCCTCTCGCTGCGAATGTCGGGCGAGCAGAAATACAAGGAGGGCGACGCGCCGTTTTTGCAGTGGGAGGGCACGAACCGCGGCGAGGTGCTGGTGTTTACCAACCGTTATCAGTGCTACAAAGCCCGCCTGCACGATTTTGACGACAGCAAGGCATCGGTGCTGGGCGATTACCTGCCCGCGAAGCTCGGCATGGACGAGGGCGAAACGGTAGTGTTCGCCTGCCTGCCCGGAGCGGACTACGCCGGGCATCTGCTGTTCTTCTTTGAAAACGGGCGCGCCGCGCGGGTTGAAATGTCTTCCTACCAAACCCTGTCCAACCGCCGCAAGCTGACCGGCGCTTACTCCGACAAAAGCCCGCTCGTCACGGCGCTGGTGCTGCGGGAGGACATGGAAATGGCGGTCTTCACCTCCGACAAACGCTGCGTGATCTTCCACACGGCGGCGCTGGAACCGAAAAGCTCGCGCGGCACACAGGGCGTCGGCGTCGTTTCGCCCAAGCGCGGGCAGCGCGTCGCCGGAGCGCGGGCGGCGGCGGAAAGCGGCATCCTCAACCCTGCGCGGTTCCGCGTGAGGTCGCTGCCGGCGGTCGGCGCGGCGGTGAGACCGGAAGACATCGGTGAGGAGCAGTTGTCGCTGTAGCGGCCGTCCCCCGACCGCCGGGGTCGTCGCGCCCTACACAGGGACCGTTCGCCTAGCGGCGAACATGATGTTTTTAGAGCTTCTCAATTTTGGATGAAGAAGGAGCGCTCGAAATGATTGAACTGCCCGAAACCCATGTGCTCGCGGAGCAGATTCAGCAAACCCTTGTCGGCAAGACCATCCAAAGCGCCGTCGCGAACCATCACCCGCACGGTTTCGCATGGTACTTCGGCGACCCTGCCGAGTATAACGAGAAGCTCGCGGGGAGGACAATTACCGGTTCCGCCGCCTACGGGGGGCAGCCGGAGATATGGGCGGGGGAAACGCGAGTCTCGTTTAACGACGGCGTACGCGCCCGCTATCTAGCCGCCGGGGAGAAGCGCCCGGAGAAACACCAGCTGCTGCTGGAGTTTACCGACGGCACGGGCTTGTCCTGCTCGGTGCAGATGTACGGCGGAATGTTCGCCTTTGAAAACGGCTCGCGGGACGATTGGTATTACACCGTCGCGAAAGAGAAACCCTCGCCCTACACCGCCGCGTTTGACGAGGCGTATTTCGGCGCTCTGCTGGGCGGCGTCAAGCAAAAGATGAGCGTGAAGGCGTTCCTCGCCACCGAGCAGCGTATCCCCGGCTTCGGCAACGGCGTACTGCAAGACACCTTATTCAACGCCCGCCTCCATCCGAAACGCAAACTCGAAACGCTGACCGGCACGGATACGGAAACCCTGTTCCGCAGCATTAAATCCACCCTCGCCGAGATGTTGGACGGCGGCGGGCGCGACACCGAGCGCGACCTGTTCGGGAAGGCGGGCGGCTACCGCACCGTGCTGTCGGGCAAGACGCTGATGTACCCCTGCCCGGTCTGCGGCAGCGGGTTGAAGCGCGAGGCGTATCTGGGCGGGAACATCTATTTCTGCCCGGCGTGCCAGCCGGTTTAACGACGCGGGCGCACCGCCGCGTCCGGGGTTAGGAGACTTACCGACATGCATTACGCCGATTATAAAACCATCCTCTCCCCGACAGGCGGGATGAACCTATACCGCGGCTGCACACACGGCTGTATCTACTGCGACAGCCGCAGCGCATGTTACCAGATGAAGCACGATTTTGAGGACATCGAGGTCAAGCGCGGCGCCGCGCGGATCCTGGAAGTGCAGTTGAAACGCAGACGAAAACCCTGTATGATCGGCACAGGCGCGATGTGCGACCCGTACATCCCTCTGGAGGAAGAACTGCGTCTCACCCGGCAGTGTCTGGAACTGATCGAGCGGTACGGATTCGGGCTCGCGATCCAGACAAAATCCGCCCGGCTTCTGCGGGACTTGGACATCCTGTCGTCTATCAACGCCAAGACAAAATGCGTCGCGCAATTCACGCTGACGACCTTCAACGAAACTTTATGCCGAATGCTGGAGCCGGGCGTATCCTCCACCGCCGAACGCTTCGCCGCGCTGGAAACGCTGCGGGACGCGGGCATCCCCACGGTAGTATGGCTGTCGCCGATTCTGCCGTTTATCAACGACACGGAGGAGAATCTGCGCGGGATTTTGGACTATTGTATACGGGCAGGTGTGCGCGGCATCCTTTGCTTTGGATTCGGAACGACGATGCGGGAGGGCAGCCGGGAATACTTCTATCAAAAGCTGGACGAGCATTTTCCCGGTACGAAAGAGCGGTATATTCGCGCGTTCGGCGGCAGCTACGAATGCCGCAGCCCAAACCACGCGCGCCTGCAAGAGCTTTTCGCGAGCGAATGCCGCAAACACGGCATTTTACACCTCCCGGACGAAGTGTTTCGATATCTGCACCGATTTGAATCAAAAGAGCGGCAGACGTCGATATTTGATGTTTAAGGCCGGTTAAAAAGAACCGAAAGGGATACCGTGACCGTCTGTTTTGAGCTTAGGG
>JAISVY010000158.1 GCA_031271325.1 Oscillospiraceae bacterium
GGAAACGGAGTTTACCGACATACCGGTGATCTTTCTGACCGCCATAGAAGACGAGGAAAAATTCAGGAAGGTAAAAGAGCTGAACCCGGAGGGGTATCTTCTGAAAACATTGTCCCCGCGGGAAATCGTCAGAGCCGTGGACGATTTTTTTGAAAAGAGAAAGGTCCGGCATTATTCAAACCAGACGCTCTAAACCATGTTTCATTCGGCGAAGCCGAACAAAAACGGGCGCAGCGCCTGTGACCCCAACCCATTGCTAACACGACAAACGCATGGACAAACAAAATGCACAGTAAGCGGCATCCTCATGTAGGGGCGACCGTCCCCGGTCGCCCGCGGCTGCGGAATTTTCCGGGGTTACGGGCGGTCGGGGACGACCGCCCCTACATTTCGTCTGTGCAACAGGGACATTCACGCGTTTGTCGTGCCATTGGAATTGCGCCGCTTTTCCCGCAGCACACAGTAAACCCTCCCGCATTCGTCCCTTGTAAATACAAATACGTCTTTCACGTTTTGCACCCCGCGCGAAGAGAGCTCGGCTTGCAGCCACGCCTCGTTCAACCCCGCCTTTTGCAGTTTGCGCGGCATCACCTTACCGTCGGAGACGAAGATTTGCGGAAGCCCCGGCTCCTCCACCGTGACCGTCAAATTGGACGGCGTCGCCGGTTTATGCGCCTCATAGGGGATTACGGAAAGCTGACCGTTGGTTTCGAAGATGGCGTACTGCAGCTGCGAGAGGTCTGTGTACCCCTGCAAACGCAGCATTTCAAACAGTTCGTTCAGCGTGACGCGATTGCGCCGCATGGCGCGCTCGTCTATCATCCCCTGACGCACAAGGATAACTTCTTTGCCTTCAAACAGCCGCCACAGCAAACGGGATTTAATAAACCCGAACGACAGCAGCAGTTCATACGCCAGCAGTACCAAAATCGGGACGACTCCGTTGAGCAGGGGCTGGTCGGGGTCTTGGAGCGGGATGGTCGCCATCTCGCTGAGCAGAATGGTCACGACGAATTCGCTGGGCTGCATATCGCCGATATGCCGCTTCCCCAGCAGGCGCAGCGCGATCACGACGATCAAATACAGAATCGCCGTGTACCCCGCCGAACGCAGCAGCATGAAAACCACCCCCCGGCGTATTGTGCGCCGGAAGGGGCGTGTTTATGTTGGGGCGGGGAGCGCCGCTTGTATTCTGCCGGAACATTTGGTACAATACCTCATGGAACCCCCGACATATTGCTTTGGAGGCGTATTGTGAAACACTTTATTTTAGTGCCCGACGGCGCGGCCGATTGGGCGAACCCGGCTCTGGGCGGCAAGACCCCGCTGCAAGCGGCGGAACTCGCGAACATCAACGCGCTGGCGGCTGTCAGTGAGGTCGGCAGCGTACAGACGATACCGGACGGAATTGATCCCGGGAGCGACGCGGCGAATATCGCGATTCTGGGTTATAACCCCAAAACCGTGCTCACCGGGCGCGCCCCGCTGGAAGCCGCCGCGATGGGGATCCCCATGCGGGAGGGTGAGACGGCGTTCCGCGCCAGCTTGGTGACGCTGGAGGGAAACGGCGCGTATGAAGACCTGCTGGTCAAAGACCACAGCGCGGGCGACATTAACGACGAGGACGCGAGGTCGGTCATCACGCGTATAGACAGAGAACTGGGAAGCGAAAACCTGCGTTTCTATCCGGGCGTAAGCTATCGCTGCCTGATGATCGCGAAGCGCATAAACGCGGAGGAAAAAATAACGCCCCCCCACGATATACTGGGGCGGCGCGTGGGCGATTATCTGCCCGCGGAGCCGGAGATACGCCGACTGATGGAACGCGGCTACGCGATTCTTAAAGACGGGGAAACCGCCGCGAACGCCATTTGGCTGTGGGGACAGGGCAAAAAGCCGTCCCTGCCGCCGCTGTCCGAACGGTACGGCGTGAAGGGGTGCATGGTCGCCGCCGTCAATCTCCTCAAGGGGATCGGGCGCTGCGCCGGTCTGACATGCCCCGACATACCCGGCGCGACGGGAACACTGCATACAAACTACGGAGCCAAAGCGGAATGCGCTGTCAGCGCTTTCCGGGAGGGCGCCGATTTCGTATTCTTGCATGTGGAAGCGCCCGACGAATGCGCCCACTCCGGCGATATGGACGGGAAACTGCGCTCGTTGAAACATATCGACCAAGAGGTTCTTCTGCCGGTTCTCACCTATTTAAAAAACTCCGGCAACCCGTTCAGAATCTTAATACTGCCCGATCACAGAACGCCCCTCGAACTGCGTACGCATACGTCGGAACCGGTGCCGTTTCTGCTCTACGACAGCAAAAATCCCCTGCCGCCGGACGGCAGCAGGGTGTTTTCCGAAGTCTGCGGGGAGCGCGGCGCGTTTCTGCCAAGCGGAGAGGCGCTGGCGGATCGGTTCTTTGGCGGTTCGCAGGGATAAAAGGGGGCATGTTGAAAATTGCCCTTCATTCAGCTTGTTCTATTCCGCGAAAACCTCTCCGAGGTCGATCTCACAGCCCTCCAGAACCGAGACGGGTACGCGCGCCGGCGGTTCGTATACGCTGCCGAGGTATTTTTCCTCAGCCTGTAAGACATGGACGTAGACCTTCTTGGATTCCGGGTCAACAATCCAATATTCACGCACACCGGCATTAAGATATAATTGGTATTTTACACCCATGTCATAATTCCATGTTGAAGGCGATAATACCTCGACACACAAGTCGGGAGCGCCGTCGCAGCCGCGTTCGGTAATTTTGGAGCGGTCGCAGACCACGACAATATCCGGTTCTACGACGATGGCTTTTTCATCGCTCCGCAGTTTTACGTCAAACGGCGCGGCATACACTTTGCACGGACGCTTACGCAGATAATTGGAAAGTTGACGGTATATCTCACCGCCTGCCGACTGATGCCGTTCGCCCGGCGCGGGAGCCATCATCATCTCCGGGGTATCGTCTCCCGGCAGTTTACCGTTCAGCCGCTCCCCTTTCGAGAGCAGCCGCGGTACGCCCTCCAGCAATTCGTATCTGTCAGGGGTATCCCATGAGAGATATTCATCATAGGTGTACCGTTTACCTTTGTCTATCGCGTACATGAAAGCACCGCCTTCTTAATCCGTGTGCCGCGATCGGTCAGTGTCTATCCGAAAAACTCCTGATGAATCGCCCGCACCGCACGGTCGGAGTCGGCGAGGTCGATCAGCACCGATACCTTGATCTCGCTGGTTGAAATCATCTGGATATTCACGCTCGCGGCGGCCAGCGCCTCGAACATCCGCGCCGCGACGCCGGGGTTGTTAATCATGCCCGCGCCGACGATCGAAACCTTGCTGATCGTGTCGCTGACTTCTAAGTGATCATACCCGAGCGAATCTTTGTGTTCCTCCAAAACGGCGCGGGCTGCAACCAGCCCGTTTTTCGCGATGGTAAAGCTGATGTCTTTTGTATCATGCCGCCCGATGGATTGCAGGATTATATCCACATTGAGTTTATGCTGCGCCAGCAGTGAAAAAATTTTCGCTGCGACGCCCGGCGCGTCGGCCAGCCCGATCAGGGCGATGCGCGCCACATTGTTGTCGCGGGCGACCCCCGAAACCTGCGTATTTTCCATCTTAACGACCTCCTTCACAATGGTACCGGGATGATTCCGGAAACTGGACAGTACCTCAAGTTTCACGCGAAAGCGTTTCGCCATCTCCACCGAACGCGACGCCAGCACCTGCGCTCCGAGTGACGCAAGCTCCAGCATTTCGTCAAAGCTGATTTCGCCGAGTTTATGAGCGTCGGGGACAATGCGGGGATCGGCTGTGAACACGCCGTCCACATCGGTGTAAATCTGGCAGAGATCGGCCTTCAGCGCCGCCGCGAACGCCACGGCAGTGGTGTCGGAACCGCCCCGCCCGATGGTGGTGATGTCGCCGAACTTGTTGATGCCCTGAAACCCCGCAATGACGACAATGCTGTTTTTATCCAGTTCCATCCGTACCCGCTCCGGGTCGATCTGCTTGATCCGGGCAACGGAGTGGTTGGAATCGGTCTGCATCCCGGCCTGCCACCCGGTCAGCGAGATGACGGGAAACCCCATCTTCTCTATCGTGATCGCAAGCAGAGCCGCCGACATCTGCTCGCCGCATGCCTGCAGCATATCCAGCTCACGCCGGGACGCGCCGCTGTTCAATTCCGCCGCTTTTTCCAAAAGTTCGTCGGTGGTGTCGCCCTGCGCCGACACGACAACGACGACCTGATGCCCCTCCGCATGGCTTTTGGTGACAATCCCCGCTACGTTGCGCAGTTTGTCGTTATCCGCCACCGAGGAACCGCCGAATTTCTTTACAATCAACGACATACGCTCATCCTTTCTATTCTCTATTCCGTCTCCGTAAAGTCCTCGTCGCCGTCCATGCCGAGGAATTCGCGGCTGGAGATACCCCGTTCGGCGCGCTGTTCCTCAATCAGTTTGCTCAGGAAACGCCGCACGTCTTCGGATTCCTTGATGTTTTTTAATTCCAGCGTCGGGGAGGTCTTGTCATTGCTGACCAGTGTGACGGTGCCAAGACCGAAAATCTTCTGCCCCAACCCCCGCACCAGCCGGATGTCCAAAATGCGGTAGATCATGATCTCGTCGGTGGTCGTCTTGAAGAATCCGCGCCGCATGGTCAGGCGGTCTTTGCATACCTCGTATCGCGTGAAACTGAGCGGCAGCCCGAAAATCGTACGCTTGCGATCCTTCCAAAGAATCTCTTCCTTTTCGATGTTCAGCTTTTTACCCACGGGGATTCTCCTCCTAACACATTTATTCCGCTGTTTACCGATTTTTATCCCGTTTGGCGCGGTCAAGCTCGCGCTTGGTCTCGCGTTCTTTTTCACTTTCGCGCTTATCGTAGAGCTTCTTGCCCCTCGCCAGCGCGACGGTAACTTTTACACGCGCTCCCTTGAGGTATATATTTAACGGAATCAGCGTGAATCCGTCCCGTTCGGCGGCGCGGCGCAGCTTTTCGATCTCGCGGCGGTGCAGAAGCAGACGTTTCGGGCGCAGCGGGTCGCGGTTGTGGATGTTGCCGTGTTCGTAGGGGCTGATATGCACGTTGTGCGCGAACAGTTCGCCGTCCTTCACGGCGCAGAACGCGTCGCGCAGGTTGCACGCGCCCGCGCGGATGCTCTTCACCTCGGTGCCGAACAGCTCAATCCCCGCCTCCAGCTCTTCCTCTATATAGTAGTCGTGCCGCGCTTTCCGGTTGTCGGCGATCCGCTTCACGCTGTCCATAGCTGTCCTCCCGTTGCCTCGGATGTGAACATATCATACCACAACCCTTGTTTTCGCACAAGGGGGTGTTTTGCGTTCGTCAAGCCGCGCTTGACAAAACCTGTCCTCTTGCCGTATAATAAAAAAGCCTTTTTTAGGTAAATTCACAATACGGAGGATGAACCACATGGCATATAACCCATTCACAAACGCGCAGGCTCAGTTTGATAAAGCGGCGGAGATGATCGGGCTTGAGCAGTCCGCGCGGGATTTGCTGCGCGAGCCGATGAAGGAGTTTCATTTCACGATTCCCGTGAAGATGGACGACGGCTCCACGAAAGTGTTCCGGGCGTTCCGCGTGAAACACAACGACGCGCGCGGTCCCGCGAAGGGCGGATTGCGGTTCCATCCCCACGAAACCGCCGACACGGTACGCGCGCTCTCGATGTGGATGACGTGGAAGTGCGCCGTGGTGGACATCCCGCTCGGCGGCGGCAAGGGCGGTGTGATCTGCGACCCGCGCAATATGTCGCTTGGTGAGCAGGAGCGCCTGTGCCGCGGGTTCGTGCGCCAATCCTTCTCACAGCTCGGTCCCAATATTGATGTGCCCGCGCCGGACGTGATGACGAACGGACAGCATATGCTGTGGATGCTGGATGAATATGAAACCCTCGCGGGCGGGCGTTACCCCGGCGTGATCACCGGCAAACCGGTCGGTTCGGGCGGTTCGCTCGGGCGCACCGAAGCCACCGGCTATGGCGTCATATACGCGCTGCAAGACTTGTTAAACAACGAACATATCGATATAAAGAACACCACCGCGAGCATCCAAGGTTTCGGCAACGTCGGCGAGTACGCGGCGCGGCTGTTCGAAGAGCTGGGCGGTAAGGTTCTCTGTGTATCCTGCTATGACCAAGCGGACAAGACCTCTTACACATTCCGCAAAAAATCGGGCTGCGATATTCAAGAACTTGCGAGCATCAAAGATTCGTTCGGCAGCATTGACAAAGACAAAGCCAAGTCTCTGGGTTACGAGATGCTCCCGGGCGGCGCATGGCTGACGGAGGAGGTCGATATTCTGATTCCGGCGGCGCTGGAAAACCAGATCACTCCCGAAACCGTACCGCAGATTTCCAAGCGTGTTAAGGTCATCTGCGAAGCCGCCAACGGTCCCACCACGCCGGACAGCGACCCGCTGATTCAGGAGCGCGGCATCCTTCTGGTGCCCGATTTCCTCGCCAACGCGGGCGGCGTGACGGTCAGTTACTTTGAACAGGTGCAATGCAACATGAACTATTTCTGGAGCAAAGAGGAAGTGCTGGACAAACTCCGCCGCGCAATGTCCGGCGCGTTCAGCGCCGTCTACAACCTCGCGAAGGAGAAAAACGTGTATATGCGCGACGCGGCATACATGATCGCCATCGACCGCGTGAATACGGCGGTGAAACTGCGCGGTTGGATTTGAGTTGATTCAGAAATAATTAATAACACTTGGGGGTGCACACAGTGCACCCCCAAGTTGCAGACAAAGCCGTTTTTGCCCCGAGCGAAGCGAGCTGTCAGGTAAAGAAAACTGGAGCAAAATCGCAATTTTTGGTATGTTGTTCAGTAGTACCTAAATACCCGTCTCAAATGCTTTACGAAGTGCTTCATTGATAGCCATAGTTCTTTTCTCCTTTTCATTTTTATGGGTAAGGAGATAAAGAGCTCTTAGAACCTGTATTCACAAGCGTCTAAGAAGGGTATGGATGTGCGAGATTTTGATAACAGCTTCAGCCGAATCCACGGTGATCTCATAGTCCTTACTGAGGCGACGAGAGTGGTTGAG
>JAISVY010000060.1 GCA_031271325.1 Oscillospiraceae bacterium
CTATTGAGACACATTTATAGCCTCCCATAAAATGGGCTGATTCCTCACTTTGAATGCTCGTACCCTTTGTGCCGCAATAAATTCATCGATCGAGGCTCGGAAAAATGGGGAAAGTCAAAGTAATATCTGGACTGCTAAAAAACAGGTCTGTACAGCCGCTCCGCCGGGATTTCCCGGCGGGGTTATTTATCGTGGTGAGCAAATTTCTTCCAGCGCCCGCTCCAGTTCCTCCCGGACCGTGAAGCGCGAGAACGACAAACGGATTACGCTGTCCGCCGCCCAGGCGGGCAGCTTTGTCATCGACAGCAGCGCCGCGCTGCGCTTCCCGCGCGAGCAGGCGGAACCGGAACCGACCAGTACGCCTTTGTCTGAGAGCATCCGCACCATCGCCTCGCCCGGCAGTTTCGCCGGGTTCGCCGCCGACACAATCGGCGCGTCGTGCGCGGGGATAACCGTCCAGCCCGCCGCTTCCAGCGTTACCGCCGCCAGCGCCGTCAGGGAAAGGTCGGGCGGCGACCAATCCCGGATTGCCGCCGCGAACGCCGCGATCAGCGGCAGCGGTTCGGTGCCGCCGCGCAAGCCCCCCTCCTGAGCGCCGCCGGTGATCTGCGGCGCGAGGCGCACCCGGGGCGAAACCGCCAGCGCCCCGACGCCCATCGGCGCGTGTACTTTATGCCCGGATACGGAAAGCAGGTCGATCCCGCACTGCCTCACGCTGAGCGGGAATTTTAAGAACCCCTGCACCGCGTCGATATGCAGGTATAAATCCCGTTCGCACAGCTCGCGAAGACGCGCCGCGAGACGCGGCACATCCAGCAGCGAACCCGTTTCGCCGCAGACTTGTACCGCCGTGATGAGAAACGTCTCGCCCGTGAGGGCGGAAAGAATATCTTCGGGATGCACCCGCCCGTCGGCGCGGGGCGGCACCTCGGTTACGGTAAACCCTTTGGCTTTCAGCGCGGATAGGGTGCTGCGCGTCGCGGGGTGCTCAAATGTGGTTGTAACGATGTGTTTGCGCTTCTTTCCGTAGGCTTCGGCGGCTCCTCGCAGGGCGAGGTTGATGCTCTCCGTGCCGCCGGAGGTGAAGACAACCCGCTCGCAGTCCAGCGCCGTCTGCACGGCGTACCGCGCTTCGTCGAGGCAGACGCGCGCCGCGCGCCCGGCGCCGTGCGCCGAAGACGGGTTGCCGAGCGCGAGCGCGTCCAGGAACGCTTGCCGCGCCGCGCCGCAGACCGGCGTATCGGCGGCGTTGTCTAGGTTGACGGTCATATCTGTCATAAGGCTCCTTCTCGATTGTAGGGGTACAACAAGCACCGTGCGGCATATACTGACTTTAGGGCACCCTTTCGGTGTTGAGGGGTGCGATATAGGGGGAGGCAATTGTCAATGGCAAACAACGTAGGCGACATGACTAAGGATCTCTTGGGAGTGGCGAAATCCAAAGGATATGACATCAACCAGATTTCCGGCATTATAGACAGCCCGGAGGGTCAGGTGCTTTTGTCGCGGCTCAACGGTCCCGGGGGAGACGCGATGAAAGACGCGGCTTCCAAAGCGGCTGACGGCGACACCGCCGCGCTGTCGGAACTCCTGCGGACGGTGATGTCTACGAAGGAAGGGCGTTCGGTGGCGACCCAAGTCATGAACATGAAAAAATAGCGATGGATAGCTTTGATGAAAGACTGAACAAACTGCTCCAAAACCCGGAGGCGTTGGCGCAAGTGGCGCAGCTTGCCAAGGGTCTGCAGAGCGCTCAGCAAACGGCGGAGCCGGCGTCTCCGCCGTCCGGCGGTGGCGGCGGTCTTTTGGATCCGGGGTTGCTGGGCGCGCTTTCAAGCCTCGACCCCAAGATGCTGAGCGGCATCGCCGGTTTGCTCGGCGACCTGACGGCGAAAGATGACCGCCGGGCGGTGCTGCTGGCGGCGTTGCGTCCCTATGTTCGAAAATCGCGGCAGGAAAAGATGGACAGAGCCGTGCAGCTGCTGCAGCTCTCCAAGGTTGCCCGCCGTGCGCTGGGGATGTTCGGGCAAGGATAGAGGAGTGCAAAGACATGTACAGTCGTTATATGGGTTACCGGCCGTTTGTGCCGCTGGAAAACACGCTGTCCCGGAGCATTGGCGTTGTGGAATCGGACGAAGAGCCCGAACCCCTGCACGAGATTCCGCAGCCTGCCCCGGTTGAGACTGCGCCCCCGGTAAGGCAGAAAGGCTTGCTGGAGGGGCTGCTTGGCTTGGGCGGGAACAAAAACCGGCAGCACAGCGGCCAATCAAACGGCAGCATACTGGGAAACCTCGCAAGCGGCGACACGCTGGGCAGCATCGCGGGGCTTCTGCGCTCCGGCGGCGGCGGGATCTCCAAAATCCTGAACAACTTCTCGATCGAATGGGATTCCGGCGACATCCTGCTGGCGTTGATCCTGTTATTTTTATCGCTGGAAAGCGACGACGACGAGATCCTGATCCTGTTGGGGCTGATGCTGGTGATGGGGTTCTAACCGGCTTCGCCGCAATGGGCGCGGGGTTGTTTCTGCGGCGCTTCGGGCCGAAAAGAGTTGTTTGGCGGCGCCTTCCTATCATAGCGAAATTTCCGCAAAATGTCAACTCGTTTTTGCGAACCCCACCGCTCCGGCGGCTAGGGGTTATTCTTCGTTGAGAAGCGCTAAAAATCCTGTTATCTGTATTAACACGGCGAGGGATGCCGGGAGGCAATAACGGCGCGACGACCCCGGCGCGCCGCCGGTTTCAACGTCCTGCGCAGGGGCGTGTACAATGAACAATTGACAGTTGACAATGGACAATTAGGATGCGTAGGGCGCGACGCCGGTTTCAACGTCCTGTGTAGGGGAGGCGTTTTGCCTCCCGTGATACCTGCGGGCGGGATGACCCCGCCCCTACACGTCTTAACTCTTCCCTGTGAAGCGGGCAATGTTCAACATGCCGTTTCTAGAATATTTTTCCTGTCAATCGCAAAATAACCGTTGTCTTTTCCTCTCATTGGGGTTATAATGGTGCTGGTTGCGAGGAGGTGTATGCGGCGATGGAACTCTCCATGAGTATGAAGCAGTTTCGCAGACTTTTAGATATGGTGTATATCGGCAATTGGGTGCTGAACTCTACGCGAGGCGAGGACCGTATCCTCGAGTTTGACGAAGTGGAGTCGCTTCTTTTTCATAAGTGCAAAGAATTGGGGCTTGGGAACCTGACCGAACCGCTCGACGGCAACGCCATACCGTCCCGCTCGTTTGCCGAGGGCGGCATCCACGAAGCCATTATGGAATATGAAGACACGATCTTTTTTGAGATACTGGCCGAAGAGCTGGCGCGGCGTGACATTGTCAACGAAGGCGGCACGGAAGAAGACACCGAGCAGATCAACGAGCGAATCGTCGCGTATATCGCCGAGTTTGAGCGCAACGGCACGGATAACATCGTACTAAATCTATAGCCGCTTCCTCATTCTTGCTGAGAAAAACCTCGGTTTTTCGAGGCGCTTAACTGGGGGCATCATTTGTTGGATCCGCGTACCGAGAAACGCCGCCAATTTATCATCAACGCCGCCTATTGGGCAGTGATTCTTTCACTGCTTTATTTCTTTTTCGCGTATGTGATCGGCTGGCTTTTCCCCATGCTGATCGGGCTTGCCGTCGCCCGCCTGCTCCAAACCCCGATTCGGTTTGTCTCGCGGAAAACCCGCGTGCCGCGCAAAGTGATCGCGTTTATTTCGGTAATCCTGTTTATCGGCGTGCTCGGCACACTCCTCTGGATACTGGGCGCGAGGCTCTACAGCTTGGTGCGCGAGCAGCTCAACGCGCTGCAGCAGTATTACAACGAATCGGTATTGCCCGCGCTGCAGCGGATAGAAATCTGGCTGAATGAAAACTTGGGCGATATTTTCAGCGATATGAACACCGGCGGCGAGGGCTTCGACATGCTCGGCTGGCTTTCCGATTTTATACGAACCATGCCCTCCGCCCTGGAAACGCTGTTTAACTGGACGTCGCGGGTTCCGGGCTATTTATTGCATGTGATGTTTACGATTCTCTTTGCCCTCTTTGCCAGCGTCTATTACGACGACGCGACCGGTTTCATCATGCGGCAGCTCCCGGAAAAACGGCGCTCGATGGTGCGCGACACCCTCTCTTCGCTCAAGCGGACGCTCGTGTCTTACTGCGGCGCGTATATCAAGCTCTCGGGCATTACGTTTGTCGAGCTGTTAATCGGGTTAAGTATTCTGCGGCGCAGTTTTTCCCCCATTCCGGCGCTGCTGATCGCGTTTGTGGATTTCCTGCCCGTGTTCGGCAGCGGCACCGCCATGTTCCCGTGGGCGTTGATTCACTTGATCACCGGGAATTACTACATGGCAATCGGGATTATGATTGTTTATCTGATTATTTTTGTGGTGCGGCAGATCGTCGAACCGAAAATCGTCGGCGATCAGCTGGGGCTGAACCCGCTGCTGCTGATCGGCGCTATGTATATCGGCTACCTCTCCATAGGGCTGCTGGGGATGATTCTGCTTCCGATTGTCGTGACGATCATCGCCGACATGCAGCGGCAGGGCAAAATCGCGATCTTCAAGTAATTTCCCCCGAAAGACTGCTGTTTCCCCGGTTAGAACAGGGAAGCTTCTGCGGCGGAACGAATCCGCCTGCGCAGCGGTTCAGACTGTTTGGGGTTTCATGCGATAAATTTGTTCTGAGCGGGTAAACTGTCCTGTATGAGAGGACGGTGCGCGTGTGCAGGACGAACGACAACAACAAACCCCCCCGCCGGAAGAGATGACATCACGGCAGGACAGTATTCTGGAAATGGGCTCAACGACGGTGCGCGGCGCAAAGGCGACCATCCACTGCCTGACCGTCGTCGGGCAGATCGAGGGTCACCAGCTGCTGCCGCAAAACGTCAAGACGACGAAATACGAACATGTCCTGCCGCAGCTCGCAGCCATTGAGGAATCTCCCGACATCCATGGGCTGCTGATTCTGCTGAACACGGTTGGCGGCGACATCGAGGCGGGGCTGGCCATCGCGGAACTGATCCGGGGGCTTTCCACGCCCGCGGTGTCTTTGGTTCTGGGCGGCGGTCACTCGATCGGGGTGCCGATGGCGGTGGCGGCACGCGTTTCGATGATTGCGCCGTCGGCCGCGATGACGATTCACCCGGTACGAATGAACGGCTCCGTGCTGGGCGTACCGCAGACATTCGCGTACTTGCAAAAGATTCAGGAGCGCATTGTGAAATTTGTTTCGCAAAACAGCAACGTGCGCGAGGAAGACTATCTCGCGCTGATGTACCGCAACGATGAGCTTGCGGGCGATATGGGCAGTGTAATCCACGGCGCGGAAGCCGTGGAGCTGGGTTTGATCGACCGTCTAGGCACCCTCACGGAAGCGCTTGCCGAGCTGCACCGGATGATTGAAGAGGCTTCTATAAATCACCAGAAATAAGACGCTCTAAAACCTCATAGTTTCATTCGGCGAAGCCAAACGAAAACGGGCGCATCGCCTGGTCAACATGAGGTTTTTTAGAGCGTCTCAATCGGGCGTCATCCCCGTCAGTGTGTGAGCTGGTTATATTAGATCACCCTTTCAGTTTTTGTTTTCTGTGAATGTAAACGTCCTTGCCGAAGCTTCCGATGTAGTGTATTTCCTCCCAGCCGCGTTTCGTCAGCTCCGGCTGCGGCTCCATATCGCCGACAGAATCACCGGGACAACTGAGCATCCAGCCGCCGGGTTTGCATACTCGCGCGTATTCGGCCAACTCAGCGTCCCAGTCCTCACCGAAAACATGCCCGGACATCACAACGTCAAATGTGTCGTCTGGAAACGGCAGTTCCGTAACAAGCCCGTCCATCACGCGGACGTTGCCGATACCTTCACTCGCGATCTTATCGCGCATGAACTCGCGCAGCGTCCCCACGGGTTCGCTTGCGTAGACCCATGCGGCTTTTTCTGCGGCGGCGAAAGCTAACCTCCCGGAACCCGCGCCGACATCAAGCACGACCTTGCCAGTCAAATCCGCCAGACCGAATAGTCGCTCCTTGTTCCAGCCGCGAATGAAGTCACAGTTCGTCGCCATCTTCTCCGGCGTTGTGTAGATGGTGAAATCCTCCACCGAGCCAAGCGCATACACTTCAGCCTTGCGGATTTCCGACGCGCCGACCGGCGTTGGTGCCTCCGTCATGACTTTGTCAACGAGTGACGCGCATTCCGGGCAGCGGCGCTTCAGACACCATGCGACAGCGGGGTTTGCGTTAAGCGCGATTCCCATACTGCGCCGCCATTCGGCTTTGTCATTGCGCCAGCCGCCGGAATTCATCATCAAGCGGATCTGAAACCGCTCCAAGAGCAAGAAGCTGTTGAAGGAATAGTCCTCCGGGTTAATCCAATTGAGTGCCATAAAATCCTCCGTCTTTCGGGAGGGCTAAAGTATAGTCACCCTCCCGTTCATAGTGATGCCTTTCGCTGTGTATTTCATGTCATTCAGTCCTTTCCATTGGATTTATCATAACGCGAAAGCGTTATAACCTCATTTCGTAAATCTTTTGAAGTTTCTTTACCTTGCGTTCTTTTCTTTCAGGCGTATCGGCGTACATATCCGCCATTGTGTTTTGGAAGATGTTCACATCGCACCACTTTCCAGCAAGCAAAGCAGCTTATTAATCATCGCGAGTTTCCCATTTCATAGGTTTTTGCGATGTGTCATCGCCCCCATACCCATCCGTGTTCCGCCATCACCGCGCTGACGGTGCCAACGGAGATTTCGTCCATGCCGGGCAGGGCGAGGATCTCCCTCCGGCTCTTGGAGCGCATCAGTTCCAGCGTCTGGAAACCTAAGCTCTCAATGGCTTTTGCCGCGTCCGCGCCCAACCGCTCCAGCAGAACGCCGATCAGCACCGCGTCAATCCGCGCCTTGGGCGGGAATTTTTGATCGAACGCCAGCGCGTCCGCCTGATTCAGCGTGTCATAAACCGGGTCAATGTAGTATTTGCCCGCCGCGCCGTCCAGCGCGCCGTCGCAGAGCGGGTAAGCCATCAGCGCGTCAAAAGACTTCCCGTCGGAGGTGGTGATGCCGAACTCGGAAGCACGGCGGAATCCCACGCGGGGGTAGTAATCGGGGTGCCCGAAAATGATCACGCCCGGGTAACCCAGCCGTTTTGCCTCATCGAACGTGCGGCGCATCAATGCCTTGCCGATGCCCTTCCTCTGCATGTCCGGGCGGACGGTCAGCGGTCCGAAGGTCAGCGTCTCCAAAGCTTCCCCGTTATCGCGCTCAATCCGGCTCTTGCTGTAAATGATGTGCCCCGCGAGCTCGCCGTCCGCAAGCGCGACATAGTTCAGCTCGGGTACAAAACCCCCGGCGGCGCGTAACCGATGTGTCAGCAGATGCTCTTCGCAAATTTCCCGGTCAGGTTCCCAAAACCTCCAAAACGCGTCGCGGGTCATTGCCTCCACGGCGTAATGGTCGGCAGGGGTTTCTAAGCGCAGTGTGACTGTCATGATGTCTGATCCTTTCTGTCGGGTATTTTTCGGGCGCATACTGTGCACCCCAGCAGAACGCCGCATCCCCTTTCAGCCCGAAGGGGCGGCGGCGAAACCGCCGGGGGATGCCCCCTGTCACCAAATCTCTTTCTTCCTGTTTCGTGACCACATCGCGATGGCTTGGTTCCGCGCCGATTTTTCGCGGATCGCGGCGGCTTTGTCTTCGGCGTAACGCGCCTCGCGCTTGAGCTTTATATAGCTGTCCCAGCGTTCCTGCGTCAGGCTGCCGCTTTCGATCGCGGCACGGACGGCGCAGCCGGGCTCGTTTTGGTGCTTGCAGTCGGAAAAGCGGCAGGTAAGCCCCTCCACATCGGCAAATACCTCCGAGAGAGCGCCGCGCAGCTCCTTTTGGTCGTCTGCTTCGGGCGTTCCGAAGGACTGTATACCCATCTCCCGCATCCCCGGCGTATCAATGATATACGCTCCGTTCGGCAGCCGTATCATCTGCCGGTGAGTGGTGGTATGCCGCCCGCGCGCGTCGTCCTCGCGGATTTCGCGAACGTCCATCACCGTTTCCCCGGCCAGCGCGTTCAACAGGCTCGACTTCCCCACGCCGGAAGAACCCAAGAAGACGCTGACCGAATCCGGCTGCATATATTTGCTTAGGGTCTCTAACCCAAACCCCGTTTTCGCGCTGACAACGGCGACGTCTACCCCCATCGCCACGCTTTCCGCGTCCCGCACAAAGGGATACGGATCGGGAGTTAAGTCCGCTTTGGTCAGTACGATTACCGGAACGCCGCCGCTCTGCCATGCGAGCGTCAGTGTCCGTTCCAACCGCCGCACATTGAAGTTTTGATTCAGAGATTGCAGGATAAAAACCGTGTCGAAATTGGCGGCGACGGCCTGTTCGCGCTGAATCCTCGGGTTGGGATCCATCCGCGCGAAGTAGCTTTTGCGTGGGAGCGTTTTGAGAATGACACTGTCGCCGGCAGGGTTGAGTTGAACGGCAACGTCGTCGCCGACGGTCGGGAACGGTTCGTCGCCGTTGAGATACACACTGGTTTTGAGTTTTCCGTAAAGCGTTTCGCCGTCTGCGAGCAGTTCGTAACGCTCCTTGTGCACGGCGGTGACACGCGCGGTTGTTTCGTTCATTCAATGTTCCTTTCTTCATAACGTAATCCGCCCCAGAGGAAACGGCGGCATGGCAAGCGGTTTGACCGCGATTGACATCAACAGGGTCGGGTTGTCGTCCGCCGCAATCCGGTTGGAACTAAGAGCGCCGCAGATGCGGCAGCGGTGGATAATCGCCCACTCTCCGTCCTTGCGTACCCATACGCCGATGGCGTCCATCGTGCCGCGGCAATCGGAAGCGCGGTCGCCCGGCTCAATATCCAGATGGGCGCTGGAGAGGCATTGCGGGCAATGGTTGCGGTGACGTGAACCGGCGCCTCCCGGCGCGACTTGCATTCCGCAGACACGGCAGGTAAATACGGTGTTATGATCGTTATTTCTCACACGAAGTCTCCTTTTTAAGGTGATTTTAAGCATAGCAAAGCGGGACACGACCTAAGCCGTGCCCCGTCAAAAAAACGCGGGAAAACGAAAGGTTGTGTTTCGCGGTGCGCAACCAAAACAGGGCGAACCCTGCCTGACCGACGCACCCGTTATGCGGTTTTAGACAACGATCACCTTAAATACCGACATCAAAACATCTCCTTTCGCTCAGTGGATCATTCCAAGATACAATACCAGTATACGGCTGCTGCAAGCGTTTGTCAACAGGAAATTTCGCGAAGATAGCAAAAAGCAACCCCAAAGCGAGGTTGCTTAGCCTAGATGTTGGCGCCTACCTATCTTTCCGGGCCGTCACCGGCCAAGTATTGTCGGCGTGAGCGAGCTTAACTTCCGTGTTCGGAATGGGAACGGGTGTACCCTCGCTGCTATCGG
>JAISVY010000001.1 GCA_031271325.1 Oscillospiraceae bacterium
TCTTTATTCTCCCATGTGATGACTTTATCCGGCTCATTCTTCAACTGATCATACGGGCAAAAGTCACAGCGCTCACTTCTGCCGCCTTGAATTAAATGGTAACAGTATTCCCCTGTGTAATCTTCTTCGATGCCAAAGGTCGCTTTGATTTTATCGTTGAGAAATAAAAGCTCTCCTGTTTCGGGAACGGTCACGCCGATATAAGCATCCATCCCGTTCAAGATGCTTTTCAGGATTCTGAGCGCCTCTTCCTGTGCCTGCCGCACATTTTCAGGGTACATATCAATCATTCCTTTATCATCGCCGCTGCAGCCATAGGGTTACATAGGGATTGCCGAACAACGCGGCTGTCACGCTTCAAAACTCTTTTCGACCAGCAAATTCAGAATTTTTCACTTTGATTTCTGCGAATCAAAGCTCCAACATATTGCGCGTCTTCATGCCCTATGAAACATTATACAACGGAAGCACGCGGGTAGCAAGCATTTTATGCCGCAGAGCGGGTAAACGATTTCTACTGTTTGTGCCATAAAGTTCCTCTTTCTCTAAATATTTGAGGAACGGCATTGACTGGACGCTCCGCTAAAAACGAGTAATGTCTTTACAAAGATGGGCAAGTTGAAGATTGCCCGCTCCGCTTGAAAACAAAGCGCGAAGCCGCCGCGCTTGGTCTGCGGACGCAAAACGGCCTGCCGATGCTGATCTATCAGGCGATTCTTTCCGACGGGATCTACCTTAGGCAAACGCTGGACGCGAGCGCGCTGAAAGACGCGGTTTTAAGAGCGCTGTGACGCTCAGGCCGCGCACAAAGCCGTTTTGCTCCGAGCAAAGCGAATTATCAAATAAGAAGCTCTAAAAACCTCATGTCCGCCGTCAGGCGAAGATGAGGTTTTTTAACCTATAATCCGGTCGAGGCGGGCAATCCGAAAAACCGCAGCGCGTTTCCCCACGTCCGCGCTTCCACAAGCTCCGCGGGCTGCCCCCGCGCGGCGGCGAGCGTCGCAATGACATGTTTGATCATGCGGCTGTCGCAGCGTTTTCCGCGCAGCGGTTCCGGCGCGAGGTAGGGCGCGTCCGTCTCGGTCAGCAGCAGATCGTCCGGCACGGCGGCGGCGGCTTCGCGCAAACCCTCGTTCTTCTTATATGTCACCGATCCGGTGAATGAAATGTAAAACCCCATTTCCGCGGCTTCGCGGGCAAACCCGGCGCTTCCGGTAAAGCAGTGAAACACCGCCCGAAGTCCTTTGTGGGCGCGGAGGATGTCCAGACAGTCCGCGTGCGCGTCGCGGTCATGGATGATCACCGGCAGGCGATACCGCTCGGCAAGGCAGATTTGCGCGTCAAACGCCTCCCGCTGGGCTTCGCGGCTCGGCGGGACATATCCCTCGGCGGGGTAATAATCCAGCCCGCATTCGCCCACGGCGACGATCTTGTGGCGTTCAGCTTCGCGCAAAAACCCCTCCAGCGCGTCCGCGTCGCCCGGCGCGGGACAATTTGGGTGGATGCCGGCGGCAGCGTGGATAAACGGATAGGCGGCGGCGATCTCCAGCACCCGCGCCTGATCGCGCATCGCGGTTCCGGGAATCACGAGATGCCCGACCCCGTCGTCCGGCATCGCGTTCAACAGTTCCTCGCGGTCGGGGTCAAAGCGTTCGTCGTCGTAATGGGCGTGCGTGTCGAAAATCATGATTCCTCCAGCGGCTCGTCCCGCGTTTCAGCCCGCGCCCGCCCCGGCTTCAGCACTTTGACCTCGGTGCGGTGCAGGGTCTTCTCCGGCGTGTCGGGCGCGCTGTCCAGCCGCACCTTGATGTTGCCGCGCAGCAGCGACACTTCGGTTACCGTCCCCTGCCCGTGCGGGGTCTGCACGACGCTGTCCACACGCGGCGTGATGCTGTGCAGGTGTTCATACGCCGTTTGCTCGTATTTCAGGCAGCACATCAGCCGCCCGCAGGTTCCCGAAATCTTCGTCGGGTTGAGCGAGAGGTTCTGCTCCTTCGCCATCTTGATTGATACCGGCTGAAACTCATCCAAGAAAGAAGAACAGCAGAATTGCTTGCCGCAGACCCCAAGCCCCCCAAGCATACGCGCTTCGTCGCGTACGCCGATTTGCCGCAGCTCGATACGGGTGCGGAACACCGAAGCCAAGTCTTTGACCAGTTCGCGGAAGTCCACCCGCCCGTCGGAAGTGAAATAGAAGGTGATCTTGTTGCCGTCGAAGGTGTACTCAACGTCCACCACCTTCATGTCCAACCCGTGCTTCTCCACCCGCTCGCGGCAGATCACGATCGCGTCCTCCGCTTTCGCGGCAATCGCCTTGAGCGTCTTTTCGTCGTTTTCCCCGGCGATGCGGAGCACCTTGCGGAGCGGCGGCACGATCCGCTCGTCCTCCACCTCGAAAAGCCCCGTCACGCAGACCCCGTATTCGGTACCCGCCTGTGTGTCGATGATCACCGGCATTCCCTTTTCCAGCGGCAGTCCGTTCGGGTTGAAGTAATACATCTTGCTCACTTTCTTAAACCGTACGCCTACAACAGTCGTCAAATAAATTCTCCTATCTTATTCCCCAGAAAAACTGCGGTTTTTCTCAGTTCAGCCCGTTTTCAACACTTCGATCATGTCACTGCGGCGGCAGCGCCAGTATCCCGCATACCGTCCCTACGGAGGCGTTTTGCTCCAGCGCCGGGAGCAAGCCCGATACGGTATCGATCGTTTCTATATAAAGCGGCAGAGTGCCGTCCCGCAGGCACCGGTCCCGCAGACAGACCAATACGGCGCGCAAGGTGCCCTTCAGCGCGTCGCGGGATTGCTTATCCCAAGAGGCGGCGATCACGGCGCGTTCCCCCGGTTTTTCCAGCGCGTCCACAACCGCGCCGGCTGCCGCCACTTCCGGCGCGGCGGCGCGTTCGGGCGACGGAAGACGGCGCAGGACACAGCGCGAAC
>JAISVY010000010.1 GCA_031271325.1 Oscillospiraceae bacterium
CTGCTGATTGCCGTGCTGTGCGTCGCCATGCGGAGGGTGCCCCGCGCGCCGTCCTCCGCGCCGGGAGCGCCGGAATACAATCAGGAGGAAGCGCGCCGCGCCGCGGAAACGCTGTCCGAGGCGATCCGCTTTCAAACGGTTTCGTTCACCGATGTCACCCAGCGCGATTTTACGCAGTGGGTCAACCTGCGGGGGTTTTTACGCGAACGGTATCCGAAATGCCACGAAAATATGTCCTCCGAGTTCACGGCGGGCTTCTCCTCGCTCTACCGCTGGGCGTCGCCCGAACCGTCCGGCGACCCGATTCTGCTGTGCGGCCATCTCGACGTCGTTCCGGCGGACGGGACATGGCGGCACCCGCCTTTCGAGGGGCGTTCCGAGGGCGGCTATATCTGGGGGCGCGGGGCGCTGGATTGCAAAAACACTGTCGTCTGCCTCTTTGAGGCGCTGGAGAGCCTGCATTCGCGCGGATACGCGCCGTCCCGGGATATTTATCTCGCGCTGGGGCACGATGAGGAACTGGGCGGCGTCGAGGGCGCGAAAGTCTTCGCGCGGCATTTCGCGCAGCAGGGACTGCGCTTTGAGCTGATTCTGGACGAGGGCGGCTTCATCTCCGATGCCGTTTTCCCGGTCGGCAAACCGGTCGCCGACGTCTGCGTCGCGGAAAAGGGGATGGTCAACCTCCGTCTCTCGGTCAGCGCGCCGGGCGGTCATTCGTCGCGCCCGCCGCACCGCACCGCCGCCGGTCTGCTCTGCGAAGCGATCAGCCGGATCGGGTTTCAGCCCCGCCCGGCGCAAATCTCCGAACTGATGCGGGACAACCTCAAGACAATCGCCCCGTGGCTGGAGCCGGCGCTGCGCCGGTATATCGCCTCGCCCCGCCTCTATGACCGCAAACTGCTCAAACGCCTCGGCGAGGACGAGCGGACGTCGGCGCTGGTGCGTTCGACCGCCGTACCCACTGTCCTGCGGGGCGGCGTCGCGCCGAACGTACTGCCCGCCTCAACGGAGGCAACGATCAACATCCGCCTGCTGCCGGGCGACACCGCCGAGCGGACGGTGCGGTGGATCGGGGAGCTGACCCGAGACTTGGGCGTAAAGACCGAGGTGCTCTACGAATCCCCGCCGTCCGGTGTTTCCAACTATAAGGGGTCGGCGTTCCGGGATTTTTCCGCCGCCGTATCCGATGTCTATCCCGGGATCCCCGCCGTGCCCGGTCTGTTTTGCGGGGGCACCGATTCGCGGCACTACGAGCCGTTTTCCGACGCGGTGTTCCGCTTCTCTCCCTTCATCCTCACGGCGGACGAACACGCGACCGTCCACGCGGAGAACGAACGGGTGGCGATCGCTTCGCTCGGCGCGGCGGTGCAATTCTACCGGCGCGTGATCGAGCGCTTCGCGCCGCACATAGAACCGGAGGGGGAAAGCAAACCATGAAGATTTCGGCTCCGCGCGGAACCTACGACGTACTGCCCGGCGAGACGCGCAAGTGGCAGGCGCTGGAGGGAAAAATCCGCGGAATCGCCGCGCTGTCCGGTTTTGGCGAGATCCGTTTCCCGATGTTTGAACATACCGAGCTGTTTACGCGCGGCATGGGCGAAACCGGCGACGTTGTGCAGAAGGAGATGTACACCTTTCAGGACAAAGACGGGCGTTCGCTGACACTGCGCCCGGAGGGCACGGCTTCGGCGGCGCGGGCGTTTGTCGAACACGGGCTGCACATGAGCGCCCTGCCGTTCAAGTGTTACTATATCGCGCCTAATTTCCGCTATGAGAAGCCGCAGAAGGGGCGTTACCGCCAGCATGTGCAGTTCGGCTGCGAATGCTTCGGCGCGGCGGAACCCCAAGCCGACGCGGAGGTCATCGCGCTGGCGCACAGCATCCTGAACAGTTTTGGCGACCTCGGCGTGACGCTGCACCTGAACAGCATCGGCTGCGGGAAATGCCGCCCCGTTTACCAAAATGAGCTGAAAAAATGGCTCGCGGAACGGGCGGACAAATTATGCGATACCTGCCGTGAGCGCTTGGGGCGCAACCCGATGCGGGTGCTTGACTGCAAGGCGGAGACGTGCAAAGCCGCCGTGGCGGACGCGCCGGTCATCACCGGGCATCTCTGCCCGGACTGCGCGGACTTTGCCGGGCGGCTGGAGGCGCTGCTTTCGGAAACAGGCATCCCGTTTGTCCGCGACCCGCGCATTATGCGGGGATTTGACTACTACACCGGGACGGTGTTTGAGTTTGTCTCCGGCGACATCGGCGCGCAGAGCACCGTCGCGGGCGGCGGGCGGTACGACGGGCTGGTGGAGGAGCTGGGCGGAACGCCCACGCCCGGGCTGGGCTTCGGCATGGGTCTGGAACGTCTCCTGCTGGCGATGGAGGAGCGCGGACTTCTGCCGAAGGAGGACGCGGGTACCGCGCTGTACCTCGCGCCGATGGGGGAAAGCGCTTCGGCTGTATGCGCAAAACTGTGCCGCGAGCTTCGCGGCGCGGGCGTCGCGGCGGAAACCGACCTCTGCGGGCGCAGTTTGAAAGCCCAGATGAAGTACGCCGGCAAGCTCGGCGCGCGTTTCACCGCCGCCGTCGGGGACGACGAGCTGGCGAACGGTGAAATGCAAATCAAGAATATGCAAACGGGGGAGTTAACCCCGTGCGCGTTGGACGGCGGGGCTGTTACAGCGATGATAGGGAGGGCGCACACATGATGAGAACGCGTTACTGCGGGGAACTCCGCCCCGCGCATATCGGAGAGATTGTCACCCTTTGCGGGTGGGCGCAGCGCACGCGCGACTTGGGCGGGTTGGTGTTTATCGACCTCCGCGACCGTGAGGGGATTGCGCAGTGCACATTCGACGCGGATAACCCGCTGTCGGGCGAGGCAGCGCAGGTGCGGGGCGAATGGTGCCTCGCCGTCACCGGCAGGGTGCGCGAACGTTCCAGCAAAAACAAAAACATCCCGACCGGCGAGGTGGAAGTGGAGGTCACTGCTCTGCGCGTCCTTTCCCGCGCCGGGACGCCGCCGTTTGAGATCGAGGACGATGTGCGCGCCGGGGAGTTGCTGCGGCTGGAGTACCGCTACCTCGACCTGCGCCGCCCGGTCTTGCAGAACAACCTCAAAATCCGCCACCGCGCCATGCAGACGCTGCGGCAGTATTTAGACGGCAAGGGGTTTACCGAGGTTGAAACGCCGATGCTGACCGCCTCCACGCCGGAGGGCAGCCGCGATTACCTCGTCCCCTCCCGCATACACAAGGGCAAGTTCTACGCCCTGCCGCAGTCGCCGCAGCAATACAAGCAGCTCCTGATGGTCGGCGGGGTGGACAAATATTTCCAGTTTGCCCGCTGCGCCCGCGACGAAGACCTGCGTGCCGACCGCCAGCCGGACTTTACACAGCTCGACATCGAGATGAGCTTTGTCGATCTGGAGGACATCTACGCGCTGAACGAGCGGCTGATCGCGAACCTGTTCGGCGCGTTCGGGATTGACATACCCACCCCGATGCCCCGCCTGACATGGCGCGAGGCGATGGACAGATACGGCAGCGACAAACCCGACATCCGCTTCGGCATGACCCTGACCGACCTGACCGGCCTGACACGGGACTGCGGCTTCGCCGTGTTCAGCGGCGCGCAGGCTGTCCGGTGCATCGTGGCGGAGCACGAGTTCACCCGCAAGGAAATCGACGCCCTGACCGACTATGTAAAGGGCTTGAATGTAAAGGGCTTGGCGTGGCACAAAGCCGAAAGCTCCGGCTTTGCCAAGTTCCTGACAGAGGCGGAGCTGGCGGCAATCTGCGAACGCGCGGGTTTTGCCCCCGGAAGCACGATGTTTGTCATTGCCGACAACAGTGAAACGCTGGTCAAAACCGCGCTGGGCGCGCTGCGGCTGGAATGCGCCCGCCGCATGAACCTGCTCAGGGCGGATGTGTTTCAGTTCCTCTGGATCACCGAGTTCCCGATGTTTGAGTACAGCGAGGAGGAAGGGCGCTTCGTCTCCCAGCACCACCCGTTCACCGCGCCGCTGGACGAAGACATTCCGCTGCTGGGCGGGGAGGATTTATCCCTCGTGCGCACAAAGGCGTATGATATGGTGTGCAACGGCTACGAGCTGTGTTCCGGCTCAATCCGCATCCACGACGCGGGCTTGCAGGCGCGTGTCTTTGAGCTGCTCGGCATCCCGGAAGACGAGATGCGGCGGCGCTTCGGTCATATGCTGAAGGCGTTCTCGTTCGGCGTGCCGCCGCACGGCGGTATCGGCTTCGGCTTCGACCGTCTCGTCATGCTGCTCTGCGGCACGCAGAACATCCGCGACGTAATCGCCTTCCCCAAGACGCAGTCCGCCACCGAACCGATGACCGGCTGCCCAACGGCGGTGGACAAGAAACAGCTGGACGAACTGGGCATTAAACTATAGCCCTGCCCTTTGCGCCCAAACCATCACCCCGCCTAGCAGGGTCGTCCGCAGCCAGACAGAGAGGCTGACGCGGCAGGTCTCGCCGCCGTCGCTGATCTCGGCGTCCATAGTCTCGGTGTCGAGCGCAAGAATCGTCACCCAGTGCCAGTTTTCCAAATTGCCGAGCGAACCGTTGGATAAGTTCAAAAACGCGATCGGAGCGTCCGCTTGCAAAGCCTCCGCAGCGAACGAGCAAACGGCGGCTTCGCCGGGGCGCTTACACCGGCTGACCGCAACCTCCAACACATGTGTGGTTATATCCAACCCGTTCGCTTCCGCGTACCGCAGCAGCCCGCCGGTGAAGATTTTCGCGGTGTTTACGCCCTGCAATCCCGGCGTAACATACGTGAACATCTCGCGCATGAGCGCTTTATACTCTTCGGTTCCGCCTTGCCGCCCGGTCAGATACCAAATCAGATTGCACGCGGCGACCGGACCGCACCCGGACGCTCGCTGCCAGCGGTCCGCATACCAATCCTGCGAACCGCCGACGTATATTTTACCGTCCGTATCGGTTATGCGCATACGGGCTGGCTCTTTTAAGGCATACACCATCACCCGGCGCACCGGCGGCATATGCCGCGCCGCTTACGGCAAAACATATCAATCGTCATATATCTTGTCTCCTTTGTGCGTCACAGGCTCTGTTTCGATGATAAGTTTATCATACGCAGATCAGAAAGGCAATATGGGCAGTTTCAGCATACTCAGAATAGGAGGCGCAACATGAACATCTCAAAGCTCCGTCTTCCTGCCTTGCTGCTGGCGGGCATACTCTCAGCCATGACGTTCGCCGGGTGCGGCGTCAGCTCGGGCGCGTCACCGGCAACACCCTCCGTTTCGGACGCCGTGACGCCGCTGAAAGCCGGGCAAAACACGCCGCGGGAGCGTCTGCCGCGTCCGCCGTTCGTCGCGCCGGAGCTGTTTACGCCTGAGGGCGAAGCGCCGGAACCGTTTACCCTGCTGGCAGCAGACGCGTCTATATCCGGCAGCTTGAGGCTGTCGGACGACGGCGGCGTCGGGAGGTTCGAGCAGAAAGACCCCAACGACAGGCTGGAGTTCACCGCGGATATTGAAAGGGAAGGGTTTTACCGGCTTGATTTCGTTTCAAAATCGTCCGGCGGGTATAAGGAGAATACCGTACATATCGACGGCGAACCCGCCGGTGCGCTGATCACCGACAGCGACGATTACGCGCTGTCCGCGCTGCGGCATATCTACCTGACAAAGGGGCGGCATACCGTAGCGCTCACGGCGATGTGGGGCTGGATCTCGGTAAAGTCTGTGACCGTCACGCCGGAAGAGCCTTCGGACGGCTCGGAGTTTAACGTGCCGGTTGCGCTGGTCAACCCTGACGCCGACGACAACGCGCTGGGGCTGATGAGCTATCTGGCGATGAACTACGGCAGGACCAGCCTCGCGGGGCAGCAGAGCCAAGGCGACTGGGCGCGCGATCACGGTCTGTTCGGCGGCGAGGCGGAGCTGATGTATGAGCGCACCGGCAAGCGACCCGCCGTGATCGGTCTGGACATGATCGACTACACCCCCTCCCGCGTCGCGAACGGCACCCGCTCCAGAGAAGTGGAAGCGGCGGCCGAGGCGTGGGAAAACAACGCGATTGTCACCTTCTGCTGGCACTGGAACGCACCGGAGCCGTATATCACCGGGGACTGGTGGAGCGCGTTTTATACCGAGCATTCGCGGGAGGGCTTCTTCAAAAAGATCATGGACGGGAACGACCCGGAAGGCTACGACATGCTGCTGCGGGACATCGACGCGATCGCGGAGCAGCTGGCGGTGCTGCGGGACGCGGGCGTACCGGTGCTGTGGCGTCCGCTGCACGAGGCAAGCGGCGGCTGGTTCTGGTGGGGGACTGACCGGGAATCGTACCTAAAGCTGTACGCGCTGCTCTATGACCGCCTGACGGTGCAGCACAACCTGACCAACCTGATCTGGGTTTGGAACGGGCAGCATAAAGACTGGTATCCCGGCGACGATATGGTTGACATCATCGGCGAGGACGTTTACGCCGAAAAGCGCTCGTACGCGTCGCAGGTCAACCGCTTCCTGACGGCGCGGTCGTATACCAAAGCGCCGAAGATGATCACCCTTTCGGAAAACGGCGTGCTGTTTGACCCGGATCTCGCGGCAAGGGACGGCGCTTTGTGGAGCTGGTGGTGCGTATGGAACGGCGAGTTCGTGAACGGAGAGGATTACACCGAGACGGCGATGCTGAAAAAGGCGTACGAAAGCGAGCTGGTCGTTACCCACGACGAGCTGCCGGATTTGAAGAAATACCC
>JAISVY010000018.1 GCA_031271325.1 Oscillospiraceae bacterium
TCGGACGGACGGCAGCGCCTTCCACATCGCGAGGGCGGCGACGGCGGCAAGACCGACCTTGATTCCGTGCGGCACGGGAGTTTTCCCTTCCATGCAGTAGCGCATCTCCCAATAATGGGCGAGATGGTGCTCGGTGCCGGAGGCGGGGCGGCTGTCGCCATACAGGCTCATCGCGATGCCGCTGAGAATCAGCCCCTCGGTAATGCTCTCGATCACGCCCGGCTCGCGCCCGGCGGCGCGGGACGCGCCCTCGATGCATTTTTGCAGGGCGCCTTCCACCAGAGCCACGATTTCCTCCGGCATCTCCTCACCGGTCATCAGGCGGGAGAGCCGCCAGTCGGCGAGCGCCGTGATCTTTCCCAGCATATCGCCAAGCCCCGAGGCGATCATCGTCAGCGGCGCGTTCTTCAAAACGCCGGTGTCGCAGAAGATAGCGACCGGGCACTGGGTGGGCGGCGTGACTTTCAGCCCGCGAAACAGCATGGCCGAGCCGAGCGAGGCGTAACCGTCCATTGACGGCGCGGTCCCGACAATCGCCGAGGGACGGGAGACTTTCGCTCCGACAAAGGTGCAGAGATCGTTAATGACCCCGCTTCCGATCCCCAAAATCAAGTCGATGTCGGGGGTGAACGCCGCCAGCAGCGTTCCGGCCGAGGCTTCGTCCGGCAGCGGCTCGTCTTGGGGAAGGCGGCATTCGCGCACCGTCAGCCCGGCGCGGCGTAAATGAGCCAGCAGCGCGTCGCCCGCGACACGGCGGGTATTCGGGTCGGTCACCGTCAGGATTGATTGGTAGCCTTGCGAGAGCGCCCAGTCCGCGACGGTTTCGTTGACGCCTTCTCCAAGCGCGATATGGGGGACGATATGCGCGTACTTACCGAAAATACCGTACCCCTCCCTCAAACACCGGCTGCTGTTTGTTGCCGGGGATGTTCTTGCCCACATAGAACCCGGCGCGTTCCGAGTGCGCCATCTTGCCCAGCACACGCCCGTCGGGGCTGGTCACGCCCTCGATCGCCAGCGCCGAGCCGTTCGGGTTGATGAAGGTGGACATGCCGGGCGTGCCCTTGACATCGCAGTATTGGAAGGCGATCTGCCCGTTGCGGATCAGGTCTTCGGCGACTTCCCCGGCGATGAACCGCCCCTCCCCGTGGGAGATCGGGACGGTGTGGATCTCGCCCGGAGCGCACCGGGACAGCCACGGCGACAGCACCGAGGACACGCGGGTGTGGACATACCGCGCCTGATGCCGCCCGATCGCGTTGAACGTCAGCGTCGGGCAGGTGTCGTCGACGTCGATGATGTCTCCGTACGGGACAAGCCCCAGCTTTACAAGCGCTTGGAACCCGTTGCAAATGCCTAAAATCAGCCCGCCGCGCCGGTGCAGCAGGTCGCGCACCACGTCGGTCAGGCGCGGGTTGCGGAAAAACGCGGCGATGAATTTCCCCGAACCGTCCGGCTCGTCGCCGCCCGAAAACCCGCCGGGGAACACCAGCATCTGCGCCTTTTGCAAAACACGCTCCAACGCTTCGACCGACTGCTCCAGCCAGTCCGGGCGGAGGTTGCGCACCACCAGCATCTCGGCGGACGCGCCGGCTGCTTCCAGCGCCGCCGCCGTGTCGTATTCGCTGTTGGTACCGGGGAAGACGGGAATCACGGCCAGCGGGCGGGCGCTGAGCAGGTGTACGGGCGGGGCGGCGCGGCGTCCGTGGTCGAGCGCGGGCACCGGCTCGTCCGGGGTCTTGGCTTCGGTGGGGAACACCCCTTCCAGCGGCTTCCACCACGCGGTATACAGGCTCTCGATCGGGATAAACGAGCTTCCGAGCTGAATCTCCGACTTTTGCTGCACAACGCCCAGCACGCGTTCCCCTTCCAAGCGCTGAATCCCCTCAAAGACAATACTGCCCCAAGACGTGCGAAACAAACCGTCATCGTACAGCTCCGGCACCACGCGTACGCCAAGCCCGGACAGGCACATATGCGCGAGCGCGCCGGCCGCGCCGCCCTTTTCGCAAGCGTAGGCGCTCAGTACCGCGCCCTGCTTGATATACCCGTACAGGCGCTCCCACATGTCCATAAGCCCGGAGAATTCCGGCAGACCGTCGGCTCCGGCGGGCGCTTCCATCAGATAGACGGTCGAACCGCTGCGGGCGAAGTGGGAGGGGATGACACGCGCCGCGGGCGAGGTTGCGACGGCAAAGCTGACCAGTGTGGGCGGCACGTCGATCCTGCCGTCTTCGCCTTCAAACGTGCCCGACATCGAATCTTTCCCGCCGATCGCCGCGATCGAAAGCCCCATCTGCGCCCAAAAAGCGCCCAGCACCGCGGCCATCGGGGTTCCCCACCGCTTTGGATCGCGCCCCGGGCGGGGAAAATACTCCTGTAGGGTGAGGTACGCGTCTCGCGGGGAACAGCCCGCCGCGACCAGCTTCGCGACGCTGGTCACCACGCTGAACACGGCGCTGCCGAACGGATCCTCTATCTCCGGGTCAAAGGCGTAGGACATCACGCTGGCCGTGCGGCTACCCGGCGCGGGAATCAGCGCCGCCGACACCTGCTCCGGCGCGGAGGAGGCAAGCCCGCCGTACGGGGCGAGTACGCTGCCCGCGCCGACCGACGCGTCAAAGCGTTCGGCAAGCCCCTGCTGTGAGCAGAAGTTCAGGTCGGACGCCAGCAGCAGCAGGCGCTCCGCCGGGGTTTTGGAGGCATCGTCCCACACCGGCGTTTTTGCCGGCGCGGGTTTGTCTATTGTTACCTTCGCGCGCTTCTTCGCGCCCGCCGAGTTGAGAAAGTCGCGGGAGATGCTGACGATCTCCTCGCCCTCCCACTCCATCGACAGGCGGCGGTCGCCGGTCACGACGGCCACCGTCGTGCAGGCGAGGTTTTCTTTGTCGGCTTCGAGACAGAAGGCGGGCGCGTCCTCCGGGGCGCAGACCACCGCCATACGCTCCTGCGATTCGGAGATGGCGAGTTCGGTGCCGTCCAGCCCGTTGTATTTTTTTGGGATGCGGTCGAGGTAGATGCGAACGCCGTCGGCCAGTTCCCCAATTGCGACGGCCACGCCGCCCGCGCCGAAATCGTTGCAGCGTTTGATCAGCCGCGCGGCGCGTTCCTTGCGGAAAAGCCGCTGGAGCTTGTGTTCCTCCGGCGCGTTGCCCTTCTGCACCTCGGCGGAACACGTTTCCACCGAAGACCCGGTGTGTGTGCGAGAGCTTCCGGTCGCGCCGCCGATGCCGTCGCGCCCTGTGCGACCGCCGACCAGCAGGATCATGTCGCCCGGCTGCGGTTCTTTGCGCACGACATGGTTCGCGGGCGCGGCGCCCGCCACGGCGCCGATTTCCATGCGCTTGGCGGCGTAGCCGGGGTGATATATCTCACGCACGTGGGTGGTCGCGATGCCGATTTGGTTGCCGTAGGAACTGTAGCCCGCCGCCGCCGTGGTGGTCAGCCGCCGCTGGGGCAGTTTTCCGGGTATGGTATCCGACACCGGCGCGCGCGGGTCGGCGGAACCGGTGACGCGCATGGCTTGGTAGACGAACACCCGCCCCGACAGCGGGTCGCGGATCGCGCCGCCGATGCAGGTCGCAGCGCCGCCGAACGGCTCGATCTCGGTCGGATGGTTGTGCGTCTCGTTTTTGAACATCAGGAGCCAATGCTGCGGTCCCGATTCGGTATCGACCACCACTTTAACCGAGCAGGCGTTGACCTCCTCGGAGCGGTCGAGGTGCGGCAGCATTCCTTCTTTATCCAAATGCTTCATCGCGGCGGTCGCGATCCGCATCAGGGTGACGGGCTTATCCGGGTCGCGCACGGAGAGGAACAGCTCATACGCCGCTTGCACGCGCCCGTCGGCGATCGAGACGGGCGACAGCTCGGTTTGGAATGTGGTGTGCCGGCAATGGTCAGACCAGTAGGTGTCGAGCGCGCGAACCTCGGTCACCGTCGGTTCGCGCCGTTCGGCACGGAAATAATCGCGCATACAAAGCACGTCCGCGTCGTCCATCGCGAGCCCCAGCTCCTCGCGCCAGCGGGGCAGCTCGCCGTCCGGCAGATTGATAAACCCTTCCAGCGTTTTGACCGGAGCGGGTTTTGGATAATCCCTCGCAAGCGTTTCCGGCTTTTCCGGGCTTGCGAGACCGCTTTCGACCGGGTTGACGACATAGCGGGACACCTTGCGGTAGCCCTCGTCGTCCGTGCCGTCCAGCGCCAGCACGGTGGCGCACCGCACGGCGGGCAGGTCGCCGCCCAGCAAAAGCTGTATGCACTGACCGCAGGAATCCGCCCGCATATCGTATTGACCGGGCAGCGCTTCGTACGCCAGCAGTTTTGCCGTAACGGGCAGCGCGGGCAGGCGCTCCCGGTAGACCAGATCGGCGGGCGGGTCGGAGAACACCACAGGCAGACAGCGCTCAAACTCCTTCTCGCTCAGCCCCTGCACGTCGTACCGGAGAAAAACGCGCAAGCCGCGCAGCTTGACGCCCAAGAAACCGGTGATATCCCGCATCAGCGTCTCCGCCGCTACGTCAAACCCGGCTCTCTTTTCCACAAAAACGCGAAAAACCCGATCGTTCAAAAGCCCGCCCCCCTAAAACTATGTGAAAACGCCTTGTACTTTCCCAACGTTTATTATATAATAAAACTTGGGAATGTCAATAAGGAGGCGGGGTCATGGATAAATCTAACATGCGGCAGCATGAACGTGTATTCCATGAAAGTTTCCATTGCCCCTCTTTTCTGGAAGAGCTGCAACCGCACGAACAGATCGAGCTGCTGCTTTCGTTTACGACAAACCGGCAGGATACCAAAGAAATCAGCCGCCGCCTGATCAAGCGGTTTCGCAACCGGCGGGGCGTTCTGGAAGCCGATTACGAGAGTCTGATCTCCGTGAGCGGCGTGGGTAAGAAGACGGCGCTTTTGATTATGCTGGCGGGCGAACTTGCCCGCGAGTATGACGCGGAGACGCTGAATGATCCGCAGTGGCAGCTTACCCAAGACCGTGTCGAGCGTTATGTGACCGAGCAGATCGGCAGAAAAA
This sequence comes from Oscillospiraceae bacterium, assembly GCA_031271325.1. GTDB lineage: Bacteria > Bacillota > Clostridia > Oscillospirales > UBA929 > UBA929. The sequence goes on from JAISVY010000018.1 coordinate 5,033, forward strand.
AGAAAGAGTGTTTCCTCGTCGTCTGTCTCGACGCGAAATACCGCATTATCTGCAAGCAAATTATGGCAGAGGGCAGCGCGACGACCGTCACCGTCCTGAAGCGCGACATCGTAAAAAAGGCGCTTGTCTGCGAAGCGGCCAGTATCTTGATCGGGCACAACCATCCGCGCGGAACGCCGATGCCGTCCAAGAAAGACATCGAAGCCGCATCGGCGATCAAAGAGACGCTGGAAGGGTTCAGTATTCATCTCTACGCGTTTGTCATCGCGGGCGAATGCGGCGAGACGTATTCAGTGCTGCGGAGCGGCTTGGTGTAGCGAACGCCGCCGCTCGCCGAGCATGGCGAACGTCACGACGGCGCCGCCGCCCAGCAGGCAGGCGGCAAGCCCCACGGCATGGCGAGGCAGGGGGATCGACAGTTCGCTGTAGGCGTTGAACGCCATATGCAGAATGATCGGGGCAAGCAGCGTCCCGCTCCGGCGGTAGACCAGCCCCAAAACAATCCCGGCAGGCAATACATAGATCATCTGCAATTTCGTACCGTGGAACGCGGCAAAAAAAACCGCCTGCCACAGGACAGCGAACCCCGGAGAAAACCCCCGCAGCAGAAACCGCTGCGTAAGCCCCCGGAAGACGACCTCCTCCGCAAGCGGCGCGGCAATCACCGTACACAGCAGTTTCACCGCCAGCCCCGCCTCCCCCAGAGGATCGGACACACCCCCGGTATGCTCCGCGAACCAGTCCGCGGGCAGAGGGAGCAGCAGTATCAGCGCGGTCAGCGCCAAGTTCAGCCCCAACCCGATTTCTATCATCGCCGCGACACTCGGCAAACGGGGACGGGCGGTTCCGACAAACCGCAAAAGCGGCGTTCCCCGGAAGATCAGCGCGAATATAATCAGCGTCAGGGCGGCGCTTCCGATCAACAGCCACGGCTGCGCGTTCCGCAGAGCCAGACGCGCCCGGTTTTCGGCAAATATATCTTCCGTCCCGGAACGCGCCAAAAGACCCGCGACGGCGTACACCGCCGTCCGCACGGCGGTATACAGCGTGGGCGGGAACAGCGCGAACAGCAGGGCTGTCAGTTTATTGGGCATCGTTCATACTACTTCCACTTCAGATGGGGGATGTTTTTGATGGACTATCAACAGGCGGAACAAGACCTCATGCTGGGGATCTTGGAAGCCTTGCCTTGCCCGACGGCGCTGTTGAACCGCGGCGGGCAGACGGTGTACGTGAACAGCCGGTTCTGCCCCGTTGACATGGGCGGCGTGGATTTCTCCGCCCTCCCCGAAGTGAAAACGGCGCTGGACGGCATCGGGCAATCCGCGTTCCGCACGGAGCTTCGCACGGAGGACGGGAACGCTCCGGGGCTGATGGAAGCGTATCCGGTGCGTGTGGAGGAAGCGCTGGTCGGAGCGCTGGTGATGTTCCGCCCCGATCCGGTCAAAGAAGAGTTCACGGCCGACGCGCTGCCCACCGTCAGCGCCGCGATGACGGCGGTTTGGGACCGTTTACAGCGGCTTTCGATGCTGAATACGCCGGTTCTGTTGCTGGGAGAAGGCGGCGTCGGAAAGGGCGACTTCGCGCGCGCGCTGCATCGGCTCAGCCATAAGCAAAACGCCCCGTTTGTCACCGTGACGCGCCGGGATACCCCGCAGCGCCTGCTGGAAGCGGCGGCGGAGGCCGCCGACGGCACCCTGTTCTGCGAACAGATCGACACATGGGACAAACCGCTGGTACGCGAGGCGGCAAACCTCTATATCTCGCGCCATATGGTGCTGGAACTGGAGGTAAAGCCGCTGAACGCGCGGCTGATGGCTTCCGCCGCGCCGGAGCTTGCGGAGAAGGTGAAGCGCGGCGAGTTCCCGGACGACCTGTACAGCCGGATGAACATCATGCCCGTCTTCATTCCGCCCCTTCGGGACAGACCGGAGGACATCCCTCCGGCGGCGCAGCGTTTCGCGCTCGCCCACGCCGCCGGTTTGGAGAAGGATATACAGGGCTTTTCCGACGAGGCGCGGGAGGTTTTAAGCCATCAGGACTGGCCGGAAAACTTGAACGGGCTTCGCGCCGCAGTTGCCGAAGCCGTTGACGCGTGCCCCGGCGGGATTATCCAGGTGTCCGCCTTGGGCGGGCTGTTTCGCGCCGACGCGCCGGGCGGCTCCCTGCGGAAGATCAAAACGGCGTACGAGCGCGACCACATCCGGGCGCTGCTGAACGCCTACGGTCACACGGTGGACGGCAAACGCAAAGCGGCGGCCGAGATGGGCATCAGTCTCTCGACGCTGTACCGCATTTTGGGTTCGAGAAATTTGTAGATCGAAGTGTTGAAAATTGCGTGTTCGCCGGCAGGCGAACGAACGAAGCGCTTGCGAACAGGCGCCTGTGGCGCGGCATCGCAAGCCGGAGTGGGCAATTTTCAACATGCCCTAGATTACTGTTTTCCCTTGTGCGCGACGCAGAAATAATTTTTAGGCGGCTCTTTGCTGGTGGTATACGGCCTGCCGTCGGCGTCGAGGAACGAGACGCTGCCGAACCCCACGGCCAGCAGGATGTCCACCATCCGCGAAAAGGTAAAGTTGCTGGAAAAGTGATGCTCGATCACGATGTCGCCCGTTTCGACGTTGAGGTTCCATTCCTCATACTCCCAACGGTCGATCTCTTCGTTGTACTCGTTTCGGGTGAGCAGGAAAGTGCGGTCTTCGTTTTCCTGCCACGTGCGCCGGTTTTCCATCAGCTGACCGCGCATATGCTTGTATTCGGGGTTGGAAATCTGGAAGATGAAGCTGCCGCCCGGTTTGAGGGCGCGGAAGGCGTTGCGCGGCACGTCCTCGTCCTCAATCGGCGTGTCGATCATCGTCACGAGGTCGTACTCGTTCTCTTCCTCTAAGTCGTAGAAATTCTCCACCCGGTATTCGGCCGAAGCGTTGGTGTTCTTGGCCATCATGATAAAGGTTTCCGACAGGTCGGTGCCGACAACCGAATGCCCCGCGTCCAGCCAGACCTTATGGTAGCTGCCGAGTCCGCAGGCCAGATCCAGTATTTTGAGGCGTTCGAGCGACACGATGTTCAGCACCGCCTGCGCGTCGCGTATCTGCTCCTCGGTGCTCTGGAACCCCCAGCCGATAAAGCCCTCGTCAAACTCCTTGTCGCCGTAGCGGATCATCGGGACATAGATTTTTTTCATACGGAAACCCCTCCAAATCATTCAATCACTGCGTTAGGGCTTGCTGAACGGCAACGCTGTTACGCTTCACAACTTTTTTCGGCCGGCGGATTCGGAGTTGGGTCACTCTAAAAACCTCCCGCTCCGGCTTGCGATGCCGCGGCACAGCCGCCTGTTCGCAAGCGCTCCGCTCGTTCGCCTAGCGGCGAACACGAGGTTTTTAGAGCTTCTCAGTTGTTCAGCAGCTCCCGCATTAGTGCCGGAAATGGCGTTCGCCGGTGAAGACCATCGCGATGTTCAGTTTGTCGGCGGCGTCAACCGATTCCTGATCGCGGATCGAGCCGCCCGGCTGCATAATGGCGGTGACGCCCACCCTGCCGACCGCCTCTACGGTGTCGGGGAAGGGGAGGTACGCGTCGCTTGCCATCACGCTGCCATTGGCGCGTTCGCCCGCGTACCGGATGGCGATCTCGGCGGCGGTGACGCGGTTGACCTGCCCCGGACCGATGCCGACCGTCATCCCGTCTTTGGCCAGCACGATGGCGTTGGATTTAACATGCTTGCAAACCTTCCACGCGAAATCCAGCGTCTCCAGCTCGTCGGAGGTCGGTTCGCGCTTGGTCGCGATCTTGACGGCGGCGGGGTCGAACGTGGAAGGGTCGGTTTCCTGCACCAGCAGACCGCCGTGGATCTTCTTGAAATCCAGCGCTCCCTTTGGCAGCGGTTTGCTGATGTCCTCCAGCAGCAGGATACGCACATTTTTTCTGCGTGTGAGGATATCCAAAGCCTCGTCGGTATACCCCGGCGCGATGATGATCTCCAAGAATTGAACCTTGGCAATCTCCTCCGCCGTATCGGTTTCGCAGAGACGGTTCAGCGCGACGATGCCGCCATAGATCGATACCGGATCGGCTTCATACGCCTTTTTGTAAGCCTCGGCCAGCGTGTTCGCGACCGCGACGCCGCAGGGGTTCGCGTGCTTAACCGCGACGGCGCACGGGCGGTCGAACTCCTTGATCAGGGCTACCGCCGCCGCCGCGTCGTTGATGTTGTTAAACGACATCTCTTTGCCGTGAAGCTGTTCCGCTTTCGCGAGCGAACCGTCCAGATGCCCGATCTCGCGGTAGAACGCCGCCGTTTGATGCGGGTTCTCGCCGTAACGCAGCTCCTGCGAGCGCTCGTATGTAAGGGTCAGTGTCTCCGGGTATGTCAGCCCGGCTTCACGCCGCAGATAGTCGGCGATCAGCGCGTCGTAATGGGCGGTGTGCTCGAAGACTTTGCACGCCAGCTCAAAGCGGCGCTCCTTCGGCACGCCGCCGTTTTCCAACATCTCCAGAATGCCGCCGTAGTCGCCCGGATCCACGGCGACGACTACATCCGGCCAGTTTTTGGCGGCGGCGCGGATCAGGGTAGGTCCGCCGATGTCGATGTTCTCGATCGCCTCTTCCAGCCGCACCCCTTCCCGCAGGATGGTCTGCTTGAACGGATAGAGGTTAATCACGACGATGTCGATCATCTCGATGTTCAGCAGCTCCATCTGCGCCATATGGTCGGCGCTGCCGCGCATGGCGAGGATACCGCCGTGAATCGCCGGATGGAGCGTTTTGAGCCGCCCGTCCAAGCATTCCGGGAACCCGGTGATCTCCGACACGTTGACGACGGGGATGCCCGCTTCCTCCAGTGTTTTTTGCGTACCGCCCGTGGAGACAATCTCATACCCCAACGCGGCGGCGCGCCTCGCAAAATCGCTCACGCCGGTTTTGTCGGACACGCTGAATAACGCCCGTTTCTTCATACGCCTGACCCTCCCTCTTCTGTATACCCTTGCATTGTACCACAGATTTTTGCGCTTGACAAGCGGGTTGACAGATCACAAAAAAGCAGGGCGCCGTTGCCGGCACCCTGCTCTCTGTCAAAAACCTATTCGGCTTGCAAGTAATCCCAGACGTTCAGCGCGAGGATGATACCGGATTGGCGGGAGAACTTGCCGGCGGGATTGAACAGACCTTCCGAATTGCCTTGGATGATACCGGCGGCTTGCACCTGACCGACCGCTTCGATCGCCCAGCCGGCGATATCACCGGCATCGGGGAAGTCCGCCGCCCCATCGGGCAGCCCGATCTCCATCGTACCGAGCAGATTGACGAACAATCGCGCCGCCATCTGGCGGTTGAAGGTGTCGTCCGGGTTGAAGTTTTCGCCGTCGCCTTCGACGACGCCCAGACCCGCCATCTTCTCAACGTTGATATCGGTTGTGTCGGCAAAGGCGGCGCGTTCGGTAATGTCTTTCTGCATGAAGCCCTCATACAGGGAGACGGCCAGCGCGCAGAATTCGGCGCGGGTGATTTCCGCGGTGTATTTCGACTGCAGTTCCGTGGGTACGAGATTTTCCTCTATGGCTCTCGCCACATCCGCCGCAGCCCAGTCGGCGGGTTCGTCAGCCGGAGGGGGTTCGGGCGGGGTGCGCTGATCGGGCGGGCAGTTGGAATACAGTTTGCTGGCTTCCATCGCCACGTTGCTCGCGGCGAACAGCTCGGATACCGATACGACCTGCCAGCCTTTTTCCGTGAAATATTTCAGCAGCTCGGGAACCGCCGGGGGGGTGTTGTTTTGGTTCTCGTGCATCAGGATAATGTCGCCGTCTTTCGCGGCCTTGGCTCTTTCGATGATCTCCTCGGTTGATTTCCTGTTCCAGTCTTGGGTGTCTATCGCACAGTGAATAAACGGCTTTTTGATCGTATCGAACACCATCGCGTTGGTGGAGAGGTTCGGCGCGCGGAACAGGAAGTTTGAAAACCCGGTGAGTTCGGTCAGCTTCGCGTCGGTGTCTTCGATCGATTTCGCTACCGCTTCCGGTTCCATCGAGGTTAGGCTGGACCATCCCCAAGAGTGGTTCGCCACTTCAAAGCCGCGCTCGACGGCTTGCTTGATTTCGTTTTCTTTGGCTTCGCTGTTGATCTCGCTGCCGATGTAGAAGAACGTCGCGTGTGCGCCGTATTCGGTCAGCGCGTCTTGGATTTTGTCCGCATTGGAGTCGCTGCCGACGCCGCGCGGGCCGTCGTCGAAGGTGAACGCCACCATCGGCTTGCTCGGGTCGATCCAACTGATGTCAACAGCGTCGTAAAGGAACGGTTCCGGTTCCTCTTCGGCGGCGATCCCCACGGGAAGAGCAAGCGTGCCAAGCATCACGAGGGAAAGCGCCAGGACCCCGATTTTCTTAATCATTTCCTATGTACCTCCATACAATTTGGTTTTTCCCAGTATAACACAAACATACCACTTTTGTAAAGGGTATGAAAAAATTAACCGGCGCTCCGGTTGGCGTTCTGTATCCGAACCTTTTTCTGGGCAGCGTGTTCGAATCACGCCGCCTCAGCCAGCCGTCAGGTCAGGTGTCAGCAGCCCGGCAGATGAACTGCCGCCTGTTCACCCGTGCCGTTTCCCTCTCCATGAAATCGGATGCTGGACGTTTTTTGCGCTCCCGTCGGGAACAGCGGGCAGTAATGCTGAAATGTCTTCGCCGGGCGCGTCATGGGTAACCGGCTTCGGCGCTTTTTCCGCTTGCTTGGGAACCCACGCGGGGGCGCGGTTCGGCTTCGGCGGCTGCCGCCGCACGGCAAGACGCGCGGACGGCGGGAACTCTTGTGGCTCCGGCATCTGCTGGAATCTATAGACGTTTCTGGGCTGCTTTAGGGGGATATAACCCTCACCCGCGAGGCTTCTCGCTTCAATCGCCTGTTTGCGCGCCTCTTCGGCCTGTCTCTTCATCAGGTAGCCGTCGCGGGCGCGGTAGAACCATTCCTCTGCCTTTTGATAATATGCTCTCGCCTTAGCGTAATAACACGCCGCCTGACAGTCTTCCGCCCTTCGGAAATACTCTTCGGCAATCTGATAAATCCGGTCGGGATGACCGGAGTCCAGATAAAATATGTATGACGACTTGACGACGCGGTTCTTCATAGAATGTCTGCCTTTCGGGTTATATGACGCGGAATGAGTCCGCCTGCACCCTTATTTCACCGCGGGGGGGTATTAGAGGCGCTCATGTATATATCGTACCGTTTCGCGTGTTTCCAAAGTATAATCGCACACGGAATACATTTTATACGAAATACCCGTCACCTTTTGCTGCCCCCGGCGGGCGGTCGTCTATACCGGCTGCGCTGCGTTCACGGGCTTGCGCGGTCTCCGCGCTTTAGCTTCCCTGCCGGGCTTCGCAGAAGCTTTATTACCAAGAAAGTCCTGTAACCTCACGGTCACAGGACTTTTCTATAACGCAGTGTTGCTTACCCTTCCACGAATTCCAGTACCGCGATTTCGGCGGCGTCGCCGCGGCGCGGACCGATGCGGGTAACCCTTGTGTAACCGCCCGCACGGGAAGCGTAACGCGGCGCGATCTCTTCAAAGAGTTTCTTGACGGCATCTTCTTTGGTGATGAAGGACATAGCCCGGCGGCGAGCCGCAAGGGAGCCTTCCTTGCCGAGGGTAATCATCTTCTCAACAAGTGCGGCGACATCCTTGGCGCGCGTCACGGTGGTTTCCATGCGTTCGTTTTCGATCATAGCCGTTACCATACCGCGCAGCATGGACATACGGTGGGCGGTCGGACGGCTCAGTTTTCTTGTTCCGGGCATATTGATTTCCTCCTATAATTCCTCTTTCAGCGACAGACCCATCGTCTGGAGCTTGTTGATGACCTCTTCCAAGCTCTTGCGCCCGAGGTTGCGTACCTTCATCATGTCGCTCTCGCTCTTGTCGACGAGGTCTTCGACGCTGTTGATACCGGCGCGTTTGAGGCAGTTGAAACTGCGGACGGATAGGTCAAGCTCTTCGATCGTCATCTCCAGCATCTTGTCGCGGTGCGATTCGGGCTTGACGACGACGGTCGTGCTGCGCCCCAGTTCCTCGCTCAGATCGGTGAAGATCAGCAGCAGGTCGGCCAGAATCTTCGCGCCGAGAGAGACGGCATCCCGCGCCGAGAGGGTGGAGTCTGTCCAGACCTCCAGCGTCAGTTTATCGAAGTCGGTCATGTTGCCGACACGGGTGTTTTCTACGGAGAAGTTAACCTTCAGCACCGGTGTGTATATACTGTCGACCGGAATCAAGCCGATCACAGCCTGTGCTGGCTTGTTGCGGTCGGCGGGAACATACCCGCGCCCGTGGCTCATCGTCATTTCCATCTCCAGATGACCGTCGGCGGCGAGCGTCGCGATATGCAGATCGGGGTTGAGAATTTCCACGTCGCTGTCGGCGATGATGTCTCCGGCGGTTACCTCACCCTCCCCGCTCGCGTCGATGCGCACCATCTTGACGCCGGGGGAATGGATTTTCGCGATAATGCCCTTGATGTTCAGAACCAGCTCGGTAACGTCCTCTTTCACGCCGGGGACAATCGAAAACTCATGGTGGATACCGGCGATCTTCACGGTCGTAACCGCTGTTCCGGGTAAACTGGACAGAAGGATGCGGCGGAGGGAGTTTCCCAGCGTGGTACCGTAGCCCCTCTCCAGCGGCTCTACGATGAATTTCCCATATGAACTGCTTTCATCCGTTCCAATACACTCGATACGCGGTTTCTCGATTTCTATCATGCGAGCACTCCTCTCTCTCCTGTTGTGTATTCGGAACAGTCCGTTACTTAGAATATAACTCGACGATTAAATGCTCTTCAATCGGAAGATCGATATCCTCCCGTACCGGCAGCGCCACAACCGAAGCCTGCGCGTTGGCGCTGTCCAGCGAAAGCCATTGCGGAATCGGGCGGGTCGCGTTGCTCTCTGCGGTGTTTTTGAAGCGCTCGATGGAGCGGCTCTTTTGTTTCAGCGCCACGGTCATACCCGTCTTGACCAGGAAGGACGGGATGTTGACACGGCGTCCGTTGACGGTGATGTGCCCGTGATTGACCATCTGGCGGGCTTCCGCGCGGCTCATCGCGAATCCCAGACGGTAGACCACGTTGTCCAGACGGCGCTCGAGCAGGGAGAGCAGGTTGTCGCCCGTCTGACCGCTCATGCCGGTGGCCATATTGAAGTATAACCCAAATTGGCGCTCCAGTACACCGTAATGGCGGCGCGCCTTTTGCTTCTCGCGAAGCTGGGTTCCGTATTCACTGGGTTTCTTGCGCCCCTGTCCGTGCTGACCGGGGGCGTAAGCGCGGCGGTCGGCGGCGCATTTCTCGGAATAGCAGCGGTCGCCTTTGAGGAACATCTTGATGCCCTCACGGCGGCACTGGCGGCATACCGCGTCGGTATATCTGGCCATATTACACTCTCCTCCGTTTCGGCGGTCTGCATCCGTTATGCGGAATCGGCGTCACGTCCTTGATCAGGGTGACGTCCAGCCCCACGCCTTGCAGAGCGCGGATCGCGGCTTCACGTCCCGAACCGGGACCTTTGACAAAAACCTCAACCGTTTTCAAGCCGTGTTCCATCGCGGCTTTCGCGGCGGTCTCGGCTGCGATCTGGGCGGCATACGGCGTGGATTTGCGGCTGCCGCGGAATCCCAGACCGCCCGACGTCGCCCACGAGAGGGTGTTTCCCTGCACGTCGGTGACGGTGACCATGGTATTGTTAAAGGAGGAACGGATATGCACCGCGCCCTTTTCTATATTCTTGCGTTCGCGGCGCTTTCTGGTTACCCCGCGTTTTGCTTTCGGCTGTGCCATTTTGCGCTCCCCTCCTTACTTCTTCTTGTTGGCGATCGTACGCTTCGGACCCTTGCGGGTACGGGCGTTGGTCTTGCTTCTCTGCCCGCGCACCGGCAGTCCCCTGCGGTGCCGCAGCCCGCGGTAGCTACCGATTTCGATCAGCCTCTTGATGTCCAGAGCGACATCGCGCCGGAGGTCGCCCTCTACCTTGAGATCTTTTTCGATAATCTCACGCAGCTTGGCAATCTCCTCTTCGGTCAGCTTCTTTACGCGAACGTCGGGACTGATCCCCGTCTTGGCGAGAATCTTTTTGGATGTCGTGTGTCCGATCCCATAGATATAGGTCAGACCGATCTCCACCCGTTTTTCGTTCGGCAGGTCAACACCGGCAATACGAGCCATTTATTTTCCCTCCAACTATCCTTGTCTTTGTTTGTGCTTGGGATTTTCACAGATGATCATCACGCGCCCGTTGCGCTTGATGATCTTGCACTTCTCGCACATCGGCTTTACCGAAGGACGTACTTTCATGGGAACCACCCTTTCTGTTTGTCACGCTCCGTGCGCGCCTCACGACCGGCCGCCTCAGCTGACCCGGCTGCGCCCGCAAGCTCACTATGCCTGCGTGTCTTAGCCCCCTGCGAGCCGACGGAGCAATTCTCTTACTTACTTCTCCAAGTAATTCTCCCGCGTGTTAAGTCGTACGGAGACATTTGCACCGTGACTTTATCGCCGGGGAGGATACGGATAAAATTCATACGCAGCTTACCCGAAATGTGGGCGAGGATCTTATGCCCGCCGGTGATTTCCACGGCAAACATCGCGTTCGGCAGCGCTTCGCGCACTATGCCTTCCACTTCGATTACGTCGTCTTTCGCCATTTGAAAATCACCTCCGTTCAGTCAGCAGCAACCGTCAGCAATTCGGGTTCCCCTGCGGTAATCAGCACCGTATGTTCATGGTGGGCGCTCAGGGAACGGTCTTTGGTCACGATTGTCCATCCGTCCCTCAGCGTCTCTGTTTCGCCGCCGCCCGCCGTGATCATCGGCTCTATGGCGATTGTCATGCCGGGTAACAGCCGCGCGCTGCCGCGCTTGGAATCCCGAAAATTCGGAACCTCCGGGTCTTCGTGAAGCTCGCGCCCCACCCCGTGCCCCGTCCAGTCGCGGACGACGGCGCAGCCGTTTCGTTCCGCGTATTTCTCGACGGCCGCCGATATGTCGGATATACGTTTGCCCGCCAGGGCATGCGCCAATCCTTCATAAAAGCATTTGCGCGTGACTTCTATCAGCCGCAGGGCTTCTTCGGAAACGCTGCCAACCGGGAAGGTGGCCGCCGTGTCTCCGTGAAACCCCTCGAAGTACGCGCCGACGTCGATACTGACGATGTCGCCCTCGCGAAGGGTGCGTCTCCCGGGAATCCCGTGGATGACCTCTTCGTTGACCGAGGTGTTGCAGGAAGCGGGATACCCCCGATACCCCAGAAAACTGGGCTTTGCGCCTTGCTTGCGCAGATACTGGCGCAGCGCGTTGTCGATCTGCCGGGTCGAGACGCCGGGCTGGATCATCGCTCCCGCCACTTTCAACGCCGCTCCCGCGATTGCCCCGGCTTTCCGCATGGCTTCGATTTCGCGCTCCGACTTGATGACAATCATCCGAGCGCTTCCGTGATTCGCCGGTTGATATCCATGACGTCGCCCGCGCCGATGACAAACCGCAGCTTCCCCAGGCGCTCATAAAACCCTTTTAAGGGTTCGGACTGCTCATGGTATACCCGCAAACGCTCGCGCACCGTTTCCGGCTCGTCGTCCGCGCGCCGGGTCAGCGTTCCTCCGCAGATGTCGCAGATGCCTTCGGCTTTCGGGCGGTTGTATTCTGTGTGGAACACGGCATTGCAAGTCAGGCAGACGCGCCGCCCGGCCATCCGGCGTTCGATGTCGCTGTCGGGCACTTCAATGGAAAGCGCAATGTCGGGGCTGATGCCCAGTTCCTCCAGCAGTTCCGCCTGAGGGATGGTGCGGGGAAACCCGTCCAGGATATATCCGTTTTCGCAGTCGCTCTCTTTCAAACGGCTTTGCAACGCTTCGGCTACCACCCCGTCGGGAACCAGTTTGCCGGCATCGACATAGCTCTTTGCCTTGAGACCGGTTTCTGTCTGTTCCCGGATTGCGGTGCGCAGGATGTCCCCGGTGGAGATCACGGGTATGCCCAGCGTCTTGCCGGTCATCGCCGCTTGGGTTCCCTTGCCGGAACCCGGCGCTCCCAGTAATACGAGAATCATTCAAGGAACCCCTTATAATGCCGCATCAGCATCTGAGACTCAATCGCCTTAACCGTCTCCAGCGCCACGCCGACTACGATCAGCAGCGAGGTTCCGCCCATCGCGAGCCCCTGAACCGTCAGTACGTTGCTCATGATGATCGGCAGAACGGCGATCACGCCCAGGAACAGAGCGCCGAACAGCGTAATGCGGTTGAGCACCTTGCGGATAAAGTCCACCGTGGGTTTGCCCGGACGAAAACCGGGGATAAACCCGCCGTTTTGCTTCAGGTTATTCGCGATTTCGACGGGATTGAACTGAATGGCCTGATAGAAATAGCTGAACGCCACGATCAAAACCAGATAGAGCACCGCGTACGGCCACGACTGGGGTCCGAACCAGCTGTTGACGCTGTCGCGCGCGTTCTCGGAGATAAACGCCGCGATTGTGGACGGGAACGAGGCGATCGAAGAGGCGAAGATGATCGGCATGACGCCGGACATGTTGACCTTCATCGGCAGAAACGTGCTCTGCCCTCCGTACATTTTACGCCCGACCATCCGTTTTGAATACTGGATCGGGATCCGGCGCTCGGCGTTGGTGATATAGACGACGAACGCGACCGCCGCGACGGCGAGAATGAGGATGACGAACAACATCAGCCATCCGTTGGTGCCTTGCCCCTGAACCAGAGCGATGCCGCTCTCTACCATAGCCGGGCCGCGGCTGACAATCGAAGCGAACAGGATGATCGAAATGCCGTTGCCGACGCCGAACTCGGTGATCTGCTCGCCGAGCCACATGATAAACGCGGAACCGGCGGTCAGCGTGAGGATGATGATCACGGCGGCGAAAATGCTGTCTTCGGTCACAACATTATAACTGCGCATCAGCACGTAGTTGCCCCAGCCGAGCAGCCCGCCCAGAGCGACGGTTGCGTAGCGGGTGATGGCGGCGTTCTTCTTGCGACCTTCCTCCCCGCCTTCCTTCTGCATCCGCTCCAGAGCGGGGATGCCGACGGTCAGCAGGTTCATGATGATCGAGGCGTTGATATACGGTTGGATGGACAGCGAAAAGATAGAGCCGGACGAGAACGCGCCGCCGCTCATCATGTTGATCACGCCGAGAGCCGTGCCGGAGAGCTGCTGGTTGAACATTTCCGTAAAGGCTTCGGTATTGACGAACGGAACAAAGACCTGCGAGCCGAACCTGTAGATCGCCAAAATGAACAGCGTAAACAGGATCTTCTTGCGAAGGTCGGTGATCCGCCAGGCATTCCGCAGTGTTTCAATCATACTGATACCTCATTTTGCGCGTTGTACACGCGTTGCGTTATGCGCCGGCGCACTTGCCGCCGGCCGCTTCTATCTTTTGCTTCGCCGATGCGGAAAAGCTGTCGGCGACGATGGTGAGCGCGGCCGTGATCTCGCCGCCGCCCAAAACCTTCAGCCCGTATTGGCATTTGCTGAGAACCCCGTGCTCCAGCAGCGTCTTGGCGGATACGGTCGTTCCGCTCTCAAATCCGGCGAACGCGCCGAGGTTGACGGCGGTCAGCGGTTTGGCGAAGACGTTGTTGAATCCGCGCTTCGGCAGACGGCGTTTGAGCGGGTTCTGTCCGCCCTCAAAGCCGTGCTTGCGGCTGTAGCCGCTGCGGGCTTTCTGACCCTTATGCCCACGCCCCGAAGTCTTGCCGTTGCCCGAACCGGGACCGCGCCCCACGCGGTAACCGTCCTGACGGGCTCCTTCGGCGGGAGCCAATTCATGCAGTTTCATTTCGTCTCCCCCTGTGACACCTTGACGAGGTAGCGGATCTGCGCGAGTTTGCCGCGCGTCGCTTCGTTGTCGGGCTGTTCGGTCACGCTTCCGATACGCCGCAGTCCAAGACTGTGGGCGGTGGCGATGTGTTTGTCATGCCGTCCGTTCAGGCTTTTAACCAATGTGATTTTAACCATGACGAACCTCCAGAATACTCTCCGGCGACTTTCCGCGTACACGCGCAACGTCCGCGACGCTCTTCAGGGACTTCAAGCCCTGCATCGTGGCGGTGACGACGTTCTGCGGATTGTTGGAGCGAAGGCACTTGGTACGTACGTCGTGGATGCCCGCGGCTTCCATCACGGCGCGAACCGGACCGCCCGCGATAACGCCGGTACCGGGCGCGGCGGGTTTTAAGAGCACTCGCCCCGCGCCGAACACGCCGATGACCTCGTGCGGGATGGTCGTGCCCTTGAGATTGATCTTGACAAGGTTCTTCTTCGCGTCCTCAATGCCCTTGCGGATCGCGTCGGGAACCTCACCCGCTTTGCCCAACCCAAAACCGACCATTCCGTTGCCGTCGCCGACAACGACCAAAGCGGCGAACTTAAAGATACGTCCGCCCTTTACGGTTTTGGAAACGCGGTTTAAGGAGATGACCTTTTCCTTCATATCGGACGCGGCCGGGTCAAATCTCTGCTGAGGCATGGTATTCATCCCCTCCTCTAAAACTTCAGTCCCGCTTCGCGCGCGCCTTCGGCCAGCTCTTGCACGCGCCCGTGGTAGAGATAGCCGCCGCGGTCGAAGACGACGTCGGTAATGCCCTTCTTCACCGCGCGTTCGGCAACCATTTTGCCGACTTCGCGAGCCGCCGCCTTGTTTCCCCCGGCGGAACCGCCGAACTCTTTATCGAGCGAAGAGGCGGAACAGAGGGTAACGCCGGTGGCGTCGTCGATGACTTGCGCGTAGATGTGGTTTAAGCTGCGGTATACATTGAGCCGGGGGCGCGACGCGCTTCCCTCGATCTTTCCGCGAACACGGCGGTGGCGCCTCTGGCGCTGCGCCTCGGTATCAGGCCGTTTGACCATTGTCCCCGCCTCCTCTACTTCTTCTTGCCGCCGGTCTTGCCTTCTTTGCGGCGAATGACCTCTCCGGCGTATTTGATGCCCTTGCCTTTATACGGCTCCGGCGGACGTTTTTCGCGAATTTCTGCGGCGAGCTGCCCCACCTTTTGCTTGTCGCTGCCCGATACGGTGATCTTGTTGCCCGCAACCTCGATCGCCAAGCCTTCGGGCGGGTCAATGAATACCTGATGCGAATAGCCGACGTTGAGAACCAGCTGCTTGCCTTGCATCGCGGCGCGGTAACCGACCCCGTTGACTTCCAGCTGTTTGTTGAAGCCCGTCGTGACGCCCACGATCATGTTGTCGAGCAGGGTGCGCGCGAGTCCGTGCTGGCTGCGGTGCTCTTTGCTGTCGTTTTGGCGCTTCGCGTTGATGACGGCGCCGTCTTTCTCAAACGCGATCATCGGCGGCAGCTGCTGTTGCAGCGTGCCCTTCGGACCTTTGACGGTGGCAAAGTTGGCTTCGCTGAAACTGACATCCACGCCGGCCGGAACGGGGATGGGTTTTCTTCCGATTCGTGACATAGTTATAACCCCTCCCTTACCAAACGAACGCAAGGACTTCTCCGCCGACATGCGCCGCGCGCGCCTTCTTGTCGGTCATAAGTCCCCTCGAAGTGGAGATGATGGCGATACCGAGACCGCGAAGCACCTGCGGAAGCTCTTCCGAGCCGGCATAGATGCGCAGACCGGGTTTGGAAACGCGGCGCAAGCCCGTGATGGCTTTTTCCTTTGTGGGCAGGTATTTCAGCGCGACGCGCAGAATGCCCTGACCTTTGTCCGCGATAAACTGTACGCTCTTGATATATCCTTCTTCGAGAAGGATGTCGGCAATCGACCTCTTCAGGTTAGACGCCGGAATATCCACCGTTTCATGACGGGCGGCGTTGGCGTTGCGGATCCGTGTGAGCATATCCGCAACAGGGTCTGTGATTTGCATGTTCGGTTACCTCCTGTTTGTTGAGGTTTCGGAGCGGCGGTATTTGGGCGCGCCCAAACCTATCTGCTCCGGGTGCTGTGCCGCGTTTCACGCGCGGCCGGGCGGTGAAACGGCTCGTTTACCAGCTTGCTTTCCGTACGCCCGGGATCTGCCCTTTGTAGGCAATCTCGCGGAAACAGATGCGGCACACGCCGTAGTTGCGCAGATACGCGTGCGGCCGTCCGCAGATCTTGCAGCGGTTGTAGGCTCGCGTGGAAAACTTGGGCGTTTTCTGCTGCTTGAGAACCAATGCTTTCTTAGCCATATCCCGGCCTCCCCTGCCTAAGCGGTTTGGGCGAACGGTGCGCCCAGCAGTGTCAGCAGTTCCCGCGCCTCTTCGTCGCTTTGGGCGGTCGTGCAGATCACAATATCCATACCCCGTATCTTGTCGATCTTGTCGTAGACGATCTCGGGGAAGATCAGCTGTTCTTTCAGACCCAGCGCGTAGTTGCCGCGCCCGTCAAACGCCGAGGGGCTGATGCCGCGGAAGTCGCGCACACGGGGCAGAGCCACGTTCAGCAAGCGATCCAGAAACTCCCACATCTTGGCGCCGCGCAGCGTCACCTTCACGCCGACCGGCATTCCCGCGCGCACCTTGAAGTTCGCGACGGATTTGCGGGCGTACGTGACGACGGCCTTTTGTCCGGTGATCTGGGAGATGTCGCCCGCCACCGCGTCCAGCACTTTGGAATTGTCGCGGGCGTCGCCGCAGCCTACGTTCACGACGATTTTATCCAGCCTCGGAATCTGCATCACGCTCTTATAGGTGAACTTCTTCATAAGAGACGGCGCGATTTCCTTTTGATAACGGTCTTTCAATCGCGGCATTGTTCATAGCCTCCTAGATGGTATCTCCGCACTTTTTGCATACTCTTGTCTTCGTGCCGTCGTCGGATATTTGGAACGCCGCCCTTGTGGGTTCATGGCATTTCGGGCAGATGCGCATAACCTTCGGCGCGTAGACGGGAATCTCTTTGGTGATGATGCCGCCCACGTCGGTCTGACGGCGGGCTTTCTGGTGTTTATGCGCCACGTTGACGCCCTCAATCAGCACTTTGTTCGCCGCCGGAAAGGTTTGCAAAACCTTGCCCTTTTTGCCTTTGTCTTTGCCCGACAGCACGACGACGGTATCGTCCTTGCGGATAAATAGGTTGTTCATAATCAGATAACCTCCGGGGCAAGGGACAGTATCTTCATATAATCCCGGTCGCGAAGCTCGCGGGCTACCGGGCCGAAGATGCGCGTCCCGCGCGGGTTTTTGTCGTCGCGAATCAGAACGGCCGCATTGTCGTCGAAGCGGACGTATGAACCGTCGGCTCTGCGGATGGCTTGCGCCGTGCGCACGATGACCGCCTTGACCACGTCGCCTTTCTTGACGGCGCTGGCCGGCGCGGCTTTGCGCACCGAGGCGACGATTACGTCGCCGACCCCGCCGTATTTGCGGGAGGAGCCGCCCAGAACGCGGATGGTCTTAATCTCTTTGGCGCCGGTGTTGTCGGCTACCGTAAGATACGTTTCCTGCTGAACCACGCTTCGTCACCTTCTTTACTTGGCTTTTTCAATGATCTCCACTAAGCGCCAGCGCTTTTCTTTGGATATGGGGCGGGTTTCCATGACCAGAACCTTATCGCCTACGCCGCACTCGTTGTTTTGGTCGTGCGCCTTGAGCTTGTATGTGCGCTTGATGATTTTTTTGTACAGCGGGTGGCGGACATGGGTTTCGATCGCCACCACGACGGTTTTGTCCATTTTGTCGCTCACTACGATGCCGGTACGCGTCTTGCGGAAGTTGCGGCCGCTTTTCGGGGTTTCCTCCGGGGCGACAGGCGCTTCCGGCGCAGCCGGTGCGGCGGCTTCCGCGGCTTTAGTGGCCGGGGTCTCTTTGACGGGCGTTTCGGCAGCCGCTTGCGGTGTGACGGGAACGTCCGGGGTTTCCTCCTGCGGCGCGGCGTTATTCAGTTCTTCCGTCATCTTCCGGCCGCCTCCTTGAGCTCATTTTCGCGAATCAGGGTTTTGACCCGCGCGATGTCGCGTTTTACGTCGCTGATACGGATGGGGTTATCCAGTTGGTTGGTCGCGTGCTGCATACGCAGGTTGAAGAGGTCTTTTTTAAGGTCGGAGAGCTTGCTTCCCAACTCGCCGGGATTCAGTTCCCGCAGTTCGGCGATTTTCACTGAGCCTCGCCTCCCGTCTCCTCTTTCTCCCGCGCGATAAACTTGCACTTGATCGGCAGCTTATGCATGGCAAGCCTCAGCGCCTCACGCGCTACGCTTTCATCGATTCCCGCGATCTCGAACAATACCCGTCCCGGCTTGACCACCGCCACCCAGTATTCGGGCGAACCCTTACCGGAAC
Source organism: Oscillospiraceae bacterium (assembly GCA_031271325.1). Taxonomy (GTDB): domain Bacteria; phylum Bacillota; class Clostridia; order Oscillospirales; family UBA929; genus UBA929. The sequence goes on from JAISVY010000018.1 coordinate 23,316, forward strand.
CCATGCGGGTTTCGGCGGGTTTCGACGTTACCGGCTTATGCGGGAAGATCTTGATCCAGACTTGACCGCCTCTGCGGATATAACGGGTCATCGCGATACGGGCGGATTCGATTTGATTGCTGGTGATCCAGCCCGGTTCCATCGCCATCAGACCGTATTCCCCGTGGGAGATGAAGTTGCCGCGAAGGGCTTTCCCCTTCATCCGGCCGCGTTGTACGCGGCGGTATTTCACTCTTTTCGGTAACAGCATTATCCGTTGCCTCCTCCCGGTCTCGGGCCGCCGAATCCGCCTCCGGGTCTTCCGCCCTGACCGCTCGGTCTCGGACCGCCGAACCCGCCTCCGGGTCTTCCGCCCTGACCACCCGGTCTCGGACCGCCGAACCCGCCGCCGGGTCTTCCGCCCTGACCGCCTTGTCTCGGACCGCCGAACCCGCCGCCTCTTCCGTCGCGGCGGTCACCGCGTTCACCGCGGTCGCCGCGGTCACGCCGGTCGCGCCGGTCACGGCGGTCGTCGCGTGCTCTCGGGGCTTCAATGGTGCGCGGTCCCATACGGTTGCCTACCGTAAGGACTTCGCCCTTGTAGATCCAAATCTTCACGCCGATGCGCCCGTAGGTGGTGTGCGCTTCGGCAAAACCGTAGTCGATGTCCGCGCGGAGGGTTTGCAGGGGGATCGTGCCCTCATGATAATGCTCGCTGCGGGCGATTTCCGCGCCGCCCAAGCGTCCCGAAACGGCGGTCTTGATGCCGCGCGCCCCGGCTCTCATCGAGCGCATCATGCTCTGCTTCATGGCGCGGCGGAAACTGATGCGTTTCTCCAGCTGCGCCGCGATGTTCTCCGCCACAAGCTGGGCGTTGAGGTCGGGCTGCCGCACTTCGACGATGTTCAGCGCGACCGGCTTCTTCACCATCTTCTCGATGTCGGCGCGCAGTTTTTCAATGTCCTGCCCGCCGCGCCCGATGACCATACCGGGCTTCGCGCAATGGAGAAATACGCGCACGCGCGTGTTGTCGCGCTCAATCTCGATACGCGGGATACCGGCGGCGTAGAGTTTCTTCTTCAGGTACTCGCGTACTCTGTAGTCCTCGACGATCAGGTCGCCGACTTTATCCTCCTGCGCGTACCAGCGGGAATCCCAGCCTTTGATGACGCCTACGCGCAACCCGTGCGGGTTAACTTTCTGTCCCATGAAACGCCTCCTTAGGCTTCATCGCCGTTACGTTCCGCAACGGTGACGGTGATGTGGCTGGTGCGTTTGAAGACCCGGTAGCCGCGCCCTTTGGCGCGTGCGTGCATCCGCTTGAGGATGGGCCCGGCGCCGACCAGAACGGAGGAAACGTAGAGTTCGTCCCTGTCCATGTTGTGGTTGTTCTCGGCGTTGGCGCAGGCGCTGTCCAAAACCTTGATCAGCAGTTCGCTCGCCGCCTTCGGCGTGTGTAAGAGGATGGCGCGCGCGCGTTTCGCGTCTTTGCCCCGGATCAGGTCGCCGACAATCGACACCTTTCGGGGCGAGATACGCGCGTATTTCATATGGGCTGCCGCTTGCATCATAAAGCCCTCCTATTTACCGCTTGTTTTGCTGCCCGCGTGACCCCGGAAGGTACGCGTGGGGGCGAATTCACCCAGCTTGTGACCGACCATGTCTTCGGTGATATACACGGGCACGTGCTTGCGTCCGTCGTGGACGGCGATCGTATGCCCGACGAAATCGGGGAAGATGGTGGAGGCGCGGCTCCATGTCTTCAGAACCTTCTTGTCGCCCTTTTTGTTCAGCTCCTCGACGCGCTTTAACAGCTCGGGGGCGACAAACGGACCTTTCTTAACGCTTCTGCTCATGAATCCTCACCACCTACTTCACATTTCTGCGCTTGACAATCATCTTGTCGGTGCGGTGCTTCTTTTTGCGGGTTTTGTATCCCAGCGTCGGCTTGCCCCAAGGGGTGACCGGTCCCGGACGGCCGATCGGGGATTTGCCTTCGCCGCCGCCGTGCGGGTGATCGCAGGGATTCATGACCGAACCGCGCACCGTCGGCCTGACGCCCATGTGGCGCTTGCGCCCCGCCTTGCCGATCTGGATGTTCTCATGCTCGATGTTGCCGATCTGACCGATGGTGGCTTTGCAATCCTGCCGCACGATGCGCACCTCGCCCGAAGGGAGGCGGATCTGGGCGGTCACGCCTTCTTTGGCCATCAGCTGAGCGGCCGCGCCGGCGCTCCGCGCCATCTGCGCCCCGCGCCCCGGATACAGCTCAATGTTGTGAATCATTGTGCCCAGCGGGATCGACGCGATCGGAAGGCAGTTGCCCGGACGGATGTCCGCGCCCGCGCCCGATACCACGGTGTCGCCGTCTTTCAGACCGACAGGGGCGATGATATACCGCTTCTCGCCGTCCGCGAACTCGATCAGGGCGATGTTCGCGCTCCTGTTGGGGTCATATTCAACGCCGATGACCTTCGCGGGGTCGTCGAGGCGGTCGCGCTTGAAGTCGATCTTACGGTATTTGCGTTTCTCGCCGCCGCCGTGGTGACGAACGGTGATGCGCCCGTAGCTGTTGCGCCCGGCGGTCTTCTTCATCGGCTCTAAGAGCGACTTTTCGGGGGACTTCTTGGTGATGTCGGAAAAATCGCTGACCGTCATATGCCGGCGGGACGGCGTAGTGGGACGAAACTCTTTCACACCCATCGCTTATACCATCCCTTCAAAGAACTCGATCGGTTTGCTCTGCGCGACCAGGCGGACAATCGCCTTTTTACGGGCGGCGCGGCGACCGATATGCACGCCCATCCGCTTGACTTTGCCTTGCAGGTTCATCGTGTTAACCGACAGTACATCTACGTTGAAAATTGATTCGACCGCTTCGCGTATCTCGATTTTGTTGGCGTCACGCGCCACTTCGAACACGTAAATCTTGTCTCCGGCCTTCTCCATCGAACGCTCGGTGATGACGGGGCGGAGAATGATATCGTACGGGCTTTTCATCGCGCAAGCACCTCCTCGATCGAACCGACGGCTGCCTTGTCGATGATCAGCGTTCCCGCGCCGACGATGTCGTACACGTTCATCACACCCGCGACCGTCGTCCTGACGCCTTGAATGTTGCGGGCGGACTTAACGACATTCTCGCGTACGCCGTCTGTCACGACATAGCTCTTGCCTTCCACGCCCAGCGCGTTGAGGAAAGCGAGGAACGCCTTTGTCTTGATCTCCGGCAGATCCAGCCCGTCGATCACCAAAATCTTTTGGTCGGCGGCTTTCTGCGAGAGGGCGCTGCGCATCGCGAGACGGCGTGTCTTTTTGTTTACGCCGAGGGTATACTCGCGCGGCTTAGGGGCAAACGCTACGCCGCCGTGCGTCCATTGGGGGGCGCGGGTGCTGCCCTGACGGGCGCGTCCTGTGCCCTTCTGACGGTATGGCTTGATGCCGCCGCCCGAAACCTCGGCGCGTGTCAGCGCGGATTGCGTACCCTGACGGCGGGCGGCCAGATGCGCCCGGACGACCGCGTGAACCGACGCGGCGGACGGCGTGATGCCGAAGACGGCGTCCGACAGCTCCATTTCGCCCACTTCGCCGCCGCTCATATTATAAACCTTCGCTTTTGGCATGGCGGTAGCCTCCTATACTAAACGTTCTTCACCGAGTTTCTCAGATATACCAACCCGCCGCGGGGTCCCGGCACGGCGCCGCGCACCGCGATGACGCCCAGTTCCGCGTCGGCTTTCACAACGTCGAGGTTGAGGACGGTGACCTGTTCGCTGCCCATATGCCCCGCCATCTTTTTACCCGGGAAAACGCGGCTGGAGTCGGTGGCCGAACCCATCGAGCCTTGATGCCGGTGTACCGGACCGCCGCCGTGGGAGACCGCCGTGCGGTGGAACCCGTGGCGCTTGATAACGCCCGCGTAGCCCTTGCCTTTGGAGACGCCGGTTATGTCCACGCGGTCGCCCGCGGCGAATACGTCGGCTTTGATCACGTCTCCGGTGTTGTACTCACCCTCCAGGGCAAACTCTTTTAAGAACTTCTTCAGACCGACGCCCGCTTTTTCGAGGTGTCCGCGCTCCCCTTTGGAGAGCTTCCGCTCGGCGATGTCTTCATAGCCGAGCTGGACGGCTTTGTATCCGTCGCGTTCCTCGGTGCGCACCTGCGTGACGGTGCAGGGACCCGCCTGAATCACGGTGACGGGAATCACGCGCCCGCTCTCGTCAAACAGCTGCGTCATGCCCACTTTCTTGCCTATGATGGCTTTCTGCATATCGCTATCCTCCTGTTATTGGTTGGCGGCCGGCCAACTTGACAGTATATGCTCTACAGCTTGATCTCAATTTCCACGCCGGCCGGCAGATCGAGGCTCATCAGCGCTTCCACCGTTTTTTGGCTGGGCTTGATGATGTCGATCAGACGCTTGTGCGTCCGGCGCTCGAACTGCTCGCGGCTGTCTTTGTATTTGTGTACGGCGCGCAGGATGGTGATGATTTCTTTCTGGGTGGGGAGCGGAATGGGACCGGATACGCGCGCTCCGTTTCGCTTGGCTGTTTCGACGATGCGCTCGGCGCTCTGGTCGATCAGCTGGTGGTCGTAAGCCTTGAGCCGGATGCGAATTTTTTCCTTGACTCTCGGCGCTTGCGCTGTGGTGGCTGCCATGATATTTCCTCCTTATCGCCCGGCGGCTGCCGGACGTAGATGGGAGCGGGATAAATTCCATCATCCCCGCCGTGTGTATCGCGGCGTTCCCGCGAAAAAAGCCGCAACGCGGCTTTGGCGGCGACATAGCCTTTCCCCGAACCGCCCGATTGCCGGACATACTCCGCCGAAGTTACCAGCTATTGCTGCAATCTCCGGCATCATTGCAAAGACGCTTAGCCAGTTTACAACAACAGGAGCCGGTTTGTCAAGCACTTTTTGAAATATTTTTTACAATGGGGTTTATTGGTAATCATGGCAACGCCTGTCTTCTGCTGTCCGCCCGCGTCCAACCGCGCAGGGCGCGCGTATGGGAGCGCGTGGCGTCGCGCACCGGCGGCGCGTCAAGGATGCCGCGCCCTACGCACCCAACCCCGCAGCATGATGCCGCGCCCTACAGTTTCTGCCGCAAATCTTCCCCGACGAAATCCAGCCGCAGAAACTCGCCTTCGAGACGGCTGACCAGAGCCGGGCTGTAACGCCCGGTCATCTTATCTTTGGTGAGATTGGTGCAGAGCAGCATCTTTTTTTGCCTCATGACGCGCGTGTTGACCATGTCCAGCAACGCCGACTGGGTAAACGGCGTGACGAACTCCGCGCCGAGGTCGTCTATAATCAGCAAGTCGCATTCGGTCAGCCGCTTTACGTAAAACTCCGTTTCGGAGTCTCCCCGCCCGAAATGCAGGGCTTCCGCCTGCCCCAAATGGTGCGCCGCCGCGCCGTAGACCACCGAATATCCGTGTTTGCTGACCGCTCCGGCGACGCAGGCGGCGAGGTATGTCTTTCCCGTGCCCGGCTCGCCGGAAAAAAGCAAATTCTCAAACTTCGACTCAAAGTCCGCGCAGTAAATCTGGCACAACTCGCGAATATCCTCTATGTTTCGCCGGGGCGAACCGTTGATCTCGGGGTCGAACGCGTCGGAATACAGCTTTGCGTTGAAACCGGCGAAGGTATGGTTCCGCACGTCCAGCGTCGCGGAAAGCGCGTCCATTTGCAGCGCGTGGTAACGCTCCAGCAAACAGGCGCACGGTTCCCCGTCCGCGTAACCGCCGTCTTTGCAAACCGGGCAGAGGGGCTCGTCTTCCAAAATCTCCGGCGGCGCGCCGAGCGCACGCAGTAAAGACGCTCTCTCCCGCTGAAGGGCGAGGCTTTCGGACGACGCGTCTTCCATTGTTTCCGGCGACACGAGCGCGTCTAAAAACACCGTGCGGATCTTCGCGTCCAGCGCGGACAGGCGCGGTTCCTCTTCGTACAGGCGGCGGCGCAGCTGCGCGCGGCGTTTGCGGTGGGCGGCGGCGTCTTCTTCGAGTTCCCGCCGCGCTTTTGCCAGCAAGACGCGGTCTGCCGTCATGCCGTCACTCCCCTTTCACCCGCTTGAGAGCCGCTCTGGTGCGGTCATAAGAGCCGGCGGCGGCGTTGTTCTTGGGCGGCGGCTTTTTGTCGTACGCTTCCGCCTGTTCCGGCGTATGCCAGCCTTTTTCGTGCCAGCGGCGCAGGATGGTGTCGCAGTATTTCCACGCAGGCCATTGGGTTTTGTCCACCGTCTTGGCGTACGCAAGCGCGATGGCTTCGACGGAGAATCCCATTTCGATCCATGAAGCCACGTACTTTTTCTCGATTTCGGAAGGCGCTCTGCCAAAGATGCCGAAATTCTTGAACACTTTCGAAAACATCTCGCGCGACGCCTCTTTTTGCTCTATGTACCGCACGGCGGCATCCTGATCAGAAATCCCCGCCTCTTCCCAAAGCGCCGCCTCACGGTCGGCGCGTTTCATCGTGAGCGGCGGCTTGTCCTCTTTGCAGTGGTTGAGAAGCAGCATCATCACATCGGGCGGCAGACCGCGCCAGCGGTAAATAGAAAAGAGAATCTGACGGTCGCTGGACGAGAGCAGCCGCCCCATCAGCCTCTCGGCCTCGTTGAACACGGCAAAGAAACCGGGGTCGGTCAGCAGCCCCTGCTTGATCTCCCCCGCGTCGTAAGACGGACGCTCAGCGCCGATCGGCGCGGCAAGCCCCGCGCCGGACAGCTTCTTCTGCGCCTCGCGCAAACGAACGCCGCCGAGCGCCGGTTCTTTTCCGCGCTTGACATATAGGTAAAGCAACGCCGCGTCGCCGTCGTTCTGCAGCAGGAGCCTGTCCAGCTCTTCCACGGTAAAGGTGATCTGTTCCATAGGTTTCAGTATACCACGGCGTCCGGGCATATGCAAGGGTGACATCGCGGCTTGCGCGTGATATACTGTACCAAAACGACGAAAGGGTTTGATGCCATGCCGCCGCTGCTTCTTTATTTCTGTATTATGTTCCCCGCGACGCTGGTATTGGAGGGGTTGGTGCTTTTAGCGTTCAAGATCAGCTTGGCAAAAAATTGGATCCCTCTGTTGCTGGTAAACTTGGTTGCCCAAACCGCCCTGACGTTCACGGCGGGGCTGGCGCTGGCGCGCTCCGGACCGGCAGCGGCGGTCGTCGCCTTGATTCCGGCGGGATTTGTCATTATGATCGTCGAGGCGCTGGTTTACGAGCATTTTTTCAAAACCCCAAAGCCCAAAACCGCCCTCGCCTTCGGCATCGTGGCAAACCTGACAAGCTGGGCCGCAAGCGGCGCGGCGATCGGCGCCGGGTGGCTGCAAAATTTGTTAAGGTACAATAGATAGGTAACAGAAGCAGAGACAAAGAGCGCACCCAAATGGTATAGTGGAGTTACCAGACAACACATACCAAAAGGGAGGCTCTTTGTCATGGACATGGTAACACAGGAAGCGTATCATCGTCAACGGATGGTGAAGTATTATTTCAAGCATGGCGGAACGAAGACATCGTTACGATTCAAGATAAGTCGGAAGACGGTCTATAAATGGGTAGCACGATACGACGGTACGTTGGAGAGTTTAAAAGATCGAAGCCATCGACCACACAGTCATCCGAAACAACATACGGAATACGAACAGCA
>JAISVY010000086.1 GCA_031271325.1 Oscillospiraceae bacterium
GGGCATCCTTCTTCCCCTTTTGCCCTCTTTCACACTCCTCTCAGTACGCGTTCCGCCTTGGATTCTCATGCTTAACGCTACTGCTATCCGCTGTTGCATTTACTTTGGGAATTAACCAAATTAAAGAATGGCATACCGTCACACGACACGTTTGAGCGTGTGTTATCTCTGATCAATCCCAAGGAATTGGAAGCATGCTTTTTCTCATGGACAAACTCTGTAAGCGTGAAAACGAAAGGTGAGATTGTCAGCATAGATGGGAAAGCTGCTTGCGGGAGCAAGGATGCAAAGGCAGAGGCAATCCATAAGGTGAGCGCGTGGCCAACAAGAATCAGCTGGTATAGGGACAAGTGAAAACCGATGAGAAGTCAAAGGGAAATTATCCTTCCCTTGCAACAATTTGGCGTGATATATTGTATATAGGGTAGAAGGAGGTGGCGGGACGGTGAATAACGAACAGATAACGCCGGTCTTAACAAACGTCAATGCCGAACGCCGGAGAGCCGAGTTTGAGAGGGTTGTGCGCGGCAACGCGCAAAAGCTCTATAAGACGGCGCTGGCTGTAACCGGTAACGCGGGGGACGCGGAAGAGGTCGTGCAGGACTGCTGCTTACGGCTTTGGGAAAAGAAACCCGTGTTTGAATCGGAGAGCCACGAGACGGCGTGGCTGATCCGCGTTACCGTCAATCTGGCGAAGAATCGCCTGTCTTCGGCGTGGCGGCAGCGCACCGTGCCGCTGACCGAGTCGGTTCCGGCGCGCGGCCGCGAGGAACGGGAACTGCTGGACGTGATATCCAAGCTGCCGGGACCTGACCGCGCCGTGATCCATTTGTTTTACTACGAAGGGTACTCCACCGCAGAGATCGCGCAGATTGTCCGGCGGCGGGAATCCACTGTGCGCAGCAGGCTTACGCGGGCAAGAGAAAAACTCAAAGGGCTGTTGAAGGAGGATGAACATGAATCGTTATAAGCAGCTGTTTGACCGTGTGCCGGAGAACGGCAAAGCGGAGCGGATGGCGCTCGACGCGCCGAACACCGTAAAACCCGTGCGCCCGATTGCGCAGCTCGCCGGCTCGCTGGTCGCGATCTGCATGGCCGCCGCGCTGCTCTGGGGCGTAACGACGTTTTTGAACACGCGCACGCCGCCGGCGGACAACGATAATCCTGTGCCGGGCGCGGCGGAGGACGTTACCCCGCAAGCGTCCCCGGAGGTTAAGGCATATCCTGCCAGAGCCGCGGAACCAGCAGATTATTCAGCCTACGAAAACATTGACGACGAATTCACGCCTCTGCAAACACCGGACGAAGTGTATGACATGGCGTATCAACGGGTGTATGACATACACAGGGAATATAATTACCCGGAATATCACTCGAAAAAGAAGAGCAGGGAAACGGTAAACTGGCTGACCGCCGAAAGCGTCAAGCTGATGAACGAACTGGGCGCGGACGAAGCGCCGCCGGAAGCTGTCAAAGCGCGGGCACGGTGTGTTGTCGCCGAATTCAGCGGTCTTTACGCATACAAGGGCCGATGGAGAACTTCCACGGACGAGAGCACTGAGATGCCTTGGTTCGACGGCACGAACGCCGACGAACCGGCGGTACGCTACCTGCTGGAGGATACGCCGGAAGCGAACCGGGAGATGATTCAAAATTGGGCATCCATGTTGGCGGCGCAATGGGAAATATACACACAAGAGGGACAGGGAGAGTTCTATTTAAACGAAGTCTATTCTCTCGGGGGAGACGGGTTCGACAGAGAATGGATTTACATCCCGCTTCCCGCTACCGACCGCCCATACGGCTACAGCTACGAACTGACAGACAATAGACCTACCGTATACATCTTCGAAATGGATGTGCTGGAGGAGCAGGAATATAACTATATGCTCTTCTCGGTCCCCGCCGGAAACGGTCACGGCGTGTTTACGACTTTCGGAGGCAGCGTCGGAACATCGGACTGAAGTAAGCGTGACCGCGGGTCAGTGCCTTAACTCATTCCTGTGCAACCGAACCGCCCCGCCGGGAAATCCCGGCGAGGCGGCGTTTTGCTGCGGCTGACACGGGTGCCGCCGTCGCCGTGAAAACGGCGCGAAAGCGGGACGCGTTTGGAAAGACCTTACACCGCCAAAACCTTTCGCAGTTTCGCGAAACGGGGAAGACCGTTTTCTTTTTCTTGCTCCGTCTCTCCGGCGATCAGCGGGAGGGCGTAGTCGATGTAACCTTGGAGGACGCCGTTGCCGGCATCGTTGATCCATTCGCGCGGAACTTTCTTCTCGGTATTGGCGACGTCTTCCAGCGGCAGCAGTTCGGTTTCACAGCGGTAGCCGCCGTCGCGGGTGCACCTGAAGCCGACCATCTTATCGGTTACGCCGCTGACCGCGTGCTCGACGGCGGCGCGGCCGGAGGCGTAGGATTCCTCAATATCGGTCTTCGACGCGATGTGCGAGGCGCAGCGCTGGAGCAGGGAGAACTCGATGCCGCGCACCTTCGCGCCGGTTTTTTCCTTGACAACCGAAGCCAGTGTCGCGGCCAGACCGCCCAGCTGGGCGTGACCGAAGCTGTCTTTCTGCTGTGTGCCGGAACCGCCGTATTCGGCGATCAGTTTGCCGTCTTTGTCGTGGATACCCTCGCTGACGGCGACGATCACCTTCCCCTTTTGCGCGTATCTCGCCTGCACGTCCGATAAGAATGTGTCCATATTAAAATCGGTTTCGGGCAGGTAGATGAAGTCCGGGGCATAGTCTCCGGCCAGCGCGGCGGCGGCGGTCAGCCACCCGGCGTGACGGCCCATGATCTCCAGAATTGTGATCATGCCGGTGTCATAGACGCGTGCGTCGAGGTAAATCTCCATGCAGGAGGTCGCGATGTATTTCGCGGCGCTGCCGTAACCGGGGCAGTGGTCGGTGCCGAAGAGATCGTTGTCAATCGTCTTCGGGATACCCATGACGCGGCACTCATAGCCGTTGCGCTGCATGAACTTGCTGATTTTGTTGCAGGTATCCATGCTGTCGTTGCCGCCGTTGTAAAAGAAGTAACGCACGTCGTATTTCTTAAAAATTTCCAGAATACGCTTGTAATCGGTGTCGTCCGCGCCGGGGTCTTTGAGCTTATACCGGCACGAACCCAACGCTGAGGACGGGGTGTGGCGCAGACGTTTCAGCTCCGCGCGGTCTTCTTCCTCCATAATGTACAGACGGTCGTCCAGCACGCCTTTGATGCCGTTTGCCGCGCCGTAGACGCGGGTGATCGCGCCGCTGTCCAGCGCGGCTTCGATCGCGCCAAGCGCCGAGGCGTTGATGACCGACGTAGGTCCTCCCGACTGACCGATGATACAGGCTCCTTTTAGTTGGCTCATGTGTATGTTCCTCCCTGATTTTTCATACCGACAGTGTAGCAGATTTTCAGCAGAAGCGCAAGCCCCGCAGCGGGAGCGGTGTTAAAAAAACTCTTGACAACGGTAAAAAACCGTGGTAGACTGCACTCAGTCCATACAATAAAGCAGGGAACCCCCCTCACCTTGCCCCGCACGGGCGTAAGGTCAACATGGAACACGCCGGCGGTTTGCGCCGCGTTTGTTGACGGGGGGAAACCGCCCGTTTTTTCATGTTTTGGAGGTGAATCCATATCAGCAACCGGGACCATCAAATCAACGAGGAGATCCGTGACCGTGAGGTGCGCCTGATCGGAGAAGACGGCGCGGCGCTGGGCATTATGCCCTCGCGCGACGCCTTCAAAATCGCCGTTGAGCGCGATTTGGATCTCGTCAAGATTGCCCCCGCCGCGACCCCTCCCGTCTGCCGCCTGATGGATTACGGCAAGTTCCGTTATGAGCAGGCGCAAAAGGAAAAGGAAGCCCGCCGCAACCAGCATATCGTCGAGATCAAGGAGATACGCCTCTCCTCCACCATCGACGTACACGACTTCACGTTCAAACTCAACAACGCGATCCGTTTCCTCAAAGACGGCGACAAAGTCAAGGTATCGGTACGGTTCCACGGGCGCGAACTTGTACACGCCGATCTGGGCGAAAAGCAGCTGTTGAAATTCGCCGACGGCTGCGCGGAAGTCGCGTCTATCGAAAAGCCACCCAAACTGGAAGGGCGGCGTATGTTTTTATTCCTGGCTCCCAAATCAAAGTAGAGCCGCTCCGCCGCCGGGCAGCAAAAAGACACGGCTGTTTTCGCCAAAACAGAGACTGCGCGGAGCGCGCGCTGTCTTTGCCTGAACGGTTGTGATAAAATTTGAGCGCCCGCGGAGCGCGACAGAAAGGAAGAACCCGACTCATGCCTAAGATTAAAACGCATTCTGGCGCGAAGAAACGTTTCAACCTGACCAAATCCGGTAAGGTCAAGCGTAAACAGGCCGGTCTTCGCCATCAGCACCACGTCAAGACCACAAAAGTCAAACGCAAACTGCGTTCGGGCGCGTACGCCGACAAGACGAACGAGAAAAACATCAAAGAGATGATCCCGTACAAGTAACGAGCTGCTCCGCCGCCGAGCAGGGAGGCATGGAACCCGCAGGTATAGCGAGCCTGCGAGCGTAACCGCAGGGTGAAGGCCGACTGCCCGCGAGGCGCGCGCGGAGCGTGACAAACCAACGAGCTGCTCCGCCGCCGAGCAGGGAGGCATGGAACCCGCAGGTATAGCGAGCCTGCGAGCGTAAGCTTACTGCCAGTTAGGCGGCGCGACAACGACACAGATGGAGGAAGAGTATCATGGCCAGAATCAAAGGCGCGGTAACCACGCGCAAACGGCATAAGAAAATATTAAAGCTCGCGAAGGGCTACTGGGGCGGCAAATCGAAACTGTTCCGCACCGCGAACGAAGCGGTGATGAAGAGCCTGCGGTACGCATACGTCGGACGCCGCCAGCGCAAACGGGATTTCCGCCGCCTATGGATCACCCGTATCTCGGCGGGCGCGAAAGCCAACGGGCTGAACTATTCCCGCTTTATGTACGCCTTGAAGACGCAAGGCGTCACCCTCAACCGCAAAATGCTGGCCGAAATGGCCGTATACGATAAAGCCGCCTTCGCCGCGCTGGCGGAGAAAGCAAAATCGGTGTGACACTGTTGACAACGGGCAATCGGGACGCGGCCTTGCAAGGCGCGGCGATCCCGGCGCGCCCCGCAACCCACATGCACGTGTCCGTATAGGGGCGAACGCAGTTCGCCCCTATGGCATATGCCGGATTTTTGAGGTATCACAAATGAAAAAAAACAACGAGCTGCGCAACCTAATCATCGCCGCGCTGATTGTCGCGCTGGAGGTTGTGACGGTGCGCCTGCTGCCGCTGTCAACCTACCTGCCGCCGGGAACGTTCTATGTGCGTTTCAGCCTGCAAACGGTATGGTACGCGCTGGCGGGCTGGATCCTCGGTCCGGGATGGGCGATGGGCGCGGCGATGACCGCCGATCTGCTCGGCGCGACATTGAACCCGACCGGCAACGGGGTTATTTTCCTCGGATACACGGTCACGGCGGCTCTCAGCGGTTTGTGCTTCGGGTTTTTCCTGCATCGCTGCAAACCGTCCCTTTTACGCGTCGTTTTAGCTGTGGCGGCGCAATCTCTGTTGATCGCGCTGCCGTTGTCCGCCTATTGGGGTTCGGTGGTTGGAACCGCGCCCGTTGCGTTTTGGCTTTCCTTCTGGCCGGCGCTCCCGTGGCGCGCCGCGGTAGTGCTTCCCTACACGCTGGTGATCTACGGCTTGCAGCGGGCACTGCAAAAGACGGTCAATACTTTGTGACGAACGGGTACGACATCGCGGTGATCGGCGCGGGGCACGCCGGGATCGAGGCGGCGCTGGCCGCCTCGCGGCTGGGCTGTGCCGTCGTGTGTTTCGCGACGCAGCTGGACTCGGTGGGCAATATGCCCTGCAACCCTTCCGTCGGCGGCACGGCCAAAGGTCACCTGGTGCGCGAAATTGACGCGCTGGGCGGTGAAATGGGACAAGCCGCCGACGCTTGCTGTATCCAATACCGTCTGCTGAACCGCGGCAAAGGTCCCGCGGTGCATTCGCTGCGCGCGCAGGCAGACCGCCTTGCCTACCGCGCCCATATGAAGCGCGTCTTGGAACAGGCCGTCACGCTGAAGCAAGCCGAGGTGGTCGATATCCTCCCGTCAGGCGGCGGTTTTACCGTGGTCACGGCAACCGGCGGCCGCTTCTCTGTCCGCGCCGCGGTGCTCGCGACCGGCACCTTCCTGAACGGGCGGGTGATCACCGGGGAGCATGTCCGCCCGGGCGGTCCGGACGGGCTGCTGCCCGCGCTGGAACTGTCCGGGGCGCTGTCAAAGCTGGGGCTGAAAACCAGACGCTTTAAGACGGGAACGCCGCCCCGCGTACTGGGGCGGACGCTGGACTTTTCGCGGATGGAGCGTCAGGAGGGGGAGGACACCATCCCCTTTTCGTTCACCTCGCCCCGCCCGGTGCGCAATGCTGTTGTTTGCTACCTGACGTGGACGAACGAAGAGGTTCACCGCATCCTGCGCGAAAATCTTAGCCGCAGCCCGCTCTATTCGGGCGTGATCGAAGGGGTCGGACCCCGCTACTGCCCGTCGGTCGAAGACAAGGTGGTACGATTCGCCGACAAGAGCCGCCATCCCGTCTTCTGCGAGCCGATGGGTCTGGACACGGACGAATATTACCTTCAGGGGATGTCGTCGTCAATGCCGGAAGAGGTGCAGGAGCAAGCCGTCCGCGCGGTCGCGGGGCTGGAGAACGCCGTGATCACCCGCCCCGGTTACGCCATCGAGTACGATTGCGCCGACCCGCTGGGCTTTACGCCGTCGCTGATGGCGAAAGAAAACCCCGGACTGTTCGGCGCGGGGCAGGTGCTCGGTTCTTCGGGATACGAGGAGGCGGCGGCGCAGGGCTTGATCGCCGGAATCAACGCGGCGCGGTTTGCGCAAGGCAAAGAGCCGTTTACGCTCACCCGCTCCCAAAGCTACATCGGCACCCTGATTGACGATCTGGTGACGCGCGGCACCGAGGAACCGTACCGCATGATGACCTCGCGGAGCGAATACCGGCTGCTGCTGCGTCAGGACAACGCCGACGCCCGCCTCACGCCGCTGGGGTATGAGCTGGGATTGGTTCCCGGAGAACGGTACGAAGCCGTCGCCGCGAAATATGAAGCGGTGGAGAAAGAGATTCTCAGACTTGAGAAGAACCGTCTCGCCGATAAGCTGCGCCGCCCGGAGGTGACGTACGCCTCGCTCGCGCCCGCCGACCCGGAGCGCCCGGAACTGCCGCCCGAGGTGACCGAGCAGGCGGAGATACAGATTAAGTACGAGGGTTATCTGCGCCGCCAGAAGGCGGCGGCGGAAGAGATGGCGCATCTGGAAAACCGTTTGCTGCCCGAAGATATGGATTACGCGTCGATCCGCGGCATACGGATTGAAGCGCGGCAAAAGCTCGCGAAAGTCCGCCCGAAAAACCTCGGGCAGGCCTCCCGCGTCTCCGGCGTCAACCCCGCCGATCTGACCGCGCTGATGATTTGGCTGCGAACTGCTCCTCCGCCGGGCAGGGAAGATAAAGCCCAGTCATAGACTGAGCTTATACACGGTGTATTGGTTGAGGGAAACGCCCTCTTTTTTTGCTTCCGCCGCTAGGCGGCGATGCAGTGTTTTCGGCAGCCGGACAACGTATTTTCCGCTGTATTGCTCCGCTTCGTCCGGTATCGGAACGGGAAAACCCTGTTCTATCCTTGTTTCAATCCAGCCCTCCATCGCTTCCATGATGTTGGCTTGAGCTTCCTCCCATGTCGCGCCGTCGCTCATACAGCCGTCCAATTCTTGGACGGAGGCGAAATAATAATCCCCGCTTTCATCTGTGACGTGCCGAAATATCACGCTGTAGGGTAAAGTCATATATTCCTTCGCAGTCATAAAATCTCTCCCGCCTGTTGTTCGCCGATGCGCTCAAGGATCGAAGTTACATAGGATATTTTCAACGGGTCTTTCAAGGTGATGATAAGCCCCTGAGTGTTGCCATAATGTCTGTGCGAGCCTTTTTGGCGCTTGAAATGATAACCGTAAGCGGCTAAAACTTTTTCCGCTTCTTCCAGCCGGATGCCATGAGGTTGGTTCCTCATTTTCTCAATGATCTTTTCCACGGACGGCAATTTCAACACCACTCCATTATAGTACCATATATAATATCATCTGTCAATTGACAATTGCTCCACATCCCCCGGCGGCTTCGCCGCCACCCCCTTCGGATCGAAGGGGGCTGCGGAGGCGAGGCAGCGGAGCTTTCGTCTTAATTGGGTCACTCTAAAAACCTCCCGCTCCGGCTTGCGATGCCGCGGCACAGCCGCCTGTTCGCAAGCGCTCCGCTCGTTCGCCTAACGGCGAACATGAGGTTTTTAGAGCTTCTTAATTGTCAATTGTTAACTGTCCATTGTCAATTGTTTTTCATCCCCTCCGCCGGGGATGTCTACGAAATATCCGCCATTTCCAAATACTCAAACCCATGCTCCGCGATAAAACTTTTTCGCGCGGCGATGTTGTCGCCTACCAGCATGTCGAAGACTTCGGCAGTCAGCGCCGCGTCCTCCGGCGTGACCTGCACCAGCCGCCGCGTTTCCGGGCTCATCGTGGTCAGCCACATCATGTCCGGCTCGTTCTCGCCCAGCCCTTTTGAGCGGTTGACGTTTACGCCCTTGGGCCGCCCCCAGCTCTCTAAAATCCGCTCTTTTTCGCTCTCGTTCCACGCGAACGCCGTTTTATCCTTATGGGTAATCTCAAAGAGCGGGCTTTCGGCGATGTAGACATAACCCTGCTCAATCAGCGTCGGCGTCAGGCGGTAGAGCATGGTTAAGATCATCGTGCGGATATGGAAGCCGTCGTAGTCGGCGTCCGTGCAGATGATTACCTTGTTCCAGCGGAGCGCCGCGAGATCGAACGCCGCCGCGCCCTTTTTGGCCTTTGTCTCGATCCCGCAGCCAAGTACCTTGACGAGGTCGGTGATGATCTCGTTCTTTAAAATCTTATCCAGATCGGCTTTGAGGCAGTTCAGGATCTTGCCCCGCACCGGAATGATCGCCTGAAACTCGCTGTCCCGCGCGAGCTTGCACGCGCCGAGCGCGCTGTCGCCCTCGACGATGTAAACCTCCCGGCGGTTGAGGTCGCGGGTGCGGCAATCGTGGAACTTTCCGACGCGGGTGGTGATGTCCATATTGCCGGAGAGCTTCTTCTTCAGCCCCAGCCGGGTTTTCTCCGCCGTTTCGCGGCTGCGTTTGTTGACCAGCGCCTGCGCGGCGGCGGCCTCGGCGGCGGCTTTGTTCTCTATGAAGAAGACCTCCAGCTGGCTCTTGAGCCAGTCGGTCATGCATTCTTGGATAAAGCGGTTGTTGACCGCCTTCTTGGTCTGGTTTTCGTAGCTCGTCGCGGTGGAGAAGTTGCTGGAGACAAAGCACAGGCATTCCGCGATGTCCGGCCACGTGACGCGGCTCTCGGCTTTTTGGTATTTGCCGTTGTTTCTGCAATACCCGTCCAGCGCCGACACGAACGCCGAACGCACCGCTTTGTCCGGGCTGCCGCCGTGTTCCAAAAACGACGAGTTGTGGTAGTGCTCGCAGAACGCCGCCGTCTGTGAGAAGCAGAACGCCGCCGACAGGCGCACCTTGTATTCCGGCTTATCCTCACGGTCGCGCCCGCGCCGCTCGGTCTGCCAGTATTGGGGGGCCGTGATGTACGCCGCCGCGCCGGAGGCTTGGTCCGGTTCGGGCGGCGGAGCGTCCTGATCGGAGGACAGGCTGACACGGGTATCGCTCCCCGCGGAGTTGTCTTCCCCCGAAACGCGCTCCCGGAGGTAGTCTGTAATGCCGTTTTGATAGAAAAACGACTGTTTTTCCCCCATATAGTCCAGCAAAAACGTCACGCCGGGGTTGACGACCGCCTGTTTGCGCAGTGTATCGGTAAAGTATTCAAGCGGCACGGCGATCTCGGTAAAGACCTCCCTGTCCGGCTTCCAGCGATGGCGCGACCCGGTCTTCTTCGACACGGCCGGCTCTTTCTTCAACCCGCCGATGTTGCGGCCGCTCTCAAAACGCAGGGTATAGCGAAACCCGTCTCGCGTCACCTCCACGTCCATCCACTCCGACGCGTATTGCGTGGCGCACGCGCCGAGGCCGTTCAGACCGAGCGAAAACTCATAGTTCTCGTCGCTTTCGTTGTGGTACTTCCCTCCGGCGTATAATTCGCAGAAGACCAGCTCCCAATTGAACCGCCCCTCCCGCTCGTTCCAGTCAACCGGACAGCCGCGCCCTTCGTCGCTCACCTCAAGGGAATGGTCGGCGAAGACGCTCACGCGGATCGTCTTGCCATGCCCCTCCCGCGCCTCGTCGATGGAGTTGGACAGAATCTCAAATACCGCGTGCTGGCACCCTTCCAGCCCGTCCGAGCCGAAGATGACGCCCGGGCGCTTGCGGACGCGGTCTTCGTCCTTCAACTGGGTGATTGAGGTATTGTCGTATGTCTTGCGTGTCGCCAAAAAACTGCCCCCTTATAAACCGCCGAGCAGCAGGCCGGTTAACGCGTTCGCGTCGTTAACCAAAGCCTCCGCTCCGGCTTCTTCCAGCTCTTCCCGGCTTCCGTAGCCGTACAGCACGCCGATACTTCCGATACCGGCCTGCTTCGCGCCCAGAATGTCGTGCTTGCGGTCTCCGATCATCACGGCGGCGCTCAAGTCGGTTGCGCCGACTGCTTCCAGCGCGCGGCGTATGATCTCCCGCTTGCCGCCTTTGGATAACGAGCCGTCCATCTCATCGCCGGATATATAGGTAAAATAGCGATCCATGCGAAAAAACTCTATCGTCTGCCGGGCATACAACGCGGCTTTGTTGGTCGCGACGCAAAGCGTCTTGCCGCTGTCATACAGGGCTTTGAGCGCCTCCGGGATCCCGGGGTATACCGTGTTTTGATAGATGCCCGTTTCGGCGAAGAACTCCCGGAACTTTGCAACGACCGCTTCCACTTCGCCGGGAGAAAAACCGTATGCCGACGCAAACGACTCACGCAGCGGCGGTCCGATAAACCGGGTCAGGTTTTCACGCTCTTCGCGGATACCGAACGCCGATAGGGCGTATTGATAAGAGTTCAAAAGCCCTTCCTTGGGATCTGAAAGAGTCCCGTCCAAATCAAACAGAATGCAGGTTTTCAATCCATCACCCTCCGCACAGACCAGTATACCACATCCTGTGTCTTCCGTCAAAAAAAACTCCCCGCCGGTCCGGGCGGGGGTGACGGGCATTGTAACGCTTTATGGGCATGTTGAAAATTGCGTGTTCGCCTGAAAAGCGAACGAGCGCAGCGCTTGCGAACAGGTGCCTATGACGCGGTGTCACGTTCCCCTCGCCTCGCGGGCGGTCGCCTTTCACCCCCCGGCTACGCTCGCTGGCTCGCTACGCCTGCGGGTTCCAAGTCTCCCTGCTCGGCGGGTTCACGCTTCGTTTTCAAGCCGGAACGGGCAATTTCCAACATGCCCTTTATTATTGCATTTTCTGCGACATTTTACCATTGAAAAGCGGAGAGAAATTTAACCAATTGTTTGGAACCGTACGAGGAAACAGAGCGGTATCCTCATGTAGGGCGCGACGACCCCGGCGCGCCGTGAACATCCCCCGGCGGCATTCGCCGCCACCCCCTTCCGGCGGAAGGGGGCAGCGAGGGGGTGTACAATAGACAATTGACAGTTAACAATGGACAATGGACAATTAGGACGTGCAGGGCGCGACGACCCCGGCGCGCCGCCGGTTTCAACGTCCTGTGCAGGGGAGGCGTTTTGCCTCCCGCGATACCTGCGGACGGATAACCCCGCCCGTACATTTCGTCTGTGCAAAATGGACGTTCGCGCGTTTGTCTTGCGTCTGCGCAGCTTTTAAAGGGCATGTTGACACGCATAATAAATTGATGTAGAATACACATAAATTGCAGGCGTTGTTTTGCGGTATTCGTCAAGCGCTTGTGCCGGAAAGGGTTTATGGTATGAGCAGAAAGTTTTGGGCATTGATTCTTGCGCTGGCATTGATCATGGTTCCTGCGGCGGCGCAGCGGACGGCGGCGGCCGACCCGGCGGGGGAAACTCCGGTGCTGATTAACCAAGTGTACGGGGCGGGCGACCCGATGGACGGCGCTGT
>JAISVY010000122.1 GCA_031271325.1 Oscillospiraceae bacterium
GATTCATTGATGCTAAGACTGCCGTCATCAGATTTGCTGTATCCGTAACAGGGGCGGTCAGCCATTTTGGAAGTGCCGTCTCGGAAGCCTTCGCGGATACTGCCTTTGACGGAGAGTTCCTTTAGTGTCACCACTGTTCACTCACTTTCTGCGTAAATTTGGGTATAGCAAAAAGCACGGAGGTCAGGTGGTGACCTTCGTGCTTTTACAGTATTTGTGGAGGTTCAAGTCTCTGCGCGTGGACTTTCCAAAGGCATGAGGTATCTCTGCAGAAACAAAAAGGCTGACAAACCTTGATACAAAGCCATTTTCCGGCTTTTAGGTCTGTCAACCTATCTTGGTCGGGGCGACAAGATTTGAACTTGCGGCCCCTTGCTCCCAAAGCAAGTGCGCTACCAAACTGCGCTACGCCCCGATATAATAACAGTATACAACGCCAACCGTCACCTGTAAAGACTAAATCAATTTGGTCACTCAAAAACCTCCCGTTCGCAAGAGCACGGGTTGGCGAAGACAGGGCGTTACTGCAGGGTATACTCATCGCCGGACAGCGCGTCCAGTTCGGGCAGCGTTTCATCGTAATGAATACCGCCCAGTTCGTCGATCTCTATATCGCCCAGCTTGCCGTATTGGTAAAGCTGATCCAACCGCTCCACCGAGGCGCGTATCTTTGTCCTGAGTAAAAACCCTCTGCCGTCCGTATCTTTTTCAAGCTCCGCCATATCGATTTCCGGCTCCCAATCGTAAGCGCGCCTGTAAAAGTTCTTCAGTTTATCCATGACGAGCGCGATCTCATCCTTCGTCAGCGGCTGGAGCTGCTTCGCGCCGCAGATCGCTTCGAGTGTCCTTTGGGCGGCCGCTTTTTCGGCATCCTCGGCTTCATTCAGATTTTCAAATTCATGCTTTCCGTCAATCACATCTTCAATGTAGGAAGACGCGACGGCAAAAATGCTGTACGTTGCCCGAATCCTTGACGTCTCTTCCGGGAATAAAAATGACGCCATATTCGTATACGCCTTGAGACGCGCCTTTTTGCCCAGGCGGCCGATCAATTCTGTCTCGTCAAAAAGAATGACCCATCCGCTGTACCCCAGTTGTAAAAATAAGTGGCTGAGCATGGAAAAATAATCGTCCATATGTTTTGTCTTGCTGAACGTCGTGTTATACGTTACCTTTTCGGAGAAGATACGCTTATATATGCGTTTCAATACTGCGTTGCCGATAAAATCCCCTTCCAAGTCAGCCAGAAGAAGATATTTCTCGTCCAGATCGTCGGTATTTAAATACGCGCGGAAGAGATAAAAAAGCTTATCCGTTTCCAGATGCTTCGCCGTATATGCCTGAAGTTCTGTCGCCAGCGGGCTGTTTGGGCTTATATCTGAAAGGATATCCAAAAATCCGGGCTGCAGGCGCTTGGGCAGATAGGTGTTTTGCATAATTTTCTGATAGATGAGATAGGGCTTGTCGAAAGGCGATTCTTTGCTCAGCGTGACAAGGCTAACCACCATGTTCTCGCTGTGCGCGAGGTTATAAACGGTATTCAGCAAATGCGTCTTCCCCTCGCCGTACTTGCCGGAGAGAATCATACCTCCCGAATTTTTGCCTGTGCGGACGCTGTCCAAACTGTCGGATATGCGCTTTGTGACCTCAGGGCGCGCGGACGAAAAATACTGCCCAACAGATTTTGAGGATACGCCCGAGCGCAGCGCCTCGATGACCTTTCTCGCTTCAAAATCGATCATAACGCCGTCTCCCATTCCTCTCCCAGCACGGTCGCAAGCACGATCTGCCTGAGCGCCGAAACCTTTGCGAACCGGGCTTCGGTTAGAATTTTTTCCGCTGCCGCGATACCGATGCTCTGCGCTCCGCCGGTCTGAGCGTTTACCGCCTCCGCCACCCTCTCGGACATCTCGCGAACTGTCTCGGCAGTGAAGGTTTCGGCGGCATATCTGTCCAGATCGATGATGTCGGTAAAAGCGTTGAATCTGGGGCTTGCGATTTCATTTTGTATCCGCATCCAAAGCGCCTGATACGATTTTATCCCGCTGAGTTCGTTGTCGATCAGTTCCCGGTCGAAAAGGTAGAAAAACATGACGTTCCTGAGGGTATCGATTTCGTCAATCAGTTCACGGATACTCTCATAAGTATCCTCACGCTTCAGTTTGGTATAGCGGATCACATCCAGCGAGGTCGAACTGACAAGAGCTTCCGCATTGTCGATCATGACGATGATGCCGGGACAAGACGCAAGCCTGCAAACCTCCGCAAGCGAGCGCAGCATATGCCTTGCGTTATACTTCGTTATCTTCGCGGGGGACAACCCCAAACTCCGCAGCGCCGCGAGTTTGACATCCTTTTCCCCGGCGAGCCATGACAGCAGCGACTCGGCGTTTGCGCTTTCCAGAACCGGATGCCCCAGAATGCTTCCGGTCAGAAGCCCGCAGGCGATGGCAAAGTTGTTGTCGATCAGCGGGTTTTTCAAAAACATCTCCCGGAGCTGGTTGCGTATTTCCTTTTTTGTCAGCGCATCCAATTCCCCTATGGAAGAAAGATAGTCGGCAAATGTTATTCCGGCCGGAACGTCATCAAGGTCATATCCAAGCTCGGCTGCAATCTTGGCGGCACATTTTGTCAGCTTTGCCGTCAGATCCGATTTTTTAAAGATCTCGGCGTAAACCTCTTTGAAGTCATGAAGCCAAACATCCCTCGCGGAAAACCCAACGGCGGTAAAGCCAAGGTCTTCCGCCGCATAGCGGAGAAGCCTCGCCAGATGGGTTTTTCCGCTGCCCGCCTTGCCCGTAATGAACTTGATTTTGCTGCCGCCTTTTGAAATGTAGTCCTCAAAATACTTTTGCCGGATAAAATCCACAAGCCCGCCCATGCCGACTGTGATGCTTTCCAGCATTTCTCTGGCTTCCGGCGCTTCCCCGCGCTTTAACGCCGAAGCGGCTAGTCTTAAACTGTTTTCCAAACTCGCTGACCTCCAAAATTATCACATTTCGGATTTGTGTTCCCCTAAAACCCATGTTTTCATTCGGAGAAGCCGAACGAAAACGGGCGCAGCGCTTGCGAACATGAAGTTTTTTAGAGGTACTTATTCGAAGAAACGGATTGTTCCGAGAAGCCGTTCGCGCCCGTTTTTATCCAGTATCCTGATGAGCTTGCCCGCCTGCCGGCTGCTGCCAAACTCAAACCCGCGCCCATCTTTTGTCAACTCTACATCCGAAGAAAACAGCCGCGAGAGGTCGAACGCGTAACTCTGCATATCGTATTCCCTGCGGAACCGCTGCATCGGAACGATATAGCCATACAGGTCTTTCAACAGCACATCGTTCTCGCGTTTGGAGGACTTTCCGTTTTTTTGTTTATGAAGGTTTGCGGTGTCATAGGCGTCTGCCAGCTCGTTTAAGAATGCGGAGGCGTTGAACGGCGCTTTATTGAGCTTGTCCTGATTTTGTTTGACGGTTTTTGCGAAATAGAGGGGCCGGACGCATGGGAGCTTTTTTCGGTCGATGTAAAGCTCTTCGTTCTCGCTGTCTATCCGTACACGGTATGGAAAAATTTCGTAAATAGGGTATTCGCCTTTTATATCCACCGACAGGTTTTCACAGCACTCGGTCATCTGCGCCGCGAAATCCCCGTTTTCCATATACTCCTTCGCGTCGAAACCTTCCGTTTGCTTCGCGTACTCAGCGGCAAGCTCACCGCAGTCACGAATCAGGAGGGACATTTGCGCGAGGTCCTTCGCGGCGCTTTTTAGGTCGCCTTTTTCGGAAGCCTTTGCAAGAGATTTTTGTGTCTTTTGCAAAGACGAAAGCTTATCGCGCATTTCTTTTTCTATTATTTGCAAGCCGCTGTATAATTGCTCATAATCCATTGGGGGGCTCATCCTTTCGCTTCCTCTGTATTATAAGACATCATACCACATTTCAAACAAGCGGACAAGAGCTAAATATCCGCGGCAAACGCATGAACGGACAAAAGGCACAAAAACGGTATCTTTGACGCGCCGCAGACATCCCCCGGCGGCATTCGCCGCCGCCCCCTTCCGGCGAAAGGGGGCTACGAAAGACGAAGCGTGAACCCGCCTCGCAGGGAGACTTGGAACACGCAATTTTCAACACTTCGAGTATAGCATAAATCAAACATAAGAGCAAATGAAATTTTACACAGTAGCCCCTCTACGTAGAACACATACCGTCGCTCAGCGTCCGAATTTTATCCATGAAATCGGCGCGGATTTCTTCGGCCAGCTCCTCGCTGGCTCCCTCGGCGACAATGCGCAGGGAACGGCGGCTGGGCAGGGGTGCGACGCGTACCCATCCGCCGTGCGTGCGGGCGCGTATGCCTTCCACCAGCTCCGCGTTGGGGTTCTGCCGCGCAAGCTCGCGCATGACGGCTCCCTGATCGGTATCGATCGGCACCTCGCCGGCGGAGAGGAAGAACGCGGGGAGCGCTTCGTTCAGTTCCCGGAGCGTGGTTCGGAGTTTGCGGCATCCGTGGATCAAACGCGCCGCCAGAAAGACCGGGTCGCGCATATACGGCTGGTGAACCAGCAGGGAGCGGGCTTTTTCGCCGTCGCGTTCCGCGCGGAAGACGCGTACGCCCTGCCGCGCCGCGATGTCCTCCAGACAGGCCGGAGCGTCGTAGGGCAGACAGAGCTGCGCCGTTCCGCAGGCGGCTTCGATTAAGATCATCATGCCGAGCAGGCGGGGTAAATCCGCTTTCGGACAATTCCCGAGATCTGCGGATAAAGACAAGCCGCTGATTTGGAAAATGGGTCCATCGTCTTTGCCGCGGGAGACGCATCCGGCGGCGCTCAGTGCGCGGCGCAGGATGTCCGCGTCCGCGCCGCCGCCCGAAACCGACGCCGTGACGGGCGTAAGCCCGTTCGCCGCCCAGCAGGGCGGCGCGGCCGCGGCGGCGGCGTAGTCTTCCGCGAGACCGGATACCGTGCGGAAGGGGCGCAGCGCCTGCGGGTCGGCCAGTTCCGCGTCGCCGTGCAGTGTATGGGATTCCAGCTTGCGCTCCAGAACACGCCCCGGAGGGAGCCCGTCCCGGTCAGAGAAATGGAGGACGAGCCGCCTCCCCTCTTGCCGGACGAAGATGCTCAGCGGAATGGCGTATATCCGTCCGGCAAAGGCGGCGCAGGACGGCGTCAGTGCGTCGGTGCGGATAACGCAGGCTCCGCCCGCCGTGACGCCCGCTTCCAGCGCGAGCGCGGCAAGGCTCGCGGCCTCGCCCCCCTGCCAAGACAAAGCAATTTCTTCTTTTACGGCCAGCGCCGCAGAGAGTCCGAGTTTCAGGCAGAAGTCGGGCGTTATATCGACGTGCGGCAGCCCCCGCACCGTTCCGCCGCCGTCAAAGACCGCTCCGCGCAGAACCTGTCCCCGGCTGACGCTGCCCGATACCCGCGCCCCGGACTCGATGCGCTTGCGCGGCCAGATGCGCGTCCCTTCCAGCACGTCGGCGTTCTCGCCGATCACCGCGCGTTCGCCGACAGCCGCGCCTTCGCGCACCGAAGCGCCCTCTTTCAGGATTGCGCCGCGCCCGATAAACGCGCCCCGGCAGGAAGCCCGCGCCTCCAGCACCGCGCCGTCCAGCACGCAGAATTCCGCCGAAGCGCCGTCGCCGAGACGGCTCCCTTCTCCGATCACAGCGTAGGGACCAACCGTGACATCCTGCCCGAGCGTAACGCTGCGCCCGATATAACTCGGCTGCGCGACCGTAAGACCGGGTATTGCGGGCGGCGGCGGGCATACGGGCAGGTCGAGGCGCGCCTTGCCGTTCAGCACGTCGCGGCAGCATTGCAGGTACGCGCCGCTGTCACCGATGTCGCACCAATACCTATCCGATACATAGCCGTATAGGCTCATGTTGTCACGCAGCATCTGCGGGAAGAGGTCGCGGGCGAAGTCGAAGGCGGTTTGGGGGGGAATACGCCGCAAAGCCCCGGGCGAAAGAATGTAGATACCCGTATTGACAGTGTCGGTAAACACCTGCCCGTGAGACGGCTTTTCGATAAAGTTCGTGACCCGGCCGCCGGTGTCCGTCATCACAAGACCGTATTCCAGCACATTCGGGCGGCGGGAGAGGACAAGGGTCGCGTCGGCGCGGCGCGAACGGTGGTATTCCCAAGCGGCGGTGAGGTCGATATCCGTAACGGCGTCGCCGGAGAGCACGAGAACCGTCCCGTCTAAAAAGCCGTCCATCGCGGCGCGTACGCCCCCGGCCGTGCCCAACGGTTCCTTCTCGGTGCTGTAACGGAGATTCACGCCCTTCGCCGTGCCGTCGCCGAAATAATCGGTGATTTTCTGCGGCATGGTTTGCAGCGTGATGTGTATATCGGTAAATCCGTGGCGGCGTAAAAGCTCAATCCCGTACTCCATCACGGGTTTGTCAAAGAAGCGCACCATCGGTTTGGGACATTCGGCGCTGATCGGGCGCAAACGCGTACCGGCTCCGCCGGCCAGCATGACGGCTCTCAAATAATCATCCTCCCGGTGTTGGCTCATCAGCCTGCAGGGTTGTTGCGCTTCGGGTCGAAAAGGAGTTGTTCAGCAGTTCTCAGTTATGCAATGATAGTCCGTATGGGGTGAATATCATGTCTGAACAGACCGTAACGCTTAAAGACGTGCTTGCCGCGCGGGAGACCGTGGGCGCTTTCGCCAGACATACGGATTTGCTTCCCGCGCCGGTGTCGGTTTTCGGGGAGAACAGCGGCATCTTTGTAAAGGCCGAGAATTTACAGCGCACGGGGTCTTTCAAGGTGCGCGGCGCGTATAACCGCATGGCGGCGCTGACCAGGGGCGAACGCGCGGCGGGGGTTATCTGTGCGTCCGCAGGGAATCACGCCCAGGGCGTGGCGCTTGCCGCGCGGCAGCTTGGTATAAGCGCCTACGTCGTAATGCCGTCCGGCGCGCCCATTTCCAAGGCAGAGGCGACGCGCGCTTACGGCGCGCAGATTATACTGTCCGGGGAATCCTATGACGACGCTTACGCGGCGGCGCTTGATCTTCAGAGAGAGCGCGGCCTTTTTTTCGTCCACGCCTTCGAGGACGCGCGCGTTATCGCGGGGCAGGGGACAATAGGGCTTGAGATACTGCATGACCGCCCGGATGTAAAAACCGTGATAATTCCGATTGGCGGCGGCGGGCTTGCGGCGGGGACCGCCCTTGCGTTAAAGGAGTCATGCCCCGGCGTACGCGTCATCGGCGCCGAGCCGGAAAACGCCGCGTCCATGCGCGCGTCCTTCGCCTTTGGCGCGCCCCGCGAGACTGCGCCCCGGCGCACTATCGCGGACGGGGTGGCGGTGGCGGTTCCCGGCCCGACGACTTACGCGCTGTGCAGGCGCTATTTGGACGGTATTGTCACCGTTTCTGAAAGCGAGATCGCGTCTGCCGTGCTTACGATGCTGGAACGCATGAAAATGGTCGCGGAGGGTGCGGGCGCGGTGGCGATGGCGGCGCTTATGTTCCGCGAAGAGCTGCGAAACGCCGAAGGCCCGACCGTGGCCGTCGTGTCTGGCGGCAATATCGACGTAAACGTCCTTGGGCGCATTATCGACAGGGGGCTTGTGAACTCCGGCCGCCGCACCCGCCTGAGGACGGCCGTAACCGACAGACCCGGGCATCTTTCGGCCCTGCTTGACCTTCTGGCGAAGCAGGGCGCGAATATCCTCTCCGTATCCCACGACAGGCTTGCCGGAGGGCTTGAGTTCGGGCAAAGCGCGGTCGAGATAGAGATGGAAACGCGCGGCGCGGAGCATATAATCGCCGTTGAGAACGCGATTAAAGAAAAGG
>JAISVY010000156.1 GCA_031271325.1 Oscillospiraceae bacterium
TTTCGCGAACCGTTCCAGCTTTTTGTATTTCGCTTCGGCGGCTTGCTCGGCTTTGTCAAACAGCGTCTCGGCGCGGTCGGGGAAGGCGATCTTGAGGCTGTTGTAACGCCCCTCGCTGCCGATGAAGTCTTTGTACGATTTGCTCGGAGCCTTGGAATCGAGCTGGAAGGGGTTCTTGCCCGCCGCCGTCAGGCGCGGGTCGAAACGGAAGTTGTGCCAGTAGCCGGATTCCACGGCGTTTTTCGTCTCGCCGATCGAGTTGCCCATGCCGCCCTTCACGCCGTGGTTGATGCAGGGCGCGTAAGCGATGACGAGCGACGGCCCAGGATAACTTTCGGCCTCGGCGATGGCTTTGATCGTCTGCGCGTAGTTCGCGCCCATCGCGACCTGCGCGACATAGACATAGCCGTACGACATGGCGATCTGCGCGAGGTCTTTCTTCTGCTGTGTCTTGCCGCTCGCGGCGAACTGCGCGACCTGCCCGATCTGCGAGGCTTTGCTCGCCTGACCGCCGGTGTTGGAATACACCTCGGTGTCGAAGACTAGGATGTTCACGTCCTCGCCGGACGCGATCACGTGATCTAAGCCGCCGAAGCCGATGTCGTACGCCCAGCCGTCGCCGCCGAAGACCCAGACCGATTTTTTGACCAGCATGTCTTGGTTTTCCATGACATACCGCGCGCCCGTGCAGGCTTCGCAGACACATTTTTTCCCGTTCGCGAGCCATTCGGCTTCCCACTGTGTGCCGGTCAGGTCAACGTCCAAACCGTCTTCACAGGCGGCGATCAGCGCGGCGGACGCGGCTTTGGAGGCCTCGCCGTCGTTCATCGCGTCAAGCCACGCCTGCCCGGCTTTTTTCAGCTCGTCTACGCAATAGTCGACCGCGATCATCTTGCGGATTTCCTCCGCCAGCTTCTCGCGCCGCTGGGCAACACCCAGCACCATGCCGAAGCCGTATTCGGCGTTGTCCTCAAACAGGCTGTTTGCCCACGCGGGACCGTGACCCTTTTTGTTGACGGTGTACGGCGTGGAGGGGGCGCTGCCGCCCCAGATCGACGAGCATCCGGTGGCGTTCGCGATCAGCATCCGGTCGCCGTAGAGCTGGGTGACCAGCGTGGCGTACGGCGTTTCGCCGCACCCGGCGCAAGCGCCGGAGAACTCCAGCAGCGGCTGTTTGAACTGGCTGCCTTTGACGGTGTCGGGTTTGAACGCGTCATAGACCGCCGGTTTGTCGGTTACGTGCTTGGCGAGGTAATCAAACGCCGCCTGACCGTCCAGCTGGCTTTCGATCGGCTTCATCACCAGCGCCTTTTCCTTCGCGGGGCAGACATTGGCGCAGGAACCGCAGCCGGTGCAGTCGAGGACGGACGGCGTTATGGTGTACTGCAGAGCGTCCAGCCCCTTGCCGGTCATCTTCGTCTTCTTGACGTTCTGCGGGGCGTTCGCCGCCTCGCCCGCGTCCAGCGCAAACGGACGGATGACGGCGTGGGGGCATACATACGAGCACTGGTTGCACTGAATGCAGTTTTCGGGGACCCATTCCGGCACGTCCACCGCGATGCCGCGCTTCTCATAGGCGGCGCTGCCCTGCGGGAAGGTGCCGTCGGCATCCTTGAAGGCGGAAACCGGCAGCGCGTCGCCCTGCTGGCGGTTGACCGGGATCAGGATGTCCTTGACGAAATCCACCAGTTCCGGGCGGTCGCCGGTAATGCCGAGGTCGGCTTCGCTGTCCGGCGCGCCGCTCCAATCGGCGGGGACGGCGACTTCGCGCACGTTGCCGATGCCCGCGTCCACGCACTTGAAGTTCATGTCCACAACGTCCTGACCCTTTTTGCCGTAGCTCGCGACAATCGCGTCTTTCATATACTTCACCGCGTCGTCCAGCGGGATGATGTTCGCGAGTTTGAAGAACGCCGCCTGCAGGATGACGTTCACGCCGAGACCGCGCCTGTTGATGCCGCGGGCAAGCCCGATGCCGTCCACCGTGTAGAATTTCACGCCGTTTTGCGCGATATAGCGCTTCATCGAGCCGGGGAGATGGCTGTTCAGCCCGTCTAAATCCCAATCGCAGCTCAGCAGGAAGACGCCGCCCGGCTTCACGTCTTCAACCATTTTATATTTGTCCACATAGCTTGGGTTGTGGCAGGCCACAAAGTCGGCTTTGGAGACGAAATAGGTGGACTTGATCGGCTCGTCGCCGAAGCGGAGGTGGGAGATCGTCACGCCGCCCGACTTCTTGCTGTCGTAGGCGAAGTACGCCTGCGCGTATTTGTCGGTGTGGTCGCCGATGATCTTGATCGAGTTCTTGTTCGCGCCGACCGTGCCGTCCGAACCCAGACCCCAGAATTTGCAGGAAACGGTTGCCTTCGGGGTGGTGTCGGGCGCGGGCGCGAGCGGGAGCGAGAGATTGGTCACGTCGTCGTTGATGCCGATTGTGAATTTGTTCTTCGGCGCAGCGGCGCTGAGGTTTTCGTAGACCGCGAAGATATTGCTCGGCGGGGTGTCTTTCGAGCCCAAACCGTAGCGGCCGCCGACAATCTGAACGCCCTGTATGTTGCGCTCGGCCAGAGCGGTGAATACGTCGAGGTAGAGCGGCTCGCCCAGCGCGCCCGGTTCTTTGGTGCGGTCGAGCACGGCGATCTTCCTGACCGTCTTGGGCAGGGCGGCGGCGAACGCGTCCCCGACAAACGGGCGGTAGAGGCGCACCTTGACCAAACCGACTTTCTCGCCGTTCGCGTTCATGTAGTCGATCGTCTCTTCGATCGTGTCGCAGACGCTGCCCATCGCGACGATTACGCGCTCGGCATCGGGCGCCCCATAGTAGTTGAACAGTTTATAATCGGTGCCGCACTTCGCGTTGACGGCGTCCATATACTCCGTAACAACGTCCGGCAGCGCGTCATAATAAGGGTTGCATGCCTCGCGGGCCTGGAAGAAGATGTCGGGGTTCTGCGCCGTGCCGCGCTGTACGGGATGCTCCGGGTTGAGGGCGCGGGCGCGGAACGCCGCGACGGCACCGTTATCCAGCATATCGCCCAGTTCGCTGTAATCCCACGCGTCGATCTTCTGCATCTCATGGCTGGTGCGGAAGCCGTCGAAGAAGTGCAGGAACGGCACGCGCCCCTTGATCGCCGCCAGATGGGCGACCGCGCCGAGGTGCATGACTTCCTGCGGGCTGGTCGAGGCGAGCATGGCGAAGCCGGTCTGGCGGCAGGCCATTACGTCGGAATGGTCGCCAAAGATCGAGAGAGCGTGGCTCGCGAGGGCGCGCGCCGAGCAGTGGATGACGCCGGGCAGCAGTTCGCCCGCGATCTTATACATATTGGGAATCATCAGCAGCAGTCCCTGCGACGCGGTGAATGTCGTCGTCAGCGCGCCCGCCGAGAGGGAACCGTGCACCGTTCCGGCGGCGCCCGCCTCGCTCTGCATCTCCGCGACGCGGACTGTCTGCCCGAACAGGTTTTTCTGACCGCCCGCCGACCACTTGTCCGCCAGTTCCGCCATGACCGACGACGGGGTGATGGGATAGATACCCGCGACGTCGGTAAACGCGTATGCCACGTGCGCCGCCGCAGTGTTGCCGTCCATAGTCTTCCGCTTCATTAGACCAACCCTTTCCTTTCATAAAACGCCCCTTTTGAACAGGGAGCGTGTCTTTGATTTCTCCGCAGGGCAGTATATCACGAAACGCCGCGTTTGGCAAGCGCAACGCTAAAAAGAGATGTGGACAAATGCATGTCCCTAGATAAATTGGAGGTGGTTGAAGGAGAAATCACGTCCACAGTCCGGGTGACGTTCTTTGTACACCCGTTTGGCTTCCCCGAATTGGTTGTAGGCGCTGATAAACAAGGTCAATACCGCTTTCATTGTTTCCAGACTTCTGAAAAAGCAGCGACTCTTTCGCCTCAGTCCCGCTATGTAGTGCCGAAGGTCGGCGTTGGTGCCTTCGATGATGTGCGTGTCCCGTTTGTCGCGAATGTTGCGCCTGTGACGACCGATAAAGTCCACACCAAGATAACTCTGCCCGCCGTCTGTGAAATACGTATCCGCTTGCGGGGACTTGTCCACGTCGAATGGGCTCTTTTTTGAGACTCCTTGGCCCACCTGTAGACGTTCGCTGACCTAATCCGTAGTCCTCGTTGACGTAGACACACGCAGGCCATCGGAAGCAGACCGGGATTATAGAACTATGTCGTAGGTGTCCGGGTTCACAATCTCTCTTCCAAGTTTCAAACTGAAGTAGCCCTTGCCGCC